>JAXHST010000001.1:0-2228 GCA_034190325.1 Thermoplasmatota archaeon
GGTTTCAATCCCTTATAGGTATTCTAATCAGGTTCAAATGTGTTTGGAGCTGCGACATAGACAAGTATGGTTTCAATCCCTTATAGGTATTCTAATCAGCCGCAAGCGTCATTTGACGCCTGATTTCAATCGATCCTTACTTTTTATTACGTCTTTTCTCATGTTTCAATCCCTTATAGGTATTCTACTCAACCGTAATGTCTCCCCTCATTAATATTTCTTTTTACCTGTAACACACACGTCGTCCATCCAAGCGTAAAAATGCAACATTAAGGATCGACGTTAAATTATCTGCTCCTCCCCTCCCTTAACAACACCCATATTCTCCCTTGAAGTGTACCTTGTTGTTCTCATCGTATAAAAGATCACCGAGTCCTCTTCCTCTTTTATTATCTCTCTCAGCTCCATCTTCAGTCTCTCAAACCCTGCCTCTGTGATCTCCCCCTCCAAAACAGAGTTCTGAACCCATGTAAGATATTTCCTTGCGGTCTTCAAAACCTTATACACTCTTTCTTCGCGTATATCATAGACCATTATCAGATACATTACCACCTCGCAATAAATGGATGATACTCTTCTTCACCCATGAGATGTTTTTCTAACTTATAAAGCTCCATTCTGATCAGAGTTTCATAAGAAACATTCCTCTTGAGCCTCTCGTGTTTTATCGTTGACTTCATTCTTTCTTCAAAAGTTCTGACAAATACGTCCCTACCTTTCTCGTTGAGATAAACCTTATCTAACTCATCCATAAAGTGTTCATCCCGCACCATGTTCTTATTAACTATGGTAAATATGCATCGATCAACTATTATCGGCTTGAATATCTCCGCAACATCTAAGTTAAGGGTGAACCTCCTGAAGTTTGTTGAATGCAAAAAGCCTATCCTGGGATCTAAATGTGTCTGGTATATTTGCCTCAGACATTCTGTATAGCAGAGCGAATTACCAAAGCTTATGAGAGAGTTTATCCTGCTCATGGGGGGCCTCCTGCTCCTCACATCAAAAGAGAAATCTTCACTTCTCAATATCTTGTTAAAAGCGGAATAATATGTACTTCTAATGTTTCCTTCTATCGCCATAAGCTCTTCAACCGTCTGCTGTTTTTCTATCTGCGCTTTTAGCCTCTCCATTTCTCTAATCTCTTTCTCCAGCTCTACCCCTCTTGAATTGTAGTAGCCCAATACTTTAAGCATATTTGAGCTTCCACCTTCGATAAACTTCTTTGCTAGCACCATCCTTTTTTCATTATCCATGTAGTGTTCAGCTTGCCTGAGGATCATATAGCCGGAGTTGTAGTGCTCGCGCGGATAGTATGTCCCCGCGTAGTAGCCGTAGTAATTGAAGAAATGGAGCATTATTTCGTTCTGCGACAGGAATTCGAGGAGTTTTTTGTTTATGCTAACCTCCCCGAATATGAGGATCTCTGACGTGTGCTCCACCGGTATATACTTCTTCCCTTTCTCCCCATCAAAGTAAAGCGTGTTCTCCTGCCTTTTCAGCTCGCCGTTTGAAAATATGTAAAGTCTTTCTTTCATCACTAAACTCTATTGCTTGATGAAAGATAAAGCTAATGGTTTAAGACCAGCAAAACTCTGCATAAGCACACTTTGCGCAGAACCTTGTCTTTCTTGCTTCCGGTGGCTTTTCCTGAGCTATGATCTCATTTATCTCTTTTATGCTTTCCTCAAGCTCCTTTACCAGATCTATATCAAGCTCTACCACGACCCTCTTCTTCTCTTTAGGGAATAGCAGTTCTCCTTTTGCCTCTATTCCTTCCTTTTTCAACCTGTAGAGATAGTATGCAAGCTGCATCTTTGCTGCATTGGCGAAAGCAGAGGATTTCTTAACCTCCCCCACAACCGTCTGCCCCTCACCCCTACGCAGTAGATCTATCTTCATACCACCCATCGTTATTCCTTCCTTTTCCCTTTTATAGGTGAACTGATCATAGATCCTGCCAAGGTCAAGAAGCTCATGATCCGCTGATGGGCCGATCTCATGGGCATAGAGCCATAGCTTGCGCCTACAGACAAAGAAAGCGTTCACCAGGTTTCCTGATATCTGAACCATGATTTGTCTATGAGCAAGCTTTTATTTAAGATGTACTGAGTAAGACCGCCTACATTACACTCTCGCTAAGTTCTATTTCTTTCCAATCCATATCGGACATTAAGTCTCCAACCTTGTTGATCCCGTACCTTCTTATTTCTTCTAGCTTTTCTTCC
>JAXHST010000010.1:0-2608 GCA_034190325.1 Thermoplasmatota archaeon
CTCGTAACCCATGGAGTTCAGGATGTCTTCCAGCTCTGTCATTTATTTAACCTCCTGCCAGTGTTGCTAGGATTATTATGCAAAGTATGACCACAAAGCCAATCAGCACATACATAATGCTATTGCTCATGGCGCCTTTCGCTATCTGCTGTTTTGCTAACGCTCTTGCCGCATCTTCAACAGTTGCATTCCATACCCTGCCTGATAGCACATCCTGCTTCTGCTCTTTCCAGTTGAAAGGCAGCAGACATTTGGGGGGGTATAGCAAAGCTCTGTGCCATACGGTTTTCAGACCAAAAACCCTGGCAAGCCTCCAGAAAAGCAGGGCTATCGGGTTCTTTGCGACCTGAAAAGGGATATCAAAGAAAGGAGGTGTGTCTCCTTTTTCTGTCGTCAGCATGTATGTTCTCTTAGTGTATTCATCTACGAGCACATCTGATTTGCCAGCCCATGTTGCAGGTATGAATTTAGCCCTGCCGTCTTCCGTTAGCTCTAAAATCATTATGTGTTCTGCAGGCGCAAATTCTTCCTTTTCAGGCTCTTTTATCTGCTCTTTTATTTGCTCTTCTGTGAGCTCTTCCTCTGTCTTTTTCTTTGATTTGCTTTTGCTTTCTTCTTTCACTTCAGGTGTTTCTTCTGTCTTTTCAGGCTCTATTTCTGTTTGTTCTGCCTCTTCTTCAGGCTGCTCTGCCTCTATTTCTTTATCTACCTTACTTTTCTCTAAGTCTTCTCTTTTTTGCTTCTTTATAGACATATAGACCTCCTCCAGCTAGCACAATGACAAACACAATCCCTATAATCAGCTCATATGGTATCCTATACGCTTTTATCACAGCTATTGTCTTTGTATCAGATGGGAATAGAATATCTCCTATTATCGGGATCGGCAATATTGGAGTTGCCGTTACCACAATGTAGTATTCTCCGGTGCCAGAAAATTCAGCGTGATATATGCCGTTTGCATCTGGCTCAAGAACAGTTGCGTTAGCCGTGTCATTACCCTTCACAAGATAGACAGTCTTATCATACATGAAATCACCGAATATGCTGCTCAACATGCCTCTTTCATCCTGTATCACAAAGTATAACTCAGAGTCAGTTGTGCTCATATTCTGCACCGAAGGCTCAAATGTCAGTGCAATCAGCCTCCTCCCCTTCCAGCTGCCTATCGTGTATGCATCTATATCTTCTCCTTCCTGCGCTCCCGCAATCATCAGCGAAGGCGCTATCAAGAGCGCCATAGCTATGAATGCCACCCATGGTTTTATTTTTTTACTCATTTTCTGCCTCCTTTACATCGATATCTTCTAAACACTGTCTCACATACTCTTCAATACTGCAATTGCATATTGCAGTTGCGCCTCTTGTTTCCTTATTCTTTTTGCTTCCTTTTTTTACTTTTTCTTCTTTATCGCTCATAATTTGCCTCCTTTTGCTTCAAATACGCTTTAACCTTTTTATTGACTTCGCTATCAAGTTTCATTTCTTGCCACCACAAAACAAAATAAATTGCTACCATGACAAATAAATAAACCGTAACAACCGTTTTGATTTTAGGGAATTCTATTACAAGCCTCTCCAAATCTTCCCGTAAGGCTACAAACGGCAATCCAAAAGATATGAAAGAAATGACCAATGTCCATTGTGCCCATTGGATATCACGAATTTTTGTTATGTCTATTTCTCCCTTTTCTTTCAGCTCTCTGCATGCTTCATTGTATCTTTTTGCTCTCTTTCTATATTCACTAAGCCAACTCATAGCCTTACCCCTGTCAGCTTTTCGATCCATTCATCTGAAAAATAGCGCCGTTTATCAGCATCACAACCCTTCATCTTTATCACTAGCTTATCCATCTCATCTCTCTGCCTGTAATATTCGATTATAAGATAAATGATAGCCTGGGAGTATGTTACCTGATTGTCATTGCAGAAATCCTTTAGTAGAAAGCGAGCCTCTTTTTTTACAGGGAGCATCACATCTGCGTATTTTGATTTATCTTCATACCAGACAACCATCATATATATTATATTACTGCCTATTTATATACTTTATGTTTTTTATATATTTTATATATTTATATAGGCAAAAAATATTAATGAGCAGCTTGATATTATAAATGGTGATAACCAATGTTCGAAAGAATGAGAGCAAGATGGGCTCTTGCAAAAGAGCTCGTTAAGGACGAAAATGGAGAAGTGGACATCAAAGGATATGTAACCATGATAGTCTCCATCATGGTCGGTGGGATAGTGATTGGTGTCCTTATGCCGTCGATGACTACTGGGCTGGCAAAACTGTCGGAAGCCACACCGGATCTCAAAGGTCTAATAGACGCAATACCCTTGCTGGTAGTGCTAGCTTTTGTAGTTGCAATAGTGTTCTGGGCTTTAGCAAGCTTTGAAAAGAAGTGAGGAGGCGATAAAAATGAAAAATGTTTTTATCGCTATACTCATGAGCCTGGCGCTACTCGCTTTGCCTGCATTTACAGTAGCGCAGGAACCAGCGATACCCGCACCAGCGCAGAACCCGATAGCAATGCTTGAAGGCATAATAAGGCTGGTAGTTGAACGGGCGCCGCAGTTAATATCACAGCTTTTCAGCATGATA
>JAXHST010000100.1:0-2061 GCA_034190325.1 Thermoplasmatota archaeon
CAGAGCTTTTCCCTCTTCGGTCAGCTCAGTTTTTCCTCCTCCAGCACCGCCCCGGGAGGACGTTATAATGCTCTTCCCAAGGTTATCTTCTATCTCTTTTATTGTTCCCCAGGCATATCTATAAGAGATGCCCATCCTTTTTGCGCTCTCGCTTATGGATTTTGTTTCATCAATAAGCTCAAGCAGCTGAGCTCTGCCTTCCCCTATGATCGGTCTGCCATCTATCTCAAGCCAGATCTTTGCTTTTATCTCCATCCAAGACAAAATATGCGTCCTCTGATATTTTAATATTTCTGTTTTGAGGCGTATTGGAAGCTTTCTTCAGATTGCTCTCAGTACTCCCTCCACCTGTGACCGCACTTTGTGCATGTATATATCCTTGTCTCAGGCTCATCAGCACTTCTGGTCTGGCGCAGTATCCAGTAAGCTTCGTTGTTGCCACACTTTGGACATGTGATGTTTGTTTTGGGAAGTGCCTCATCCTCACCACTCAGCACAGATATTTCCTTTTCCCTGTGCTCCTCAACAACAACATGCCCTTCAGTTCTTTCTGTTTCATACCCGCACTTTCTACAAACCATCTTGCCATCCTTTGGATAGAGAAGGAGATGGCATTTTGGACAGAACATCATTCTATCATCTCCAGCGCTTTTTTTACTATTTCCCTGTGATCAAATGCTAGATCTTTTATATCCTTTATTTTTACCCATTCACACCCTGCTGCATCATCCCCGGCCTTTATGCCTTCACTCACAGGCTCTACCAGATAAGCAATGCTCACAACATGTCCTCTCGGATCCCGCTCAGGGTCTGAGAACACTCCAGCCAATCTTTTTATTCTTCCTTTCATTCCTGTTTCCTCTTTTAACTCTCTCAACACAGCCTCTTCTGTCTTTTCTCCGTATTCCACAAATCCTCCAGGCAATGCGAGCATTCCTCTGTATGGTTCATTTTTTCTTCTCACCAGAAGGATCTTTCCCTCTCTCATCACAACCGCATCAACAGCGAGTGAAGGATTTCTGTACACGTCAGATGAATGGAGGGACCATATTTATTTTTTCCTATGGGGCTGCCCAGATTTGAACTGGGGTCTCGGGCTCCCAAAGCCCGTAGGATACCAAGCTACCCTACAGCCCCCAAAAGGAGAAAAGTAAAACTCTATATATATCCCTTTCTATTTTGGTATATGTTTTACCTTGCGATAGTTGTGGCGGCTCTCTGCATTATCTACCTTGTATCCAAATTATGGCCTGCGCTTATAAAAAGCGCTCCATGGGACCCAACTCCTATGCGCATAGTAAAGGAGATGCTCGATGTGTCAGAACTAAAAAGGGGGGAAAAGCTCTACGATTTAGGCTGTGGAGATGGAAGAATTGTTATAACAGCAGCCAAATATTACGGCGCCAGCGCAGTTGGTGTAGAGCTCGATCCAATAAGATATGCGATAACAAAGCTCAGAATAAAGACGAATGGGTTAAAAAAAGCAGAGGTTGTGAGAGAGAATTTTTTTAACACGGACCTCAGAGATGCTGATGTTGTTGCTCTTTTTTTATACCAGAGCGTTAACAATCGTTTGAGAACAAAGCTCTTCAAAGAGCTGAAGGATGGCGCGAGGGTTGTAACATACATCTGGACATTTGATGGCTGGGAGCCTGAAAAAGCGGATAGAAAGAACAGGGTCTATCTATACAGAGTATCAAAAAATCTTAATAATAACAAGGATATAAATAAAAGTCCTCGGAGCTGAAATCATGGAGAGATTGGATAAAAATGTGAGGGACCTCCTTACGAAGTTGATCAGAGAAAGGGACTCTCTTAAGGAAGAGCTGAGAAAGAGAGATGATGAAATATCCCAGCTGAAAGAGTCAAAAGGGGCTATTGTAAAAAAAATCAATGAAAGGCTTGAAAAGATAAGAAAAAAGTTTGAAGAACTGGGAGAAGAGAACAGATTGCTTAAAGAATCAATAGAGAAACATGAAGCGGAGAGAAAGGAATGGCAGGACACAACAGAAGAGCTCCATGCCACCATAGAAGAGCTGAGAAAAGAGATAAATGCCCTTA
>JAXHST010000101.1:0-5959 GCA_034190325.1 Thermoplasmatota archaeon
GGTCCCTATAACAAAAAACCCAGAGGATGCTGTGCTGGGAGTGAAAGGTAAGGAGATACTTGAGAGATTGAAGGATGAAGTGATCATAGTTACTGGCAGATCTATGAGATCAATAAAAAGCGTTCTTGATGTGGATTTACCCATGGTGGCAAATCATGGATTCGAATTTTACAGAGTAAAGGAACCAGAAGGGTTTGAGCGTTTTGATCAATACAGAGAGACGGTAAAAAGGTTGTATGAGCACTTCAAGGGGATGAAGACGAAAGGCGCGGTGGTGGAGGATAAGGCCTTTGGCATAGCGCTGCACTACAGGAATGCTGACGAAGGAGAATTTTTTGAGGAGCTTAAAAGAATGCTCGAAGGTTTAGACCTGGACAATATGCATATAGAGCATGGGAAAAAGATTGTAGAATTTAGACCTGATGAAGGATGGAACAAGGGTAAAGTGGTTCAGTTTCTGCTCTCTGAAAGCTTGTGCCTCTGCATATATATAGGGGATGATAACAGCGATGAGCCGGCTTTTGAAGCCATAGGGGATAGAGGCGTAACAATAGCTGTCGGGAGGAAGGAGACGAAAGCTCGATACGTATTTAAGAATCATGAAGAGGTTCTCAGTTTTCTCTCCATACTGGCTGGAGGCGAACATGATATTCTTTGATTTTGGCGGCACGCTCATGGATGAAAAGAGCGATGAGAGGGCGCATGAAGAGCTTATGAAAGCCATAGAAAAGAGATACGGTTTTAATGCTGAAGAGCTTTTAGCAAGTTACAATAAGGCTATGCAGAAAAATGTTGCCGGAGGCAGGTGGTACAACACTCTGGAGATAGCACAGGACTGGTTCCTTAGCTGGGTAAGGAATGGTCCAACAAACTGGTTTCTGGAGGAGTACTTCAGAATGCATAAGAAGTATGTGAGGTTAAACGAGGGTGCTATTGAGCTCCTTGAGGCTTTTGCTCCCGCAGGCTTGATAAGCGATGCTGATACGCAGTACATAGAGTTTCAGATAAAGCCGATACGCGGATATTTCTCCTCTATAACAACAAGCGAAGAAGCAGGCTATGCAAAGCCCGATAGAAGGATATTCGAACTGGCTCTGCGTAAGAGCAATTTAAGCACTGGAATATATGTGGGCAACTCCTTGGAGAGGGATATTATAGGGGCCAAAGCTTCAGGTTTCAAAACTGTCCTTGTCTTTTCTCAGAGCGCAGAGGCAGATTATTGTGCAAAGGATCTCTTTGAGTGCAAAAAGATCCTTGAGACAAAGTTAAATAAACGATGAAAAAAATAAAGACCATGAATCCAAAAGCGTTGCATAAAATAAGCTACGGGCTCTATATCATAAGCACTTCTGGTGAGAAGGATAACGGACAGATAGCAAATACCCTCATTCAGGTAACCTCCGAGCCAAAGAGGGTTGCTGTTGCTCTGAGCAAGGAAAATTTGACGCATAGCATGATAGAGAGGAGCAAGGTCTTTAGCGCTTCCATACTCTCTAAGAGCGCGCCTTTACAGTTCATAGGTCGCTTTGGTTTCAGGAGTGGGAGAGATATAGACAAGTTTGAAGGAGTAAATTATAAGGGTGGAAAAACAGGAGCGCCAATCGTTCTTGACAACTCCATAGCTTATGTAGAGGCAAACGTTATAAGCACACTTGATGTAGGAAGCCATACGATATTTGTGGGAGAGGTTGTTGACTGTGATCTGCTCAGCGATGAGGAGCCTATGACCTATGATTATTACCACAGAATGAAGGGCGGAAAATCACCAAAAGCAGCACCAACTTATATAAAGGATGAGAAGGCTAATGGTGATGAGGCTGAAAAAATGAATGCGCAAAAAAAGTATAGATGCACTGTCTGTGGCTATGTTTATGACCCTGCAAAAGGAGATCCTGAGAGCGGTGTTGCTCCTGGCACGCCATTTGAACAGATACCAGATACGTGGGTATGCCCTATCTGCGGGGCAAAAAAGAGCGAGTTCGAGCCTGTAGACTAAAAACCCGCAGACATGTAAGCGAAAAAGGATAAATACCCTCTAACCAATACCTTGCGATGCTCGAGATAAAGGATCTTAGTGTAGAGGTTGAGGGTAAAGATATACTGAAGGAAGTAAACCTTAAGATAGAGGATGGAGAGAGCTGCGTCCTTTTTGGCCCCAATGGAAGCGGTAAGTCAACGCTCATTCAAGCTATAGCAGGCAACCCGAATTACAGAGTTACAGAAGGAGCAATATTTTTCAATGGTAATGATATAACAGAGATGGCAGCTGATGAGCGAGTTAAGGCGGGCATTGGCGTGGTATTTCAGCAGCCCCCATCTGTGCGCGGGGTTAAGCTTCTTGATCTCTTAAAGCATATACACTCTGACGAGAGCAGAATAAAATCGGTTGCTTCCGAGCTGAACATGTCCCAATTTCTTGAAAGAGACGTCAACCTGGGCTTTTCTGGCGGTGAGCTGAAGAGGAGTGAGATGCTTCAGCTGCTTTTGATGGAGCCCAGGCTCTCTCTATTTGATGAGCCGGATTCTGGTGTTGATGTTGAGAATTTAGAGCTGATAGGGAAGGCAATTAACGCGCTGCTAAAGCGAGAAAAGCCCAGGGTTAGAAAAGCATCAGGGCTAATAATAACGCATTTAGGTTCAATAATGGAGTATGTCCTTGTTGATAGAGGTTTCATAATGCTGGATGGAACCATAGTGTGCTCGGGCAATCCGCAGGAGCTTTTAGAGAGCATAAAAGAGCAGGGATATGAGGAGTGTGTAAGATGCAGACAATAGATGAAAGGGCAAGGGAAGCTTTAAACAAGAAAGCACCATACGGAGAGGATATAAGCATAGAGGATTATGAAGAGCCTACTGCAACTTCCAGTGTAGATCCCGGGGATAGAGAGAGGCTTTTAGACATAGGGATCCAGGAAAGTGGACGCTCCGGCACATACATGCAGTTTGATTCCTCGGTGTTGCGTGAAGAAACACTGCAGGAGGGGATAGAGGTCATGAGTATTAACAGGGCTCTGGAGAAGTACGATTGGCTCAGGGACTACTGGTGGAAGGCTGTTCAGGTTGATCAGGATAAGTATACTGCATACTCTCAGCTTCATCCGGTAAGGGGTTATTTCATAAGGGCTCTGCCGGGAGTAAAGTCAAGATTTCCTGTTCAGTCATGTTTGTACATGAAGGGCTCGGATATACTGCAGAATGTGCACAACATAATAATAGCAGAAGAGGGCTCGGAGCTTGATATCATCACAGGATGTGCTACCGGAGAGAAGAGTAATAGAGGATTGCACATAGGAGTAAGCGAGTTTTATGTAAAGAAAGGGGCAAAACTGAGCTTCACCATGATACACAGCTGGGGGGAAGATGTTGCAGTCAGGCCCAGAAGTGGAGCTATAGTTGAGGGCACATTCCTGAGCAACTATGTGAACATGAGACCGACAAGGAGTATTCAGATGTATCCCGTATCCTATGCTAAAGATAACGCAACGGTGCGCTACAGCACAATTGTTGTTGCAAAGGAGGGTAGCAACGTAGATGTGGGTTCAAGAACACATCTTGAAGGCAAGGGTGCAAAGACCGAGATGATCTCGAGGGGAATAAGCACAGGAGGTAATGCCTATCTCAGAGGGGACATCGTTGGTAAAGCCGAGGGAGTTAAAGGGCACCTGGAATGCAGGGGTTTGATTCTCGGAGAAAAGGGGATGGTATACTCCGTTCCGGAGCTGACAGCAACGCTAAGTGATGTTGATCTATCGCATGAAGCAGCTATAGGAAAGATAGCGGAGGAAGAGATATTCTACCTTATGTCAAGAGGCTTGAGCGAGGAGGAAGCAACCAGCGTTATCGTTAGAGGTTTTTTGAGCGTAGACATAAAAGGGCTACCGCCGGCACTGGATGCAGAGATAAAAAAGATCATAGATAGCAGCATAAGCTCTCTTTGAGATCTAGAGCCTCAGGAGAAAATCCCTGCTCCTCTCACCATCCTCTATGCTGGTAACCTCCATCACATAGTTCTTATTCCCTAGCTCCTTTATGATGCCCTCTATATCTATGTATCTCCCGCTTACAGCAAGATGTTCGTCATGCTCTCCTCTGTTTTCATGCACGTGTACATTCTTTATGCTCTTCTTGTGATCTAAGAATGTATCTATTGTTTTTGTTATGTTCGCATGGCCTATATCAAAGCATATATTATCTGTCACCTCAAGGAGCTCCTCTGCTGTTGAGAAGAAGTTCGGTAGATTCTCAGCGCACAGGGTAACTCTGTGAGCTGAGGCAAATGAATTGAGCTCTTCTATGCTCTTCTTTGAGTTTTCTATGACCCTATCTTTAGCAAGCACTGAAAATGGTGAGGGCCAGCCCGGATGGAAGGTGACAAGCTCCATACCACTCCTCTCAGCAGCCAGTATTGCCTTCTTTATTTCATTTACAGAATAGAGCCTGTGCTCCTCTTTCAGAGAAGCGATGTTAAGATCGTTGAAGGGAGCATGTATCGACGATCTTAATCCTGTTCTTTTTATCTTTTCTGCGCTGTGCTCTTCCTCTGCAAGAAGCTCTATGCCCTCAAACTTTCCTCCGATCTCTCTCAGAGCCGCATCTAAGGGTATAAAAGAAAGCTTCGGGCAGGATATGCTGATTAGCAATTCAATCCCTCAGCAGATCCAGTAAAAGTCTAACAACAGCCCGTGTTCTTTCTTTGTTGCCTGACTCCACATTTATTCTCACCAGAGGCTCTGTGTTGCTCGCCCTCGCATTGAACCAGTAGTCCTCACACTCAAAGCTTATGCCATCAAGGTAAGAGATACTTCCTTTTCCAGCGAATCTCTCCTCTATCCTCTTTAGAGCTGCTTGAGGATCCATGGTTTTAACATTTATTTCGCCGCTAGGAAAGTATCTTTTGAGGCTTCCTGTTTCTATGTTCTCCATTCCAAGCAGTGTGAGCATTGTTATCGGCCCGCTATCTGCGAAGTAGTTCTCTCTGTAATAGAAATGCCCCGAGAGCTCTCCAGCAAAGAGCGCGTTCTCTTCGCGCATCTGTTTCTTTATGAATGCATGTCCAACTCTGCACATGACAGCCCTTCCTCCAGCCTTCTCTATCTCTTCTCTCACCACCCTGCTTGATCTCAGATCATAGAGCATTGTCTCTCCCTTATGCGTCTTCAACAGATCTTTAGCTATTATTGCGGTTATAAAATCATTTCTTATGGTTTCTTGCTGGGATATAACTCCAACCCTATCACCATCCCCATCAAAGCATATCCCTATGTCCACATCATTCATGTTATCTTTTAGCTGTTGCAGGTTCTCTTCTTTCAACGGATCTGGTTCATGTGCAGGAAAGTTTCCATCCATCTCATCATTTATAACCTCCAAAGCTATGCCCTTTTCAATGAGCTTCTTTACGATCCTCGCCGTAGCGCCGTTAGAGCAGTCGACCAAGGCTTTTCTTTTGCTCCCCTTATATAAGTGCATGAGATGGTCAGCGTAATCATCGAGCACATCCTTTTCTATGATCTTTCCCTCTTTTTCTGTGCCTGTAGGAACAGCATTAAATATCTCTTCTATATCCTTAAGCCCACTATCAGAGCCCACAGGTATTGCTGCCTCTCTGCAGATCTTCAATCCGTTGTATTCTTTAGGGTTGTGAGATGCTGTTATCATAACTCCGCATCCGAAGCCATAGTGCGCTGTTGCGAAGTAGAGCCCTGGCGTATCTATTATTCCTATATCAACAACATCATAGCCTTCAGCATTAACTCCCTTTGCGAAGCTTTTGAATAAGGGTAAAGATGAGATCCTTGTATCCCTGCCAGCAACAACTGTGGTTTTGAAATATTTTGCTATAGCCCTGCCTAATCTCTCTGCCGTCTCTTCATTTATCTCCTGGGGGTATATGCCCCTTATGTCATATGCCTTGAATATGGACATAAACAAAAAAGAATTTTTCGTTTATTACCTTTTG
>JAXHST010000102.1:0-16540 GCA_034190325.1 Thermoplasmatota archaeon
GCAGAGGATTTAAAGCCCTTTTTAGAGCGCGACTGCTTTCTAGGTCTCGGAGAGGTAATGAACTACCATTCTCTTCTTATGGGCTCTAAAAAGCTGATGGAAGAGCTTGAAACCTTTAAAGATAGGAGGATAGATGGACATGCACCGAAGCTGTCAGGAAAAGAGCTTGATGCTTATTGCGCTTCGGGCATAGAGAGTGACCATGAATGCGTTAGCGCTGATGAAGCATGGGAGAAGCTCAGAAAGGGTTTGAGGATAATGATCAGAGAGGGGAGCGCTGCAAGGAATATGAGAGCTCTCCTTCCCCTGGTAGAAAAAGGTCAGACAGACCGTTTCATTCTCGTTACAGACGACATCAGCGCTCTTGATTTGCAGAGAGGATATGTGAATAGGGTTCTATCAAAGGCTGTATCTCTGGGCATTAAACCTGAGGTTGCCATCAGGATGGCAACTCTGAACACATGCGAATACTTTCGCATAGACTCTCTCGGTGCGATAGCCCCCGGATATAGAGCTGACCTTGTTATCCTTAAAGATACAAGAGATTTTGAGCCTGAGATGGTCATAAAGGACGGTCATGTTATAGCAGAGAGCAAAAGACTTCTCATTCCCATAAAAAAGAGAGAAGCTGATGTCAGGGCAACAGTGAATGTTAAAAAAATGACGCCGAGAAGCTTTGATATCAAATTTAGAGATACAGATATGGAGAATATAAATGTCATATCTCTCATAAGGGATGAAATAGAGACAGAGTGGATAAGAGAGAAAGCAAAGGTGTTAGGGGGCTCTGTTGTGAGTGACACCGAAAGTGATATCCTCAAGGTGTGCGTTGTAGAGAGGCATAGAGCTACCGGTAGAGTCGGTAAGGGATTCGTCAGAGGATTTTCATTGAAATCTGGAGCTATGGCTTCTTCTGTTGCACACGACTCGCACAACATAATAGTTGTTGGTGCAGATGACAGAGATATGCACAGAGCTCTGGAGGCAGTCTCTGCATACGGTGGAGGTTTAGTTGTTGTCAATAAAGGAAAGGTGCTTGGCGCTCTGAAACTTCCGATAGGCGGCCTTATGAGCGACAGGAGCATAGAAGAGGTATCAGAATCCATGCAAAACATAAATGAGCATGCTGCATCATTGGGCTGTGAACTTGATGAGCCGTTCATGACGCTTTCCTTTCTTACAGTGCCTGTGATACCGAAGCTCAGAGTTACAGACATGGGTCTAATCGATGTTTCAAGGCAGAAGCGCATACCGCTTTTCACAGAGTCTTCGTAATTTTTGAAGTTTAGAAAAAGGTGAAGAAAATGGGCAATAGGTTGACTGGCGAGCTGGCTAAAAGCATCAATATAAAGGCAATTCTATCCTATTCAACAGAGCGCAGGCAGGAAAAAATTATATAAGGAAGCATGCTCCTTGAAGTGCATGAAAAGCTCTTTAGCTGCAGTGCTTCTTATACTTCAGGGTGTTATAAACCTTTTGACCTCTGCGATCTTTCTTGCGATTCCAAACATGACGCTAAGTTTTGTTGAAGGTGTGCCCTCTTTCGTGCTCTCTTTTCTCACCCTGTTCTCTGGTGCTTTCGCGGTCATGGGGATCCTTCAGATAGTGGCTGGCGCCGGGGTTTTAACCGGTGCATCATGGTCTTGGGGGCTTGGTATTGGTGTATCAATTCTGGGGCTATTTAACATTCCGATAGGCACGGTACTGGCTATAATCTGCCTTATTATTCTCCTATCATCCAGAGAAGAGTTTGATGTGGAAAAAGGAGAGAATAAAGAGTGGCCTCTCATTCTTGGCACAATGCTGGTTGTTGCGGGAGCATTATGGGTGCTTGGAGCTTACGTTGAAACCCCCTATGCATGGGCTCTGGCATTCGGTATTATAGGCATAGCTCTTATGATCCTTGATAGAGCTCTGAAAACAGAGACAAAAGGGCTTGAAATCCTGGGGGAGATCTCTCTGGGCATAGGAGTTTTTCTTGCACTATTTGTTTCCAATATCCGTATTGAGTACCTGGCAGCACCCATAATAGTGAGCGGTCTTCTCATAATCGTTGCGTACTACATCTCACGAAGGAACAGAGGAGCAGGTAAGATTATTGCTGTGCTCTGCATAGCAGCTGTGCTCGGTTCTGTTTGCTCTCCGCTCTATCAAATTGAGTGGGGTGAAGATCAAATGAGCATTGAGTGGAATGAGGTCTGGATTGGAAACGAACTCATCGTTTCAGAAATTTCAGAAACGAAATATTTTGAGCCTAAGGAAAGGGTGAGCATAAACAATGTAAACGGCGGTATAACCATAAAAGGATGGGACGAAAACAGGATCAAGCTCGATTACACCAAGCGTGCCTCCAGCGAATCTCTCCTGAATGATATAGAGATAAACATTACAGAAAGCGATGATGAGCTTGTTGTAGCAACAGAACGCCCTGGAGCGTCGGGTTGGGTAGCTGTTGAATACAAGATTATGGTGCCGGAGAGCACTTCAGAGGTCATTCTGAAGACGAGCAATGGGGAAATAGCCATAGAGGGGTTGAGTAAAGTCCGGATACTGGAAGCAGAGAACATTAATGATAGGATATATGTAAAAGAGGTTGATGGGGAGTATGCAAAGCTTCATATCACAAACGACGAGGTTGAAGTAGAAGCTTCAAGATTTCAGAATCTCAGCGCTGATACAGTAAATGGTGATTTAGAGTTTGCCCTGAAAAGGATAGGAAATATAACCCTTGAAACTACGAATGGGGCTATTAGCATAAGCTCTCCAGATTACAGTAATGTCACTATCCATGCGGTGACTTCCAACGGAGAAATAGAGCTTGATGATGACATACCTGTTGTTATAGATGAGACATCAAGAGACAGGCTGATAGCGCATGCTGGCTCTCCAACCTACAGAATTGATATAAAAACGATCAATGGTGATATAGATATAGAGTCCTGAGAAGAATGAGGCTGGCGTTGTGATGGATGCATCTGGTTGCGTCCAGAGCTGTGTTACTAAGTGGCTGTGATGTGGGCGCTTTGCTCACAGCCCCTCAAGGCTTTCAAGCAACTTTTTTACCTCGGTTAAAAACTCGGCTGGAGTGCTAGCCAGCGCCGCAAAATGATCCCAGATTATCGTGAGGTTCATAATCTTTCTCTTCTCTATCCTGCTATCAACGATCCACGGCTTTTCTATCATCGAGCATACGATGAGCGAGCTAACAACATCGCCAGTAAGCATGGCAGAACAATTATCTATCATACCCAAAGTGCCCACATTTGATATAGTAAAAAAGGGCTCTAAGGGAAAGAGCTGCCCTTTTGGTTCTTCCCTGGCTTTCTCTACTCTCTCATTTAGCTCCTCTGCGAGCTCAACGATGCTTTTTTTATCAGCTTCATCTATCCACACACCGTTTGAAAAGTCTCCAACCTGCACGGGAAGGAATATCTTCATGCTTTCTGGTAGATACACCCGATCAATTCTCTCCAACCATCTCCCTGCCAGTATAGGGTGATGTTTCAGTGCTATTGCTGATGCTCTGACAACCATTGCTGTTATCTTTATCTTTTTTTCCTTTTTTGCGAACTCTATAGCTTCAGTCATATCAACTGGCACCGTTAGAGAGCATGAGTAGCTCCTCTCGCAATGGGATAGCTGCCGCAGGGAGAGCATGAAATCATCAAGCTGGTAGTACGCTCTTCCCTTTTCATCAGTATCATATATCCTATGCATGATTGTTATAGTGAAGTCAGTATATCTCTCTAACTATTACGGGTCTTATATGCCTATGTTCCCTCCTGGCTCCAGAGTCCATGGGAACAGTATATTTTCCTATGCCGAAGAGAGAAATTCTGAGGTACAGCTTCCAGCTTTTCACCTGAGAGCGCACAGGTTAACTTTCAATCCCGAAGCTTCTGAACTGGGTATATGCTTCAGAATAAGATCTCTAACACTTCTCCAGACGCATTAGAGCGCAAACCAATCAAAAGCGAGTTGAGGTAGTAGCAATGTGCTTTGAAGCGCTTTCTTTGTTGTTTTATATATTTTTCTCCGTTTTTAAGGTAAATCCTATATATGCGTAATGCGCTTTCGTTAATGTTATGCGTGGGGTTCATGTTCCATACAATAAGGTGACTTCCGGGCGCGGTATAGAAAGTTTGCCATTGCCAGAGCATGTTATCGTTCCTCTCCACCAGCATACAGGAGCACCTGCAGAGGCTGTAGTTCAGAAGGGGGATGAAGTTAAAGCGGGGCAGCTCATAGGGCAGGCAAAGAGCTATGTGTCAGCTAACATACATGCCAGCATCTGTGGCACTATAAAGGAAATAAAGGATTTTTACATACCCACAGGAATGAAGACCAGGTGTGTTGTTATAGAAGGTAATGGGAAAGAGGAGAAAGCATTTATGGATCCTCTACCTGAGAGCGCCAGTAAAGAAGAGCTGCTTGCAAGGATAAAGGATGCGGGCATAGTTGGTATGGGCGGTGCGCAATTCCCGACGCATGTGAAGCTGGATGCAAAGAAGCCCATAGATACGCTTATAATAAATGGCTCAGAGTGCGAGCCCTTTGTCACAAGCGACGATAGACTTATGGTTGAGCACATAGACGAAGTCATACAGGGCACAAGGATAGCAATGAAAATCCTGGGGGTAAAGAAAGCAATATTTGCGATAGAGAACAACAAGAAGGAGGCTATAGAGAGGGTTAAGCAGGCATGCGCAAACAGCGAGATTGAAGTAAAAGTGCTGCGTTCTTTATATCCGCAGGGCGCTGAAAAAACTCTTATCTATAATGTGTTGAAGCGTGTTGTTCCTATGGGCGGTTTGCCACTTGATGTTGGGGTTGTTGTTCAGAATGTTGCCACGCTCAAAGCAATAAGGGATGCGTGCTATGAAGGGAAACCACTCATAGAGAGGATTGTCACAGTCACAGGATCTGTAAAGGAGCCAAAGAACCTTGTTGTGCCTGTAGGTACAGAATTTTCCTATCTCATAGAAAGCTGCGGAGGTGCGAGCGAAGAGCTTGCTAAAGTGATAAATGGTGGACCAATGATGGGGATAGCGCAGCCTTCTTTAGATGTACCTGTTATTAAGGGGACAAACTGTGTTTTGGCTATGGGAAAAAGCATGGTAAGGAAGTATGAGGAGAAGGATTGCATAAGGTGTTCAAAATGCGTCTCCGTTTGCCCTCAAAATCTTTTGCCAACAACGATAGCGCTCTATGCCAAGAATAAAAGGTATGATGATTGCGAGCGCTTAAGCGTAATGAACTGCGTTGAGTGCGGTTGCTGCTCTTATGTTTGTCCTGCTAGGATACCCATAGTTCAATATGCAAAGCTAGCTAAAGCAGAGGTTATAGCAAAGAGGAGGCGAAGTTAATGGAAGTAAGTGTGAGTCCGCATATAAAGAGCGATCGGGATGTAAGGAAGATAATGTTGTGCGTTGTTTTAGCGCTTATTCCGAGCGCAATAGCAGGCGTTTACTATTTCGGCTACTATGCGCTTATGATAATTGTGCTTAGCATCCTGAGCGCTCAGATAACAGAGCTCATAGGTTTTAGGCTTATGGGTAAGCCCATAGAGTTTGATGGGAGCGCTGTTGTTACGGGATTTATACTTGCGCTCATCCTGCCACCATCAGCACCTCTGTGGATCCCTGTTGCTGGCTCTGCTTTTGCCATAGCATTCTTCAAAATTCTTTTTGGTGGACTTGGAAAGAACATATTCAATCCTGCTGCTGGTGGCAGAGTTTTCCTTTGGCTCTCCTTCACCGCAGTAATGGCATCTTTTCCTGCTCCGCTGGATGGTACTACAGCTGCAAGCCCCTTAGCCTCTAGCGCTGCATATAGCTACATGGATCTTTTCCTCGGCAGAATACCGGGAAGCATTGGTGAAACATGCAAGCTTGCAATAGTGATAGGGGGTATTATTCTCATAGCATCAGGTTTAATAGACTACATGGTGCCTCTTGTTTATGCACTTACATGCGTTATAATAGCTTTTGCTGCCGGAGCAGACCCTCTATACCATCTGCTCTCTGGGGGTTTGCTCTTTGCTGCCTTTTTCATGGCTACAGATTATGTGACAACTCCTATAACCAGGGAAGGAAGAGTAATATTCGCTATAGGCTTAGGTATTCTAACAATGACAACAAGGCTTTTAACTGGCACAGAAAGCATATCATTTATGTTGCTCTTCATGAACGGCCTTGTGCCAGTGATAGATCGCTTTATCATGCCCAGATCTTTTGGGGAACCGAAAAAAGTAAGGATAGGAGGGAAGAAAAATGAGCAATGAGAGCGAAAAAGTGAACCTCTGGGATGAGTTTTTCAAGGGCATAGGCAGGATGAATCCTATCTATATACTGCTCCTTGGACTGTGCTCAGCACTTGCAATAACAACAAGAATAGAAAATGCTATAGTCATGAGCATCGGTGTTATATTCTGCCTCTTAGGCTCCACTGTTATAATCGCTGCTATGAGGAGATTTGTGCCTGGTGAGGTAAGAATACCTGTGTTCATATCTATCATAGCGGGTTTTGTTACCCTCTTCGGTTTTATAACGCAGGCGTATCTGCCTTCAGTTTACGGTGCTCTTGGTGTATATCTGCCATTAATAACAACAAACTGTATACTCTACGGGAGAGCTGAAGCATATGCGCAGAGAAACCCTGTTTTACCAACCTTCATGGACGGTCTTGGAATGGGTCTTGGTTATTCCCTTGCAATATTGGGTATAGCCTTTGTTCGTGAAGTCTTAGGCTTTGGAGAAATTGTATTTCAAGACCTTGCGCAATTCAGCATAACTGTACTTCCATTTCAGGTTGGTATCTTGCAGGAGTTTGCAGGAGCATACATTGTGATGGCAGGGTACTTAGGATTTTTCATCTATCTTTCAAAAAGGAAGGAGAGAAAGAGAAAAGAAGCGATATCTCTGGAGAGAAAGAGGATGATGGAAGAGAGAAATAGGGAGGTGAGCTGATGGCAGGTGATCTTTTATCATTAGCAATAGGTGCAGTTCTTGTAAACAACTTTATATTTGCACGATTCCTCGGGCTCTGTCCGTTTTTTGGTACTTCAAACAGCTGGAGCAACTCAATGGGCATGGGGCTTATGGTAATTTTTGTCATGACATGCTCTTCTGTGCTATCATGGATTGTTGACGCCTATGTTCTCATACCACTGAATGCAACCTATATGGAAACCCTTGTCTTCATAATCATCATAGCTGTCTTTGTTCAGCTGGTTGAGCTCATAATAAGAAAGTATAGCCCTGCTCTATACAAATCCTTGGGAATATTTCTTCCGCTTATGGTTGTTAACTGTGCTATACTGGGCGTTACTCTCATAAATGCGAGAGCAGGTTATTCATTTTCTCAGGCTTTAGTAAATGGATTTTTCTCAGGAGTAGGCTTCTGGTTCGCAATGATTCTTATGGCTGCAATAAGAGAGAGACTGGAACTTCTAAATATTCCTGAATCTGTCAGGGGTGTGCCGATAGCAATAGTTGTTGCTGCAGGTTTTTCCATGGCCTTCAGAGCTTTTTCGGGATTGGTGTAGGTGGTAAGATGAGAGAAGATGTTAAAAAAATGGCAAAAAACACGCTCGTGCTCTTCATTACAGTTTTTGTTGTAGCTCTTTTGCTTGCAGAGGTATATCAGGCGCTCATCGTGCCGATGGAGAAGGAAAGAGCATCAATGGAGACAAACTACTTTGCTGACGTTTTCCCACAAGCAACCTTCAACAAGAAGAGCATAAGCTATGAAGGCAAAGAGATAGAGTACTGGGAAGCTTTAGAAGGGGGGGAATTGGTAGGCTATGTGGGCAAGGTTAACACAACAGGGGCTCAAACCGCAGGCTCTAATCCTCTCATAGCATATGTAGCCCTTGATGGAGATTTAAGGGTAAAAAAGGTTATTGTGCCTGAGGATCAGCTGATGGAGACCCCTGGTTTAGGATCAAGGATAGCTGAAGAGAGCTTTACTTCCCGGTTTGAGGGATTGAGCGCGGAGGAGATAGCTTTGAGTTCGGAGGGTGGTAGTATAGATGCTATAACTGGTGCAACACAGAGCTCTACAGCTCTGACAGAGGGCGTAAGATTTGTAGTTGAAGCTCTTTCTGCGGAGATGAGAGCATGAATGTTAGATTTATTCCATTCATGATTCTGCTTCTTCTCATTGTCCCTGCAGCAACTGCTCAGCCAGATGAGCTAAAAGAGCTCTATCCACAGGCCACATTTGAGGAGGTGGGAGCAGAGAATGTGACCTACTGGAGGATCGATGGAGCAGATAACGCTAAATATGCAGGACAGCTGTCATCCAGGGGCATGGAAGGGGAGATAAAGGGTTATGTCGTGCTTGATGGAGATTTTAAGGTTTTAAAGGTAATCATAACAGAGCAACATGAAACCCCTGGTTTAGGAACAAGAATTGTAGAGGAGGAATTTCTTCAGCAGTTTGTTGGCCTGAGCGCGGAGGAGATAGCTTTGAGCCCTGATGGTAGCATAGATGCCATAACCTATGCAACCATAAGCTCATCTGCCGTGGTTACCGGCGTGAGGGATACAATAGAGCAGATAAAGAGCGCTGAGAGCGCTGGAGGTTTTGGGAATCTCACAGTTGTAGGGATCATAGGGCTCATTGCGATCGCCTTTGGTGTGGCTTTGAGCGTTGCTGCCACAAAGTTTGCGGTTAAAAGAGATGAGAGGGTTAATAAGGTCTTTGAGCTCCTTCCGCACCAGAACTGCGGTGCATGCGGTTTTGCTGGATGCGAAGCTTACGCAGAAGCGCTGGTTGAAAAGCCTGACCTTATGGGTTCCTGCAGGATAACTCCAAGCAGCTCAGCTAAACAAATCGCCAAACTCCTTGGAGTTGAGGCTACAGAGAATCTTCCGATGGTTGCGCAGATGAAGTGCAACGATGGATGCAAGCCTAAATATGAGTATACGGGCGTTCCTACATGCAAGGCTGCGGCTCAGGTTGTGAATGGACCATTGATGTGCGATTATGGTTGTTTGGGCTTTGGAGATTGCATAGAGAAGTGCAAGTTCGATGCAATGTTCATAAATGAAAAGCACATCGTAGAGATAGATGAGGAGCGCTGCACAGGTTGTGGTGCATGCGTGCCTGCATGCCCTAAGGATCTCATATCCCTGTTTGAGAGGGACTATAAGGTTATGGTGAAGTGCAGCTCAAAGGATATTGGCGTCTTTGTTACACGCAACTGTGAGAATGGGTGCAATGCGTGCAGGAGATGCGTCAAAGCGTGCGAGAACCACGGTGCTAATGCAATAAGCATAGTGGATTACCTTGCAGTAATAGACTACAGCAAGTGCGACAACTGCTATGATTGTGTGGCTGTGTGCCCCAGAGGAGATGGAGGCACCATAAAAAAGATAAACCAGGTATACAGTAAAAGACATTAGTTTTTGAGTGGCATCCTCCTAGCACTAAAGCGCTGGGCTTCCTGAGAGGAACCGAGATAAAGTTGTCTGATGGACTTGATTTTTCACGTAATTCCTTGTTGTCTCAAGATCTGCATCTCCCACGCTCCTGTAGAATTTGCCAGGACTCCATAAATTACCTTTTGGATACCTTTTTCCTTGGCTTCTGAAAAGCTCATAGGACGAACCACCTTTCAGCAAGCGGAAAGCCTCAGATCATAGTTGGAGGCATTCCAACTACCAGGTGGACATGATCAGGCATAACAAAGATCTCCATGATCTCTATCTTATGCCTTTTTGCTACCGCTCTGATGATCTCCTCACACAACCTTCTGTTTTCTTCCTTCCTGAACATATTATACCTGTATTTTGGACTTTGTGCACCATTCGAAGTGGTACAGGTACAACCGAGTTGGAAACTCGGTTTATAGACCGCACTCAGTGCGGTCGTATTCTGTCCAACCTAATGACTACTTCTATCAAGATTCGTGTGCGGCCGCACAAAAATGAGCCCACAAGTGGGTACGCCCAGATATGAATAATTTCTTTTCTTAGATATAAATCTATCTTAGTTAGGAGCGATTTACCTAAGCTAAAGGTCGGAGATTTCTCGCTCATGCTGGTTAAATTATTCCAAAATTAAGTTGTTAAGACACTAGGATTAGATCTGCATATTACTTAAAACAGGCAGAGTTACGGGTTAAGCAGAGACATGAACAAAAGATTCTTTCCATATTCTACATCATTCTGTGCCATTTTTAGAAAAATTGTCCAAAGATCTTCAAAATGGTTTAGGTTAATTATTTATATACAAAATGAGATAGATCTTTATGCATGGAATCATATCAGACGACTATAGTATCAGGAGCGTAAAAATTCAAATTCAGGGTCTAAAAGAGTATCTGGCGCTTTTTATCTTTCTTTTCTCGCTCAATCTTCTCTCCCTCAACTTTATAGCTTATTCCCAGGAGTATCTGAGAGTTGCCGGTTTACTATTCTCCATAGTTGCATTCCTGTTGCTTTTCGACAGAGAAAAAGTGGTAAAGAAGGACGCTCTTATAGGGGTCGTTCTTATTGCTCTTTCCCTGCTAACTCTCTTTGCTTTCCAGGCGAAGGAGCTCTGGGTCCTTTCCCTGCTCCTCTTTATCCTCGGAACCGAAAGAATAACAAGAAAAGGTACTACGATCTCTGCTGGAGTCTTGCTCTATTCTCTCATTTTAATACTTTACAAGTATACAGCAGTTAATTTTTCTGCATTTTCCATCGCTTTAACAAGCTCCCTCGGCACTCTTATAGGAAGACCAACGGCGCTCGGCACTGCTCCCAGCGGTTTCTGGATTTTTCTCTCCTTTATTCTGGTAGGTTTTACTATCATAATCATAAACAGAAATATTCTAAGATTCTTCATATTTTTGCTCTCATCATTTGGGGTGTGGATACTCTCCCTTCTTTTCTACAATCTATTCTTCTCTTTCACCACAATTTTCTTCTATCAACTCCTGCTTTTCGTTCTTCTGGCGATTTTAACAATATTTTTTGTCAAAAAAACTGGGGAAACAAAAATAAAAACAAAAGCAGAAACAACTAAATTCAGAGCGGGTGCAATAGTGATGGTGGTCCTGGTATCTGTTTCGCTCATTCTGCTGACACTCTCCCCCCTCTTAGTCACAGGAACAGGAAAAACCGGAAAGGTGGTTTTTTATGAAAAGAACTGTGTAATGGGCTTCGATCTACCTACCTATCCGGAAGGAGCTTTAGAACCGTACAATGGATTGTCCATAGGGGCTATGGCACTTTTTCTCGAAAAACTGGGATACGGAATAGAGCACTTCACTCAAGAAACGGAGGAAACCCTACAAGATTTGCTGGCAGATGCCAGTGTTCTGGTGTTGATAAACCCTGAAAATCCTTATCCAGCGGATGAAATAGGCTGGATAGAGGAGTTTGTGAGGAATGGCGGGGGTCTTTTAGTATTTGGAGAGCATACAAATATGTTCGTTGATGATGCAGCTTTTCAGTCGGGTCACCACCCTCTAAATGATGTTCTCTCATTCACGGGAATAAGGGTAAACCCTGATACAGCAGACTGGCCCCACGGGTATTGGGGGCGCCCTCTTGAGATATTACCCAGCCCTGTTACAGTAGGTCTGGACGAGGATTACCTCTGGATATCATCGGTCGGAGCGTCCCTGGATCTGAATGGATCGGCAAAACCTCTGATAGTGGCAAAATACGGTTTTTCTGACGATCCAGATCCATTCTCTCCAGGGCATCTCGGGAACAGGGAATATGAACTTCATGAGAGACTCGGGGATGTGGTTCTTGCAGCCAGTGATGAGTATGGTGATGGAAAAGTTCTTGTGTTTGGCGATACATCTTATGTCTTCAACGATGCAGTACCCTCTAAATGGAGACTTATAAGTAACTCATTCAATTACCTCACAGGAACGGAGATTAAAAGCATTGGAACAATTGGAGCAACACTTCTGGTTCTCTCTGTCCTTATCTTTATCTTTCTTATATTCATTTCCGGATCCGGAGACAGAACTGATTTTCATATCCTGATTTCTCTCTTCCTCATAGTCTCCATGATAGCTCCACCTATGTTTGCTTCGACCGACACTGATATCAAAGGTCAGGAAATAGCATGGATAGACTATACCCATATGAACAAATTTAACCTTGCTCCATCCGAAGATGACGGACTTGAGGGGTTCTGTATAAATCTTATGAGAAATGAATATCTTCCCCTGATAATGGATGAGCAATCTCTCTTGGAAAAGGGGAAGATCCTGGTAATAATAGCTCCTGCTATGAGATACTCAGGAAAAGAGGCTGAAATGGTTGAGAGATGGGTGAAAAACGGGGGGGTTCTGGTGCTGAGCGCTGGCGCAGGCGAGAGAGACAACGTCAAAACGATCCTGGATGTTTTTGGTGCAGATATAGGCGATCTGCCCCTGGGTCCAGTTCCATGGATAATGGAGACCCATGGAAGAATGGAGGTATCGCAGGAGAACCTGACGAAATACTGGAATAAACCAAAGTTCATGGAGGCTTATCCTGTATATTGCTCTGGCGAATACAAATCATATGCTTCTCTGAATTATGAAGGAGAGAGGTATGATCTCATAGTAGGAAAAAAGTATGGAGATGGGGCGTTCATACTGATAGGAGACCCCCGATTTTTGCATTCACAGAATCTCGAGAAGGAGCTAAATCCACAATCTCCGGAACCCCAGTATCTCCTCCAGTGGGCGGGGAACATAGGGCTTATAAAAGAGATATTTACAGACCTTGGGGGGGTGCTATGATGAATAAAAGAGCGCGGGCTCTGCTTTCCCTGATCTTTCTAACAGGATTCTGGCTCTACAGTTTCAACGTTTTCGGAAGCGAGAAAAGTGTGTATGCTCCCCTCTTTCTGGTGCCCGGTATGCTCACTAATCTCATTGGATCCGGATCCGAAAAGGAAAAGAAGAGAGTTCTACTTCCAGCAATCCTCTCATTTATCTCCTTTGTTCTTATACCATATCCATACAATGCAGGGCTGCTATTTCTTTTCATAGGGTTTTTGTTTGCAATATTTAGACCACGATCAGGGGTATCCAGGGGTATTCTAATCACAGGCTTCCTGCTTGTGATACAGGCTGCAGTTATGGCGCTCTATCTAAAGGTCATACCTTCCATGCATGACGCGAGTTTTCTCTCATATGCTGTCTATCCCTTTGTGAAACTCTTCTCTCCTCCCGCGTTGAGCAATGGAGTGATATATGTTCAGCAGGGTGGGCAGCTTTTCCCTTTTAATGTAACATGGGATAAGCTGGGGATATATCCATTTGTGTTGATCTTCTTCCCTGCTCTGGCCATTAGCCTCCTGACATCAAAGAAGAGAGTGAAGGAGAGCGCAGGTCTTCTTATATCCGGCTTCATCTATCTGATAATAAGATATGCATTTCTGATAGGCATGTTCTTCAACGTGGACGTAAGTCATTCCGCTACTGCCTTTGAAAGAATGGGGATATTTTTCAGCCCCGGTTATCTTCTCGTTTCCTTTATTCCTTTTATTGTATGGATGGCAATCCGCTCTTCTCTTTATCCATCACAGATTCTGGAGTTGCCGGAGCTGAAAATAAAGGAAAACATTATCCCTATGGTTCTTGCATTTCTGATAGGTTTCTTCCTGCTAGGAGCCATAATATATCAAGATCCGGGAGCTGAGAAGGAAGGGAGGGTGCTGATTGATGAGATACACTCTATCTGGGAGCCCTCTACCCTGAAGATGGATACGGAGTGGTACGGCACAGGCTCCACCTATAATGCCTATTCTTTAGTGGAGTGGCTGGACTACTCCTATAAGGTAGATAGAATAGTTTCGCCTTCATATCTCAGCTGGAATCCTGGCCCCAACATAAAAAAGGTTGAGCCAGATGTTATATCTGACGAGATAACTTCTGAAATCCTGGAGAACTATGATATCCTGATATTGAAGACTCCCTCCCCCTATTCAGGGAGAGAGGTAAAAGCGATAGTTGACTGGGTAGAAAATGGAGGGGGGCTGTTCATGATAGGGGATCACTCAGATTTTGCGGGTTCAAGCACTTCGCTGAATGAGTTAGGCTTTGTAGAGTTTGAGTTCAACGGTGTTAATGCTGCAACCGGGTCTCTTTCAATCTATGAAAGAGGGAACTTTCATCCCTGTGTTAGATATATGCCCGAGTTCCATTTCCTGACATCCTGCTCGATAAAAGCACCTTTGACTGCTGAGAGAGTCATCCCCGGCTATGGACTCTTAGCAGAGCCAGGGGAGTTTGCATCGACAGGGTTCTTCAGGGAAACCCTGCCAGAATCTTCCACAAGAGTCACAGATCTTGACTATGGAATATTCCATCAGTGCGTTGCTCTAAAATATGGAAAGGGTAGGGTTGTGGCATTTGCAGACAGCACAACGATATCAAACTTCAGGGCTTTCTTCGGGGGGACACCAGAACTTACGATAGGCTGCATGGAGTATCTTAACCATGCAAATAGATATAACTGGATTAACACAGCTCTGGAAGCTTCAGGCGCCCTTTCTATATTCATATTCATATTTATCTTTCTGCTGAGAATGAAAGACAGAGACAAGAACAGGAAAATGGTTGCCATGATGATAGCTCTATGTCTCTTACCGATGGGTGTAGGCACATCTCTTGTTGTTTTCAGAGAGCCGGTCTATGATAGTCTGCCTGCGCGCTATTATGACTGGAACAACACGATAGCTTTTTACTCATATCATTCAGCGGATCTGGATGATTACGAAACCTTTTTCATATGGACACAGAGGGTAGATCTCATTCCAGTCCGTGCACCGCTTGAGGAGTGCTTTGATAAGGGAAAGATAACCGTCGTGATAGATCCTGTAAAGGACTTTTCGGCTGAGGAGATATACCAGATAAAGAGATATGTCGGGAATGGTGGAAGTTTCCTATTTATGATGAATGATAAGAGCTTCGGAATGGATCTACTTGCAGATTTCGGGCTCGGGATAAAATACCAGATAGCAGATGAAGATGAAACAACAAATGAAGCAGAGCCAATTCCAGAGAACGGACCATCTGTGATAGGAGGAAAGCCTCTGAAAAGTGTCGGGAACAGGACAGTCCTATCCGAGGTGGATTACGGGAAGGGAAAGTTCATCGTATTTACCTCTTCAAAAGCTTTTATGGACGGATTTAATGGTAATCCGGGCTGGTTTGGATACGATATTACTGTACCCGATGATCAGCTGAGAGCGCTCTATAGCCTTGAATACGAAATATTGGAGAAGCTCCGGAGCTGATAATTCTTTCTTACAATTGTGTGGATAGATCATTCCAAACTGTTTCATTCATTTATATTTCTTGGGATAAGGGAGATCAGCCAACTTTTACCTTTTACCTAAAACGCAAAAGTCCAGTCCAATAAAAATAAAAAAAAAGAGGGGAAAAAGCTTAGTTGCGATTGTAGCAGGTCGTACACTCGCCGCAGGTATAGGTATACCCCGTGTAGTAGCAGGTTTTCACGTCAGTTCCTAGGTAGATCTCGCTTCCACTCTCCGAGATCTCATTGCCTGCACATTTTATCTCGCTCTCTGCGGCCTCATACTCCCAGTCTATATTCCGGGTATAGAACCCCATATCTCCTGCAGCCTCATTCAGCCTGTACTCGAGCAGGGGAGACTGCGCTGTCTCTTTTTCCTCTACTGCACTTCCTATCGCCGTTATACTACCCACAGCTATCAAAGAGATAGCCAAAGCCAGTACTCCGGTTATTCCCAACAGTTTTCTATTCATTGTTTACCTCTCGACCTTGTTCTTCTGACAAGATCACAACTGATATATTTCATTATCAGTATTTAAAATTTTTGAGACTTTTTAATATTGTGTGTAGACAGTATGAAAACAGGCTTTTACCAGAAGATCTATGGATCAAGATAGACAAAAAATGAACAGGGGTCAGAGGCAGCCGTTTTCGGGACTGGGCTCTCAAGCCTGATATGTAGACTGGCTGTCCTGATGGCTCAAAGAGCATAAAGCCGATACGTATCAGAGTAAACCACCCTCAGTCTAATGGTAAGATAGAGAAGTGGTTTGATGTTTATGAGAGATATAGGAAAGACTTCAGCACATTTGATGAATTCGTCCATTGGTATAATTGTGTAAGACCACATGAATCACTTGATCCCAAAGGTCTGAAGACCCCCCTTAAGATCGATTTTTGCTCCGCAAAAATCTGGACACAGCGCAGCTGTGTCGGTATAAAAAGCTTTCTGGGAGAGACTGCCGAAGAAGGAGAGGATCTAAGATGGAAAATGGTAATAGGAATGGAGTATATATAGGAAATAATAACAGGACTACACGGTGTAGCACTCAGAAGAAAAATCATGAAGATAGAAGTCGAAAATGCAAGATACTCCAGCTTGTCTAACCCCAAAATGTGCCTTATACTTACATGTGGTAAGGAAAGGGTGAATGCTATAACGCTGGCATGGCACACGCCAATATCAAGAAAGCCACCGCTCTACGGCGTGTCTGTTAGTCCCAGAAGATTTTCCTACGGGATCATAAGGGAAGGAAAAGAGTTTGCGCTGAACTTTG
>JAXHST010000103.1:0-4867 GCA_034190325.1 Thermoplasmatota archaeon
TTTACATCAACGCTTGACTCCTTCTTTATTATCCTGCCTTCCCTCCTCCTCTTCTCCGCAGGCTTCATAACCCTGGTGTTCTTACAAACGCTACCGCAGATCTTGCATGGGCTCTTCTCCTGGCAGTAGCCAGAAGGATAGTGAAAGGGGATAAATTCCTCAGGGCAGGAAGATTTCACTGCTGGGGTCCCAAGCTTATGCTGGGATATGAGCTTACCGGTAAGACACTTGGCATCATAGGTATGGGCAGGATAGGAAGCGCGGTGGCAAAAAGGGCAAAGGGCTTTGATATGCATGTGGTCTACTATAATAGACACAGGCTATCGGAAGAAGAGGAAAAGGAAATCGGTGCTGAATATGTGAATCTGGACGAACTTCTTTTCAGATCGGATTTTGTGTCCATTCACACTCCTCTCACGGACGATACAAGACATATGCTGGGAGAAGAGCAGTTTAAGAAGATGAAGAGAAACTGCATTCTTGTAAACACAGCACGAGGAATAATCATAGATGAAAAAGCTATGGTAAAGGCCTTAAAGGAAGGATGGATTGCAGGAGCCGGCCTGGATGTTTATGAAAATGAGCCTACAGTTACACCTGAACTTTTGGATATGGACAATGTGGTGTTGGAACCGCACATAGGAAGCGCTACATACGAGGCCAGAGAGAAAATGGCCGAGATGGTGGTAAATGATTGCTTGGCTGTGCTCAATGGGAATAAACCCGTAAATCTCGTGAATGCAGAGGTTTATGAAAAGTAGATAAGGGCTTTACAGAAAGATCTCTGGTTGTATAAAGAGGAGGAATAAGAATGGTGGCACTGGTGTGTTTTCACTCCCTGAACCTGAGGAAAAGTTAAAAAAGAGGCTCATTTATCGATATGCTGTCTTTTTAGGACTGGTATGATTTTGGCACCCACCACTACAGGAAGCTGGGGGCACCCCTTTCATAGAGGAAAGCGTAAGAACAGTTCTTAGCTCTATAGTTATAGAGATGCGCCCAGATCTATAATAGCGGTTAGAAAAGATGTTACACAAAAATTTATATAAAACAACATATACTGCATATTATGAAATCCTTTCTTTTACCCCTGATCCTGTCTTTTGCTCTTCTTTCTTCAGCGGGAGTTAGTGCTTTAGAGGTCGATGAAGAAGCACACCAGTGGGGCGAAGTTCTTGGCACCCCTTCAGGTATCTGTTGTTTCATCATCCCACCATACCTCTCTAGACTTTGCTTGCTATTTTGTTTGGAGCCCGTGATTGTTGATATTCTTTCGCTCATCATGAATACAATGGTGAAATACTTCTCTCTCTTTCTCATAACCTCTTTTTACGATCTTGTAAATTCTGTTGTTTCTTCGAATCCCGAGAGGGCCTTTGATCTGGTTTCTGCGTTGCTGAGCTTCTTCAAAGGGTTCTTTGATGGAGCATGGAGCCCAGGCAGGCTCTCCTGCTGGCGCTTATGCCTGAGCCCTGTAGGCAAGACGGTGAATGGAGTGCTAGCAGAGCTGAGCATTGAGGATTATTACAAGCATGCAGAGCTTGCCACCAGAGGAGTTCCTGCAAGGACTATAGATAAAGAGCCCTAAAAGCAGTGTAAAAAAACAAAACTCATACAAAATTTTAAATAATCGTTAAGCAATATTTCTAATTGATGAAAGGAAAGATCGCTTTTCTGGGATTGGCGCTTATTCTGCTGGTGATGCAGCCCGCTTTTGCGCAGGAGCCTCAACAGGAGCCTCAACAAGAGGTGCTGATAGATGTTGCTACAGAGGTTGCGAACCTGTTAAGGAGTGAGGAAGTAACAGGTTTTACGGAGAATATGAGAGCTGGTTTTGCAACAGCTTTTGCTGATTTATCAACATCTCTGCAAGCCAGAGCGTATGATCAAGCCATAGCTTATTCGAACAAGGTGATAGATACATTTGATAAGCTTATGGACGACCCAGCCCTTGCGCCGCTGAAGAGCAGTGATTTTGGTGTAGCCCTGTTTGAGCTTTTGAGGAGCCTGCCGGATATGATATTCACATCCCTGAAGGATCCTCTGGAGTTCGGAGTTATTGAGTCCTTTATCTCTGTTGCTGTTCTTTTCAATAATCTTGTTGCTTCTATCATTTCTATGGGCTTTTTGGCTAACCTTTTTGCCGTTATCGAGAGCTCCCCAGGGCTTGTAGCGAGGCTTCCGCAATTGCTCGTGCCAGTTTATGAGCTCCCATTTGAGTTTATACCCGTGCTCATAGAGTCTGTGGTTCCTATACTTCTGACAGCTGTTTTTCTTGTTTTTTACGATGCAACTGGCATGGTTGGACAGATACTCTCGCTTGATGCCGCTACATGGTCTAATACTATAATGGTTCCTTTCAATGCTGGTATGGACATACTCTCAGTATGGAGGGACACTGCCTTTAATATTTTGGGGGGGACACTCTCAGTTATAGCCAATGGTGTTAGCCTCTTTGTGTCTAGCCCGAGAGTTATTCTGGGTCTTCTTATAGCTGGAGGACTTGCATTCATACCTATATTCATAGATTTTGCTGTAGCATGTGTTGAGTATGGCCTTATCGGTATATCCCTGAGTTGCGTGTTATCTGTGATTATAGGTGTTGCTAATCTCTTTGCACTTTTCATTGCAGGAACGGCCCTTAACCCCGTATTTCTTGCCTCCTCTTTCGCTGAGGGAGCTTTGGGCACTGTCTCAGAGTGGGTAATAACCCTTCTGGACCTCCTTGATCTCCAGAGTCTGAGGAATGGTGCTGAGGTTCTTTCGGAGGGAATGGCGAACCTTTTGTGAGGTGAAAAAGATGGAAACAAAAATTTTGGGGATAGTGCTTGCGATTGCTTTGCTGTTAGCTCCTGTGGCTTTCATAGCGCCAGCGAGAGCACAGGAGAAACGCGCTGTTTATGCTTCTGAGGTTACAATTGACGGCATTGTCGAAAAATACAAGCTTCCCACGCTTATCAGCATGGAAACTGGTGGCACATTCGTATACAACAATACAACGTATACCATCAAACCAAATGATGGAGCGGTTTATGCTGCTGATGGAACGACACAGGTGGGCCTTGTAACCCAGACCAAATACTATGCTATCCCTGAGGAAACAGATGAGCTTGATGTCACTGTTGATATGTACCACGTAGTAGAGGATAGCTGGGATCCGTGGTATTATCTGGGAGATGAACCTACCGCCACCATAAACGAAGAAACTGTGGCTTTAAACTTTAATGTTGCCAAAGGAGAAGGTAGTTTTGAGTACGATGGTACCACCTACTATTATGCAGATAAGACTATCTACTCAGATGAGGACCACGAAGACGAAGTAGGTGAATTTACTAGCATCAAAGGCTGGGCAGTCCATCCCGATGATGAGGTCTATGCGACTGTTACCCTTAAAGGCACGGAAGAGCCCGTAGGTGATGCAACTGTTAGGTGGGTTGGAGATCCACAGACCACTGATGTCTTTGGTGAAACTGGGGCTTTTGTCGCTCCATTCTATGATGAAATTAAAAAGAAAGGATATGTCGAAGCTACAAAAGAGTATGGTACAAATACCACAGTCAAAAGGAGTATTTATGGTAGGTCTGAGTACAGAATATACATTGTACCATTCGATCTTTCACAGCCAGGAGAGTTCCTTGCATGGTGGGGGCAATTTGCTCTGACTGAGGAATCCCAGGCAATGTATGAAGCAGCAGAGGTTCTTGGTGACTGGGGAGCTAATCTTAGCGAAGATGGTGTTACTGTATGGAGCAATATCTTTGGACCCAAGGGAGGAAGCCTTGCAGAGTTCATAAGAAGTTTCCCGCAGTTCATGGTCGACAGGGGAGCTGCTTTAGAAGCGACACAGAACATGCTCGATACGATATGGGCTATATTCACTCTATTGCCTGCCTTTATGCTAGCATTACCGCAACTATTACAGACAGCACCTATGAGGATGCTCCAGTTCTGGCCTGTGCTGTTCATAAATCTCGATCTTGTGCTTGATGGCATAAGCCAGATGGTGATAGACATCGGAGTCTTCATGACTTCCTTAGCGCCTTCGGTGCTTCTGCTGCTACCTGATATCTTTAACAGGCTGCCGAACATCGGGCCCGATGCTATGAACATAGTGCTCACGGCGTTCGAGCTCTTCGTGCAGATGATACCTGCGCTCTCGCAGTATCTCCCTGCAGCCATAGCAGCGATACCGGCATTCTTCATGCAGATGCTGATGGCCCTGTTCTACAACGCTCCTGCGATTTTCAGCACAGTGATGGACGAGACATTTTTGACTCTGAAGAACCTCTTCAGGAGTTGGCCTCTGTTCCCTGCGGGCATAGCCGCTGGACTACTTGCGGTAGCGCCGGCACTCATGATGCTGCCGTCCATGGCACCTCTGGTTCTGCTGGGCAGGACGCTGGAGAACACAGCGGGAGCTCTCGGTGACTGGATGCAGTCCATGCGGGAAGCGCCTTCGGTGCTCCTTGATCCGATACTGCACGCACTTGGCACTAACCCTGCAACCCTCTTCCTGAGGTACCTAGAGGTGTGTGCATATTGTTGGGGCACTTCAATCTGCTGCTTCTGGCCAGCCATTGGTATAGCAGGGATTGCGCTGTGTACAAGCATGCAGCCGCTCATATTGCTGGCGATTGCGCTTGCATTAGCTCCATTCTTTGCGCTGCTGATGTTCGTGCCCGTCTTTGGATGGATATGGGATGCAATATGGGCAGGATGGATGGCCGCGAGTGCGATAGCCAGCTGTGCAGTGACGGTGCCGGGCACCATAGCTGATATGCTGAGCTACGTGCTGATGAGAGGCTTCCAGGTGTGCACAATACCGGGTTACGCAGTCGGCTGGTGCCTGCAGGGTGTGTTTGACGTA
>JAXHST010000104.1:0-9216 GCA_034190325.1 Thermoplasmatota archaeon
CTGTGCTCGGGATCATAGGAGCAGTAATCGGAGCGATAATCGCCTACTGGTTGGTTAAGCCATCTGAAGCTGTAGGGGCAGCTCTTGGTTTCGCAGCTCCCGCTCCTTGAGCTCCCTCCCCCCTCTTTTTTACTTTGAAGTGCTTCCATACACAAAAGGCCCCCTGCATACAAGGTGACGCACCAGGAAAGCAGACATATGGGGAACTCTTACTATGCAACATTAGAGCAGATCAGAGTAGAACAGAGTAGAGTAGAACAGAACAGGGCAAGAACAGTGCTACCATAAGAATAGGGGATCTTCAAATTTTCCGATGGCTTAGGTTGTGCAGATCTCTCCGCACGAGTTTTCAATAGAAAAGCTTTGCATAGCGATAAGAATATCAACAATCAGAACTCTTCTTTCATATGTTTATTGTTGCTGTAACTGCGTGCCCTACAGGTATAGCTCACACATACATCGCAGCTGACAAACTGAAAAAGGCCGCAAAAAAGCTCGAAGTTGAGATAAAGGTTGAGACCCAGGGAACAATCGGGATATCGAATGAACTGAGCGAAAAGGATATAGAGAGAGCCGATGCAATAATAATAGCAAGCGATGTTGCTATATCCCGAGCTGAGAGATTTAATGGTAAAAAGGTCATAAAAGTAGCCCTCAGCGAGGCGGTTAAGAACCCTGAGGCACTTCTGAAAAAGGCGATAGAGGCTTAGCATGCACATAGAACTCAGAAAGCACTTCATGACTGGCGTAAGCTACATGCTACCCTTCGTTGTGGCTGGAGGAATACTGATATCCCTCAGTTTTATGATACCGGACAGTGAGATCCTCAATAAGATAGGAAGCGCTGCATTCAATCTCATGCTCATAGCTCTTGCTGGCTACATATCCTACTCCATAGCTGATAGGGCGGGTTTAGCATCAGGCATGCTCGCAGGTGCCCTCTCTATAGAGCTTGGTGCTGGTTATCTCGGGGCGCTTCTGGGTGGGCTGCTGGCTGGTTATCTTTCTCTTGCTCTCAGGAAAACGATAATCGAAAGGGCTCCGCCTTCATTAATGCCCATATGCTCGATCCTTGTGCTCCCTCTGCTCTCCGTTCTTATAGTTGGTCTTATCATGGAAGCCATAGGCGCACCAATATCACAGCTGACTATGGCATTGAATGATGCACTGGTTAGCGCTTATGCTTCATGGAGTTCTCTGCTGATAGCTCTTGTGCTGGGACTTATGATGGCCTTTGATATGGGAGGGCCCGTAAACAAGGTTGCATACTTTTTTGCTCTCTGGACCCTGGAGGCTAGCGTCCAGAGCCCCATAATGAGCTCGGTGATGGTTGCTGGAATGATACCCCCCATAGGCTTATCCATAGCCACATTTTTGTTTCCCAAAAAATTTACCATCGAAGAGAGGGAAAATGGAAGGATAGCATGGTTTTTGGGCCTATCATTCGTAACAGAGGGAGCAATACCCTATGCAGCTTCGGATCCTTTGAGGGTTATTCCCTCAATAGTGGCTGGATCCTCTGTCGGTGCGGTTATCTCAATGGTTTTTTCATGCTCACAGCTTGCACCCCACGGAGGGATTTTCATTTTACCTACGATAAAAAACTACCCTTTCTTCCTTTTAGCCTTGCTTGCTGGATCTGTGATCACAGCACTTCTTTGCGGGCTGCTAAAGCGGGAGGTGAAAGAAAATGAAGATAATAGCAAAATTTGATATAGACGCGGGTAGCCGGGAAGAAGCTATAAGAAGGGCTGCGCCCGAAGTTTTAGTGCGCTCTGTGGATGAGTTTGTTAAAGATGTGATGGCAAGGGAGGCTATGAGCTCAACTGATGTTGGCAATGGAATAGCGATACCTCACGCCAGGAGTAGTAGTGTTAAGGAGAGCTTTGTCTCATTCTTGAGGCTTAAGAAAGAGATCAATGGGATAAGATACCTTTTCCTTCTCGGAGCAAAGGATAGTGAAGAAAGGGAGTATATGAAGATGCTGACGCAGATCGCAAGAACGCTTCTGGTTGAGAGCTTTGTAGAAAAGCTTGAGAGCATAAAGGATGAGGAAGAGTTTAAGAAAGAGCTGGAACTGGCAATAAAAGCTGTGGAGGCTGAGGATTGATATACCTCTTTCCTTTAGCCCTTGCTATTCTGCTTTCCATTTTTGCGGGAAGAAATCTAAAGGTATCTGGTGAGAGAGCATTCTCTTCACTCTTCGCAGGATCATTTTTTGGTCTTTTCTCCTGGTTTTTCTCCATGTATTTCCTTGGTGGATGGATGTTTCTCATCGGCGGAGCGCTGATAGACTCTCTGATAAAGATAGCTGGGGTTAACCTGAGAAAAGAGAGAAGCTATTCTTTATTCTTCGGTCTAGGCTTTGGTCTCGCAATAGGCTTCCTCTCTCTGTTCTATGGTACATCCGATGCATTATACGGAATAATATTCTCCGCATCAGCAATTCTCTTTCACTCCTCCACAGCAATAGTTGCTTTCAACTCAGAAGTTTTTAAGCCATTGCCCAGGATCTTTTTTCTCTCAATAATCTACAATCTTTTGCTTATGCTCAGCTCCTGGACATCAATTGTTATCGCTCTTCTTTATAGCGCATTCCTCTTCCACAGGCAGTACAGGGATCTCTCAGAAAAATACAAAAGTATTTGATAAAAAGAGCAAGAGATATATAGAAAAAACATAATATTCTAATTATGAACATCCCTGCAGGGGCACCACAGCTATTCGGAGCCGCATGCTTTACGTTTGGATCACTTATGCTCTTAAATAATAGGAAAAACCTGGGCTACTTCAGATTGCTGCTTCTGCCATTCTCTATCTCTTCAATCGCATTCTTCCTTTACTTCTTGCGGAACGTCATACAGACAGCGCCCACACTCAGATATTTAGGAAGCGCGTTCTCTTTCCTCATGTGGGGCTCATGGTTGATCGCGGTCATTCTTATATTGAGAAGGGTTGAGAAAAGGGAGAGTGTGTGATGCAGCTCGCAATCTATACAATTGCAGCGATAGCTCTCACAACCGCAACCCTGTATTTCATGTACAGGATAATCAGAATAGCAAGAAGATCTTTGATATCCAAGATACTGTATGATCTGTTGATCGTTGTTATGCTCCTCTGGCTTCATTCTTTTGCGATAGTCTTTCTTTTGACCTCTGCGTGGGCATGGCAGTTTTTCTATGCTCTGGTTTACTTTGCTCTTCCCATAGCATCTCTCTACTTAATGTGGGACGTCCTGATCTATACAGGTAAAAAACTGAGGTAGACCACAGAACGTAATTTTTATACAGACAAGGATCCTGTTAATATGCAGGAATGCGCTAATCCATCTCCCTTACAATCCTCTTTGCATTTGCTATCTTTGAGGGAGACATGCTGAGCTCATCTATCCCCATTCTCACGAGCTCTGGTATTAGCCCCGGATCCCCGGCTATCTCTCCGCAAACACCAACCTCTATCCCTTTCTCCTTAGCTACCTCCACAACATGCGCGATCAGTTTCATTATCCTGTCAGCTCTATAGAGATAGGATAGATCCTCATTTGTTCTATCTGCAGCCATTGTGTACTGTATCAGATCGTTCGAGCCTATGCTGAAGAAATCAACATCAAACAGCTCAGCATAGAGCGCTGCGGCTGGCGTTTCAACCATCATGCCAACAGGAATGTCTTTGAACTCCTTTCCCTCTGCCCTCAACTCATTCTTTGCCTCTTCAAGGATTACGTTTGCCTCCTTAACCTCATCCTCGAGGGCAACCATAGGATACATTATTTTTAGATCTCCATAAACGCTTGCTCTCAGTATCGCTCTCAGCTGTGTCTTAAATAGCTCCCTTCTTTTCAGGCAAAACCTTATACCCCTCACACCAAGAAATGGATTTGATTCCTTCTTTATTCCGAGATAGCTGACCTCTTTGTCTCCACCAATGTCAAAAGTCCTTATTATCACTGGTCTCTCCCCGAATAGCTCTGCAACCTCTTTATACACGGAAAACTGCTCCTCTTCGGAGGGCTCATCGCTTCTATCAAGAAGGAAAAATTCTGTGCGAAAGAGACCAACACCGTCAGCTCCAGAGGCTTTTTTTGCATCACCTAACCCTCCTATGTTTGCCCTTATATTAACCCTTCTTCCGCTCTTTGTTATAGCTGGGAGAGCCTTCATTCTTTCCATCTCCTCCCTTTCCCTTTTTCTCTCCTCGATCTCTCTATCTATCTCCCTCTCATCCGGCTCTATGAGCACACACCCATTGTCTCCATCAATCGCAACAAGCATGCCTTCCTTTATTCTATCCAGCCCTTTGACTCCAACTACCGCAGGGATGCCTAAAGCACCGGCGATTATACTCATATGGGATGTTGCGCTTCCTTTTTCTGTAGCTATGCCTTTGGCATTTAGAGCCAGGACATCTGAGGCGTTCAACTCTCTCCCTATCGCTATAGCATTTTCCTTAGCCTCAAACCTCTTGCCCTGCAGAACTCTTATGACCCTCTGCGCAACATCCCTTATATCTGAGGCTCTCTCTCTTATGTAGGGATCTTCAACGCTCTCAAGCGCTCTTGCGCTCTCCTCTGCTGCAGCATTCATTGCATATTCTGCAGTATAGCCTTCATCTATCAACTCCATACTTCTATCAAAGAGTGCAGGATCTCTCAGCATGAGTTTTTGTGCCTCAAGTATGCCTCTCTCTTTTCTATCAGCGAGCTTTTCCCCCAGCTCTTCAAGCTCTTTTTCACAGCGCTCTACAGCCTTTAATAGCCTGTTCCTCTCTGCCCCTTTATTCTTTCCGTCAGAACTCTTCTCCTCTTTGATTTCAAACTCTTCAAATACAAAAGCCTTCCCGATAGCGATGCCACCAGAAACGCCTGTACCTTTCAGCTTCATAGCCCCTCACCAAATAATGTCTCCGGGTCCAGCATATTGCAAGGATCAAGCACAGCCCCTCCAACTAAACTTGTGCCACCACCTCTGGGGTATACGGGTGCTCTATTCTCATATGCTATCTTCATTATGCCTGAGATCTCCTCAGTGTTTGCTGGCTTTACCACTACAACCTCTTCACCGGGCTTTGTTGTAACTCCCTTGGCGCTCTCATCCTGTAGATAACCCTCTATGTTTCTTTGAAGAACGAAGTCTTTGCCCACTATGTTAACAAGAGCTTCTTGCATAAGCTATAAGATGTGTTTTGATATTTCTTTATTGCTCAGCTCAAATATTTCTATATAGAGAACCTATCGTCTTATGGATCCCTGGATAACTGAGGTAAAGAAACTTGTAGGCGAAGATAATGTCATTTCTGATTCAGGCGCAGAGAAAATGAGGGGTTATGCCAGGGATCTTAGATCATATGCTACCATGCCTGAAGGAAGCTTGGGGTAGAAGTCAGTAGATTTTTGAGGCATAACTTCACCATGGGCGCTAACTCTCTTTACCTCCTCTATACTTGTGGGATGCAGCAGGAAGAGGAGATCATTTTTCCCAATCATTTCTTCATTTACTTCTCTAACGTACTTAACGTGCGCCTCGATATCCTGTATGCCAAAGACCTCTTCGATCACAAGCCTCTGAAACATTGCTGTATCAAGCACCCAGTAATCCTTAGTGTGCTCTCTTTCATCAAAATTATAGCTCTTGGGCCTCAACGAAAAGATCCTTGAGCCATCATGCATTATAAACTCATGCTTCTCAGGCTCCCTCATCGTTTTGATCTCTTCAACATCAAAGAGCTTTCTCATTCTGCTCTCCTCTTCCTTGCCCAGAGTTACATCGTACAGAAGCCTGTGAGTTGGCAGTATTATCAGCGCAGGGTCCCTCATGCTTACAAAAACAGCCATCTTATACTCAGCACCTTTTTCCTTTAAGTATTCTAAGGCCACCTCGTATCTATGATGCCCATCTGCTATCAGCACCTTCTCGTGCAGAAGAGCATCTCTTATCCTTTCAACCTCCTCTCCGCTTATTCTGTACAACCTGTTCTTAACCTCTGCCTCTGTCCCTTCTGCAATCTTCTCTTCATAGCTGACTTTAACATCCCTATCATAAAGGAGAAATATAGGCTCTAAGTCGCACTCCATCTCTCTCAAAAGCTTCAGGCGATCCTCCTTGGGTTTTGATAGAGTCTTTTCGTGCTTTACAACATCATTCTCATCAAGTTTGAAGATCGCAAAAAATCCTCTGCGGACAAAAGTTTTCCCTTTGTATTGAAACTCCTGCTCTAAGGGATATATGGAGTCAGCTTCATCTTTTTTTAATACACCCTTGTCCATCCACTCACGGAGCATCTTGGCAGCAGAAGCGTGGGACTCCCTGTTGAGGATAAGCCTGACGTAATTGTATTGTCTTTTATAATACTCCTCCTGCATCTCCTCTGTTATCTTGTCATACGGTTGGGTTATCACATCGCTTAAGTTAGAGACGGAGTAGCGCAAACCTCTAAAACCCTTTATCTCTACCATTCAGACCCCCAGCGCTTCCATAACCTTCCGGGCTATTTCCATACCGCAGCGCTCCTGTCCCTCTACGGTCTGTCCTCCAATATGGGGTGTTAGAACAACATTGTTCAGGGTTAGCAGCGGGCTATTCTCTGGTGGTTCAGACTCATAAACGTCTATACCCGCTCCGGCAAGCTTGTTACTTTTGAGCGCTTCGTATAGCGCCTTTTCATCCACTATGCCCCCTCTGGCGCAATTTATGAGGATAGCCCCACTTTTCATGCGGTCTATCTCTTTTTTACCTATCATCCCTCTCGTTACACTATCCCGTGGCACATTTATAGAAACAATATCAGCACCTGATAGGAGATCTTCAAGGGGAACAAGCTTTACGCCCTCTATCTGGCATCCTATCTCAAGGTGCGCTCTAGTTGCGATCACATCCATCCCTATACCAAGAGCGATCTCAGCGATCTCACACCCTATGCTTCCTAAACCGATTATGCCCAGGGTCTTTCCCTTTGCCTCTCTTCCTTTAAACCTTTTCTTCTCCCACTTTCCTTCCTTCACGGATGCTGTTGCATTGACGAGATCCCTTGATAGAGTAAAAATCATTGCTATAACAAGCTCTGCCACAGATCTGGAGGTTGCTCTGGGCGTGTTAATCACCTTTATATTCCTCTTCCTCGCAGCTTCTATGTCTATATTATCAAGCCCAACACCAGCCCTGCCAATAACCTTTAGCTTCTTTGCTTTTTCTATCACGCTTGCTGTTATCTTCGTTGCGCTTCTAACTATAACTGCATCAAAATCCTCTATCAACTCCCCAACGTCTCTGTTACCCTTCATCTCTACATCAAGCTTGCTCTTCAGAAGCTCTATGGCGCCATCAGATATCGGATCGCAGATAAGAACCTTCATGATATCACCTCATCTATCCTTGCAGTGAGCTCCTGCACATCCTTTAGAGTGAGATCGCCCATGTGCGCTATGCGGAATGTGCTCCCTTTTAGCTTCCCATAACCATTAGATATTGTCATGTCCTTGAGAGCTTTATTCAGCTCCCCCACATCTATGTTCTTTGTGTTTCTCACACATGTAACAGTGACAGATTCATAGCCAGGTTCAGCAAACAGAGCGAAGTTCTTTTTAGCCCAGTTACGCACATGCTCTGCCATTTCAACGTGCCTTCTATACCTGCCTTCCTTTCCTTCTTTAAGCATGTAATCCAGCTCTGCATCGAGAGCAAACATGAGCGATATTGCGGGCGTCTCAGGCGTCTGCTTTTTGGTTTCTGTGTATTCAATCATGTGCTCAAGGTCAAAGTAGTATCCTTTATCCTTTGCCTTCTTTGATTTCTCAAGCATAGCATCACTCAGTGTGCATATCGCTAGGCCCGGGGGTAGAGCAAAGCATTTCTGGCTGCTGGTGAGCACCATGTCCGCAAGATTTACATCCATGTTATCCCCTCCAAGAGATGAAACCGTATCCACCAGGAGCAGGGCACCGTGTTTTTTTACTATAGGGGACAGTTCTTCAAGCTTTGCCCTTACACCTGTGCTGGTTTCATTCTGGACTATGGTCACTGCCTCATATTCTTTTTCTTCTAACTTTTTCTCAATTGCTTCGGGCTTTACAGCCTTTCCCCACTCAAATTCAAGTCTATCAACCTCTTTTCCGCAGGCTTCTGCTATCTTTGCCCAGCGCTCTGAGAACGCACCATTAACACAGCAGAGCACTCTTTTATCAACACCATTTCTTATGGCAGCCTCCATTAGCCCGGTGCCAGAAGAGGTATAAACGCAGGTATGCATATCTGTGTCTAGAAACTTTTTCACCTTCTCTATGATCCCGCCATAGAGCTCAGAGAACTCTTTGCTCCTATGGCCTATCATCCATTGCGCTTGAGCCTCCAGAACCTCTTCTCTTACCTCCGTGGGCCCCGGGATGAACAGTCTTTTATGTGTTTCACTCCTCACCATAGTGCTAAGGTGTTTTTTCACATAAATAGTTAACTCATCGTCTGCTTTGGGACAAAATTCACACATCCAAATAGGATCATATAGGCGCACCTGCCTCCCCTCTTTTTTTGTAACCTCTATCTTCTTATATAGGCTATACGGATCCCGTATGGTTTGCTATCTACTCTGCTATGGTTACGAGGATGACAAAGGAGATGTTTATGAAGAAAAAACTACCCCTTCTCTGATTGTGAAAGAAGAGCTTGACATGAAGCAGTTCCTAGAACCAGCCCGTGAATATGCTAAATGGCGTGAAGCCAGGATGGATCCTGTAGTCCTTGAAGATATTACAAGAAGTGCTCCCAACCTCTTTGGAAAGCAAAACAATATAAATAATAAGGCCAATAATAATGGATGAAAATGAAATGGATCTCTTTAATGCTGGTTATAGCAATAGTATCGGCCAGCGTGGGAGTTGTTGAAGCACAGAGAAAGCCTATGGAAGGGATGGAGAGGCGGAGAATGATGGAAGCGCCAAAAGACTACAGGTTCTGTGGTCTAGAGGACGTCTTTTTAATAGGCCCTCTATTCGAGCTTATTGCGCATCTGCTCTTTTTTATATTTAGCAGGAGCGCAATGCTGTGCATGAGGTTAGCCAGAGTATTTGTTTAATAATGCGGCTGCCGGGATTTCCATGCAGGTTTTGAAAGGATGCAATCCTTCATTTTGAACCCGGGCGGGAGGCTTGGGAAGCCTCAATCCTAACCGCTAGATCACAGCCGCTAACATGGAAGCTATCTGAACAAATATTTATTTTTCTATTTCTAT
>JAXHST010000104.1:9316-24235 GCA_034190325.1 Thermoplasmatota archaeon
AAGGATGCAATCCTTCATTTTGAACCCGGGCGGGAGGCTTGGGAAGCCTCAATCCTAACCGCTAGATCACAGCCGCTAACATGGAAGCTATCTGAACAAATATTTATTTTTCTATTTCTATTGCACATGTGGATGCTCTTGTTGTTACGCAGAAAAAAATGAAGAACCTTGATGAAAAGCTAGCACTGATCACAACAGCAGGCTACAACATCACAGATGTTGTATACATGCGAAAGCTCCCTATAAGAAGCGGGAAGATCAGAGAACTCGCAAAACTTCACTCAGATATAATAATATTCTTAATTCCTCTCTCGCCGAGCCAGAAGTTTAATCTACAGAAAGAGACTGAGAGGGAGGTTATAGACTTTTATGATCTTGTTCTCAGGGTCTTTGAACTGCATGCCATGTCACAGGAAGCAAAGATACAGATAGAGCTTGCCAGGTTAAGAAAAGAGATGCCATATGCAATAAAGGAAATAAGCGTCGGTGTTAAGAGAGAGCACCCTGGCTTCAGTGGTGGTGGAGAATACATAATACACAGCCACACATCCAACATAAAAAAGAGGAAAGCAAAACTTGAAAGAAAACTTAAACAGTATGAGGTGCGCAAAGAAGGGGAGAGAAAAAGGCGAGAGACTGTTGTTTCGCTTGCAGGATACACGAACAGCGGTAAAAGTACGCTTTTTAATGCTCTATCTCACGCACAGCAGAGCGCGAAAAATGAGCCATTCACAACCCTGCAGACAAAGAGTAGAAGGCTCTATCTTGACGGCAGGAAGGTTGTCCTCAACGATACTATAGGCTTCATAAGCGACCTTCCTGTTGAGCTCATAGCACCATTCCGTGTGACAATGAAGGACATAGTGGAATCTGATGTTATCCTCCTGGTAATAGACATGAGCGAGGACATAGACGCTATAAAAAAGAAGATTGATGTCTGCCTCTCAACTCTTAGAGAGATAGGGATAGATAAAGAAAAGACAGAGATAATAAAAGTTCTTAATAAGAAAGATATCGTTAAAGATCTTGAGAGTAAAATGGCAGAGATAGGGATAGAAGAACCTTATATCGCTGTATCGGCTCTGAGAAAGGAAGGCATAAGGGAGCTCAGAAAACTTATATCTCTGTTTTTACAGGCAAGATAGCCCCGCATGCATGGCAGCGAAGCATGGTTATACGACCCTCCTTTACCAGCTCAGTATCCGGCCTACCGCACACCCCGCACAGCACATACCTCTCAAAGTATGCCTTTATCTTCTCATTAATCTGCCCCTCAGGCACAACTCCCTGAAAGATCACTCTCGTATCATCCATATCGCCCGAGGTCCCGAGCTCTCTCAAAAGGAATTTTAGCAGGTGTGCTTTATCCCTTCGCATCGCAGCAGCCATTTCAGCAAAATTTCTTATTATTGTTGTCCTGCCTTCATGTATGATGCTCGCTTCAGGCAACTGAAATCTCTCTCCCTCAGATGTTCTCTCTGGTATCTTCTCTCTCGCTCTTTTTAACAATGAATCATAATCATAGGACATAAGGATAATTGATCTCTTGCTTTATATTCATAGCCCTGGGCAGATTCGAACTGCCGTCATCGGCTCCAAAGGCCGATATGCTTGGCCACTACACCACAGGGCTCTATTTCTAAAGTTTTCCTGCATTAAAGAGCTTTTCTATCTTTGCTTTTTACATCAGAGCTCTTATTCATCCAGGAAAAGCTCCGTTTATTTCTGTTACAGGTGCGGCCCACGTGCTCCCTGCTTAAACCATGTGCATGCAGCAAACCAGACATGCCAGCCACAGCATCTGCCCATGGCAATTCTTTTCGCAAAGGATCCCCAAACGATATTATGTTCAAGATGATACAAATTATAAGATCCAAAGTCAAAGTTATAGCCTTACCGAATGGGGATCATTTTATTTATAGCCTGAGTATTCAGCATCTTTAAAAGCTCCACAGATCTATTGTCTGCTGCTTGAGTCCTTTTTCTCTTTTTCTCTTATTGCTGCTCTTGATTTTTTCTTTAACCTCTGGGCTCTCAAGCTTTGCTCTGATCTTCTCTCTCAACCTCTTCAGCTCAAGGTGCATGGCTCTCTCTTTTCTCTTGCTTGCCCAGTAGAAAGCCTCATCCCTTGTTCCTCTAGTTATCAGAAATATAACCCTGCCCGGGGCATTCCTCCCGGTTCTTCCCCTCCTCTGAATAGTTCTTATCTCTGAGGGTGAGGGCTCATAGAATATAACCATGTCAGTGCTCGGAACGTCAAGCCCCTCTTCTCCCACAGATGTAGCCACTATCACGTTGTACTCCCCCCTTCTAAATTTATCCATTATCTCTATCTGCTCTTTTTGCTTCAGCCCTTTTTCCCCCACCCTGTTGGCCTGGCCTATGAACTTTGATACTTTTATACCCGCCAGCTTTTCTGTTATCTTTTCCACAACGTCTCTATACTGTGCGAACACTATTATCTTTGAATCCTTTTTTTCCTCCAGCTGCTTTTTCACAATCTCTACGATCTTTTCAATTTTCTCATGCCCGGCAGTACAGTTTTTTGCTAAATGTATTGCTCTAAGAACTCTCCTATCCTGCATTATCATCCTTCTTGCTCTGGTATTATCATCCTTCAGTCTCTCAAAATACTGCAGAAACGCATCTATATCCTGCGTCTCTATGAGCTCTATGGCATGATCGATCTTCAAAGCTATAGCGTAGTAGGTTGAAGCAGCAAACCTTGAGCCGCCACCCGATCTGAGCTCCTTTCCTAAAGATATCAACTCCCTCTTCGGAACCTTCCTGAAACCCCTCAGATATCCCATGCCTTTGAGATCATTTATAGCTTCATCGTAAACCCCCTGCAGCAGTGCCCTTATCTCTTTCATATCTTCCGGAAGCTCAACCATTATCCATTCATAGGCTATCCTGCTTACATACGGCTTTACGTCTTCATCATCCTCGCTTCTTATCTCTATCTTCTCTATACCTAAATTCCTGCATATCTCGAGTATTCTATCAGCATCGCTACCAGGAGAAGCCGTCATTCCTATCATATGCGGATCTGTATTCTCTTCCAGATACCTCTGAGCTATGGCTACATAACTGTAGTTACCTACGGCTCTATGGGCTTCATCAAAGACTATCATGGACACTTCTTTAAAATCTATCACATCCATGTCATTCTCTATGACCTGGGGGGTAGCAACTATAATATCTGCCTCTTTATAGACCGCAACCCTTTTCTCTTTCGGGATGATGCCTGTTAACATCTTTACCCTGCGATGAGGATGAGGGTCAGGATCGGACTTAGACTCCAGATCGAAATAAGAGCTGAGCGTTTTGAAGTGCTGCTCAACTAAGGGTTTTGTCGGTGCTAAAAAAAGCACTCTACCAGGCTTCTCTTTTATCGCCAGCATCGCTATGAGCGTTTTACCCAGGCCTGTGGGTAGAACCACCAGCGTCGAATGCTTTTTACAGGTCTCTGCTATATTCCTCTGATAAAGTCTGGGTTCAAACACACATGCAATAGAATTGTTCTTTAATCTTTTTTCTGTTTTACCAATCTATTTATATTACCAGGATAATAAACCTCATGGTTTTAAGGCTTGCCATAAAGGGTGGGTCCACCGAGGCCACATCACTAAGAATGCTACATTACAAAAAGGCTACGGATACTTTTTCAAAAAAGACGGGCATCGATGTGGAGATCGTTATGGGTGCGGATAATGACCTTGCTTACAGAACGCAGATAAAGAATGGAGAGCTGAAAGCTGATGTTGAACTCATAGATAGTCTCTGGATACCTGAGCTGGCTGAATCTTTAGAGCCATTAGATTCCTTTGTGAAGGGCTGGGAGGACTGGGCCCAATACCATGAGAGAGCCAAGGGGCTGGGTGAATACGGGGGCCATATCTATGGTATCCCTCATGAAATGGATGTTAGAGGTATCTTTTACAATAAGGATATGGTGAAAGAGGAATGGTCCCCGAAGAGCCTTTCAGAGATACTTGATAAATCAGAGGATCTTAAGGCACCTTTGCAGCTCTATTACGGAACAAAAGAAGGAGAGACCGCGATGTGTGAATGTGTGCTTCCAATACTCTATGCTTTTGGGGGGGAGATATACAACGGCAAATGGAATATAAAGGGCAAAGCTATGTTGATGACTCTCAGATATTACTATGAAGCGTTTATCTCAAGATCTCTCTGCTCCAGGATAAGTTCTGCTGAGGCGAGGGAGCTGTTTGCTTCAGGAAAAATTGGCATACTGTTTGATGGTATGTGGTGCTGGGATGAATTCTGGGGGAAGGAGGGAAAATTTCCTGTTGAGGACAGAGAAAAAAAGATACGCTTCGTCAGTGTACCCGGGATAAATGGGCCTGTGAACCTGTTTGCGGGGTGGGTCTTTTCCGTTGCTTCTGCATCACAGGAGGCAAAAGAGCTTCTTAAAGAGCTCTGTAGTGAGGAGATAACTGAAAGGATATGCACATCAACTGCGCATGTTGCTCCTAGAAAGGACGTCATTGAATCCAGTGCCTACTCTAAAGATCCGTTCCTTGTTGAATGCACCAGGATGCTTGACAACTGCTTTTTTAGACCAAAAGCTAAGGAATACTCCTTGATTTCATACCAGATCCTCAGGGCAACTGAGATGGTTGTTGATGGGATGCGTCCGAGAAAAGCCTTAAGAAGGCTGTCAAAGAGTGTTAATGAATTGCTCAGAGAGCCTTAAATGAGTTTAATCGACCTAGTTAAGGCTCTGAGAGAAACAAACGTGGAAGCAATGATAGCACAAAGAGCACTGGAGTTCTCGGATATAAACAAAAAAGAGAGCACGGGGTGGTTCCTTGAGCTATGCTTCTGCATAATGACGGCAAATTTTACAGCTGAGAGGGCTATGAGAATACAGGAGAGCATAGGCAAGGGGTTTCTGACAATGGATGAGAACGAGCTTGCTATAACTCTTAAATCTCTTGGCCACAGGTTTCCGAACTCAAGGGCAAGATATATAGCAAAGGCAAGGGAATATGCACAGGAAATAAAAGAGACCCTGGAGCCCCTGGATAGAGCCGAAAAGAGGGAGTGGCTTGTTGATAAAATCTGTGGTATGGGATACAAAGAAGCGAGCCATTTCCTGCGGAATACAGGACATTTTGATTATGCCATAATTGATTTTCATATCCTTGATCTGCTCGAAAAGGAAAAGATCATAAGAAAGCCAGATAACCTGTCTAAAAACGTTTATTTAGCTATTGAAAAGAAGTTGCAAGAGCTCGCTGAAGAGCTTTCAATGCCTGTGGGCATCCTTGATCTTTATCTATGGTTTATTGAAACGGGCAAAGTGCTTAAATAGTAGAAATAACAGAGCACTCACTACCATGCTCGGTATAGAGCCCCCAACATAAGGGCCTGCTACCCAGAACGTTATCACGCCAGCTGCCCATGAAAAGAGAGCCCCGGGGTTGAAACCATTAAGATACCGGTACTTTTTTCCGCTTATAGCTGCTTCTACATCATATTCCTTTCCATTTTTGAGATAATCCGTTATCACTATTGCAAAAAGAGGACAGAATAAAGAGCCTATGAAAAGAAGGAAGTTCTGATATTGATCTATAGGAAACACCAGGGAAACAGCTATACCCACAAAGCCAGCTATAGCCATAACTACATTGCTATTTGCCTTCTCTCTTATATTAAGCCATGAAGCAGCAGCTGAGTAGACGTCCATATAATCTGAGGTTATGGTTGATAGCGCAACAACGAGCATTGCCGGTAATCCCAGGCCGAGGACAAGCATGGCTTTCGTTGGGAACGTTTCACCTGTGCCGAGGGCAGAGATAAGGCCTATGAAGTACATCCACGAGCTGAATACAAAATAACCCACCCATGTGCCAAACATTGAGCCCCTCTTTGCAAAGCGAGAATAATCACTCGCTAGAGGAAGCCAGGAGATTGGCATTGCTATCACAAGGTCCAGGGCTATGCCCAGAGATAAGGTTCCTTCGGGTGTGCTTACAGGAGGAAAAGAGGTAAACACTCTATAGGTTATGATTACGGTAAATATTATTAAAAGAGTTATTGATACTGTGTTAAGGACCTTCCATGCTTTTTGCCCTCCCATGGCCCAGAGAGTTGTTAGCATGCCTATAATAACTATCCATAGCTCTCTTGAGGAAAAAGAGAACACGCTCTGTGTTATTGTATCTATAGCATCTGCCGCCACTATCTGCATAACGGCCATCCAGCCTATGAGCTGTATTATGTTTAAGATCGCAAAAAAGTAACTCCCGCGCACCCCGAAGGAGAAGCGGACCGATAGCATAGATGTTATTCCCTTTTCCTGACCAGGGCGGCATGAAAGTGCTAGAGGAGTGTTCCCTATAATGTGCCCTATCAGTATGATGCCAATACCGGCTGCTAAGCCTAAGGGAGCGAGGAGCGCCCCCGAGAATATCTCCATTATGGATATCGCTGCACCAGCCCATAGAAAGAAGAAATCCCCCTGTGTGAGCTTTCTATCCTCTTTAGCTGTAGGCCTCAGATCCATGGACGTAATACTCGTGGTAGAATTTAAAACCATCATGTTTAAATCCTTCAAACCCTCTTCAATTTTATGAAGGTAAAAGATCTCAAAGAAGGAAAGGTTGATGAAATAGAGCTGGAGGTTATAGAGGTTGGTGAAGAGAGGAGCGTACGTGGCAGATACGGCAACAGCAGGGTGTGTGATGCTACAGGTAAGGATGAAACAGGCCAGGTAAAGATAACGCTCTGGAACGATGAAATAGACCTCGTAAAGGATGTTTCAAAGGTGAAGATAACAAACGGCTGGGTGAAGGAGTGGAACAATGAGCTCCAGATATCTGCCGGACGGTATGGAAAGCTTGAAGTTATTGAATGATCTCGCTGTTCACCCATGGGTTAACAAAGCGGTCCTTTATGAGCCCGTAAAACGGAAAAGCAATATCTGCAACAGGGTCTAAAAGCTTTGTTATCCTTAGAGCGTCAGCAGGCATATATGCTTTAAGCAGACCCTCGTCTGAGAGAGGTAGATGGAATGAGTTCAAAGATGAGTATGTCTGAAAGATAGAAAGGATTATGTATCAATAGGTTCTATTCACAATTGGCTATGATTGTGTAAAAGAGATGATAGAATACCCTGGACATGCAAGGCAATTTACCATTTCTTTTTCCATTCTTTGGATCATTGGGAATGAATAGAAAGAGAGCCCATTCAAATCCTTAGAAGCAAAAATCGAAAATGTATAAATATAGAAAATGGCATTTATAATAAAATATGTTTGAAGAGTTTGCGGTGCTTGAAGCAACAATTGCATCTTTAGGTTTCGTAATTACTCTAAAGTTCTTCAGCGGAGCTATGAAGTTTCTGTCCTTAGCCTTGTTATCTGATGCTACAAGCAATATTCTCTACATCTTTTTGCTCAATGAGATCGTTTTTACAGCTAATGCTCTAATCATATGTATTTTGATAATTCTCTTTAACCGAGAAGTAATGAGGAGAAAGTGGCTACTATGATCCCGATAGATCTTATCGTATCTTTGTTTGTTTTTGCCATTGCAATATACACCGCCCATCTTGCTTATAGAGTAATAAATTCTTTAGGGATCGTTCGGGTAGAAAGGGTTCTGATATTCTATCTTCTCGTTATAGCTATAGATAGAATGATAGATGCTATATCTAACATAGCTGGCATTCCTTATCCCACTAGAGTTAACAACATAATCTGGTGCCTCTACATAGTTGGTATCGCTCTGATAGTCTGGGAGATCTATACCTATCTAACAATGACAAGGTAAGTAATAGGAAACGGTTGTTACTTCAAGTTTGTGGCTAAAGAGCATAAAGGAAGTCAAGCTAAGAGTGTCCACATGATGGGTAAGCGCCTTTGACAGATTCCGAGATTCTGAAAGAAAGAATGCTATACATCGGTTATCTGGATATCAAAAAATATCCTGTCATGCTGTTTATAGCACCCTCCTGCATGTTATGAGAGAATCAGAATAGTCCTCAAGCGAACTTATCGTAACCCTGCTTCCCCCACTGGAGCCAACAGCGTGGATGATCTCTCTATCCCCAAGATAAAGAGCCACGTGTGTAACGTTTCCGTTGCTGCCAAAGAAGATGAGATCCCCCCTCTCGGGCTCATCAATTTCGATGCCACAAAGCGCCTGATCTCTGGAATCCCTTGGCAGATCATATCCATGAACTTTCCCTATTCGATATATAAAACCGGAGCAATCGAATCCATATGGTGTTGTCCCTCCCCACAGATATCCGAGTTCCAGAAAGTGATGCATATGCTCGATCACATACTCAGCACTACGATCGAGCGTTTTTGAAGAAACATAATCCTCTCTGATGTAACCATCTGTTCCATCTGGTAGCTTTATATGCGCAGTTTTTGTATTGAGTTCCAGTAGATCCACCCTGCTCCCCAAAAGAAGGGTGCATTTTATCCTGCTGCAAAGGGGATCATCGTACACCCTGGCTATATCCTCTATAACTATAACAGGAGATGAAAATGTGCATGATGTCACATTCTGGCTATACACCCAGCCCGGATATCCTCTTTCATCCTTCCTGCTTGGCTGTTCCAGAGCTATGATCCTTGTCCAGCCATTACGATTATCGATTACCATAACATTTTCTCCCATCACACACTGGGTTTCCAGCACTCCGGCTCCAGGTTCTGAAACCACATTTGATACGGGTACGGAGATCATAGCTGGAGCAGATGTTAGATCCGGTGGGCTTTCTCCATCCGACAGAATAAACAGAAAACAGAGAGAAGCTATAATGGCTATAGCGCGCTGCATACAATCCCCACCAGAAGCCCACCATACGTGCCTACCACATAGCCAAGAACAGATATTATAACAGCTATTGGTACTAGACTGCCATTATATACCCCGGCAACCACTGACGCGCTTGCTGTGCCACCCATATTTGCCATGCTTGCGCTGGCGAAAAGAAACATGGGGAGCTTCATAAGTTTGATAAGGAGCAGCAGCAGGATTATGTGAACAGACAGTGTAACCATGCCCCAGCCAAATACTGCGGGCGTAGCTCCTATGTCTGCTAAATTTGATTTTGCACCTACAGAAACCAGGAAAAGATAAAGAAGGAGATATCCTGTGGTTGAGCCTCCACCCAGCTCCCTGGCTCTGGTAAAAGAGAGAGCTACACCAATGGCTGTGATGATCACTATGACCCATACGAAAGAGGATATCCCTTCAAAAGTTGGCATATATTTTGAGATCATGGTTGTTAGATACACAAATATTACCGCTAAGAAAGCAAGTGCTATGAGCGATTTTATGGTAATCTGCTCTCCGCTCTCTTCCTTTACATTATCAGCCCTGCCGTAGAGAAAGCTCATAAGCTCGCTGCTCACCCCGTTTCTTGAGTCAATGGATCTCTGATGCTTTGCGAGGTAGATCAAAAGCGCAAGCCAGACATAAGCTATAACGGTATCAACTATTATAACGGGCGAGAGATGCTCTGGCGGTGTATTAAACGATTCAAACACCCCCATCATGTTAGCGCTGCCACCCATCCAGCTTGCGGATAAGGAAGCAAGGGCGCCCCACATGTCTGAAGGAAGGTATTGCTTGAATATGACATAGCCAAGTATGGAGCCAAGAATTATGCCGAGAGAGCCAACGAGCATAGCCAGAACAGACTGCGGCCCTATTCTGGTTATTCCTTTTATACTGGATGAAAGCATTATCAGCAAAAGAGCCGCAGGCAAAGCATATGAATTTAAATAATCATAGACTATGGAAGCGCCAGGAAGCACTCCCATCGTGGTGAGAAGCATAGGCACAAAGTACATCCACACCAGCGGAGGAATGTAATAATAGAGCTTTGCTAGAGGTTTCTTCAGCAACAGTATCAGTGCTTCTATGCATATCAGAACAGCGAAAACAGCAAAAGGGTTTGTGATCATCCTTCAACCCCTTCTATCCCAAAACCAAAGCCAGCGGGTGGGAAAATACGATCCTTTTCATATCTTATCCCTCCTTTAACAGGATTCTCTTTCATCAGCAAGGGAGAATCAAGATCCACCAGAGGCGCATTTATCAGAGAGGCTAAGAAGAATCCGGCTGTTACCCCAACTGAAGTTTCACCTCCCATGCAGCCAACCATACATTTTAAGCCATATGCTTTAGCAATGCTGGCGATTCTCAGAGCTTCAGCAATACCACCGCTCTTGTTCAGCTTTATGTTAAAGTAATCCACCCTGTCTGCCAGCTCCAATGCATCATGCGCATTGAAGAGAGACTCATCAGCCATTATTGGGATGCCTCCACCTATCCCCGCCAAGCCCTTTCTGTCCCATGCTGGAAGCGGCTGCTCTATGAGATCTACCTCATATCTGTATAGAGAATCAATAGCTTTTCTTGCGGTTTTCTTTGTGTATCCCTGGTTTGCGTCTAGGAGAAGTGAGATCCCATATCCAAAGCTATCCCTTATGCTCTTCACAAGCTCTATATCCCTGTTGAGCTCCAGCCCTATCTTTATCTTGAAGGCAGAAAAGCCCTCATCCAGACGCATCTGGATCTCATTTAAGATCTCTTCTTTGCTTCCAATGGATATGGTTATGTCTGTTTTTACTGGAGCGGCCGACATCCTTATCCCATGTTTTCTCATGTATGCATCTATCAGCGCAGAGGTAAGACCGCATTTCAGAGCGGTGTTACCCTCCATGCAGCCCTCAACCGAGTCTATCATAGAAACAAGGCCAACAAGATCTTCAAAGGGCTTGATGAGCTCTACCATCAGAGGAAAGTGATCCTTTACGCTCTCAACGCTTTCCCCTGTTATCTTCAAGGAAGGGCAGGACTCCCCGAACCCAACAACATCGTCCAGAGCAGCTTTTATAACAACAGAGTGGCTCTCATTAGCTTCCCTGAGAGCCGTCTTGAATGCACGCCTAAATGGCACAGACATCTCTTTGTATTCAACAAGCAGCCCATTCATGAGAGAAATACTGATTTTCTTATTTATAAATTTCCACGCAATGATGCTGCTCAATTTTGTGTTACAGCCCTTAAACTTAAAGAAAGTTTATTGCTTCCTCAAGTGCAGGAGTTTTGCCTGTGCTGACATATAAGGCTGCAAAAGCATTCGCAAACCTGAGCCTCTTTTCAGTGTCATAACCCATCAGCTCTGCATACATATCACCAGCACTCCAGTGATCCCCTGCTCCTGTCAGCCTATTAACCTTTACCTTATAAGAACTTACCTTTTTGCCTCTGGAATAGGAAAAATCCTTTGTGTGCAGATCTACCCTGCAGAATCGCTCCAAGGCCTTTATTCCTTCATCAACAATATCCTCACCAGAGATCAGCTTTAGCTCATTCTCATTCAGGCCCAATATTTTTAGCCCTGGATGCTTTACAAGCGCTCTGAGCTCATCCACATCTTTTCTAGGACTGGGATCATTTGTATCGAGGAATGTTTTTATTTTGTGCTCCAAAGCCAGATCCAGCAGCCCCCTTATAAGCTCCGTTCCTTTGCTGTTGTGGGACCAATTAAATATGGCAAGCATATCTGACTGCTCTATTATCTTGAGATCCTCATCTTCAAGATCATCGAATCCGAAATCTCTGTTGGAGCCCGGGTGATTTATCATAACGTTAGATTCTCCACCAAACTCAAGAGCTGTTGTCAACCCCAGCTCTCCATTCCTTTTCACATGCGATAGGTCTACACCCCTCAAAAAATAACCGAGCAGTTCATAACCGAGCTCTGAGGTTTTTGTTATGAGAGAACAGTCCATACCCAAGGAGCTTAAAGCCCTGCACGTATTGGTTGCTGAGCCCCCCTGAGACAGGGATTGCTCTATGCCCAGATAGTTTCCACCCCCACGCATGTGGATCTCTTTTATCTTCTCCATGCTCTCCTCAAGCTCCGGCAACCTCACATGATGATCCAGATAGAAATCGTGCAAAAGCACAACTCTCACAGTCCTTCAACCCCAACATGATACTCTTTCCCGTTTATTACCATTTTGTATCTTTTTACTGAAAGTGAGGCTCTTACATCTTCAAGCCTCCTTCTATATTCCGCATGGATCGAGTAAGCTTTTTCTAAGGTTACTGCTTCAAAGCTCAGGCTATCTTTAGTTTTCATCTGTGCAATATCCATTATGTCGGTTGTTATCACCGTAGCTATCTTTGGATATCCCCCCGTGGTCTGCCTGTCTTTCATAAGAACTATTGGCTTTCCGTCTCCCGGTACCTGCACCGCTCCGAGGGGGGTGCCATCAGAGATCATCTCCTTCTTACCCTCTTTATGCTCTATTGCATTTCCATCAAGTCTGTATCCCATCCTGTCAGAATGGTCTGTGACTCTATACTCAGAGCTCAAAAAGGTATCAATACCCCTGCCTGTAAAGTGGTCATCCTGTGGTCCAGGTACTGCTCTAACTCTGTTCTTCCATTGAGGAATGTATCTGCTCTCTAGCCTTTTTTCTGCGCTTCCAGCGCTCTTGAGCTTCACCACATCTCCCGCCCTCAGAGGTCTGCCGATCCTTGCTAGTGCACAACAGGATCTGCTACCAAGGGTTAAGGAGCTATCTATACCGCCAGAAAAAGAGATGTATCCTCTACACCCTCTCTTTATCCTGCCAATTCTAAGAACGTCTTTGGGGTCAACTTTATAGCTCCTCCATCCCTCTATTTTACTATCGTTCAGGGAGGCTTCAGCATCGCAGGCGAGAGCAAAAACTGTTTTTTCCTCAAAGATCATTGTGGGGCCAAGAAGCGTGAACTCCAGAGCTGCGCAGCTCTCTTCATTCGATACGAGCATGTTAGCTATACGAAAAGAGTAATCATCCATCGCGCCAGAGGCTGGAATACCCAAGGATTGATAGCCATAGCGTCCGAGATCCTGTATGGTTGTGTATAGCCCGGGGTTTAATACCCTCATTTTGCTCTCTCCAAAAATTCTTTCTCAGATATTCTCTTAAACCTTATCGTATCGCCAGCCCTTATCGGCACAGGATCTTCTGCTTCAGGGTTATACAGGCTCAGGGGGGTTCTCCCTATGATTCTCCAGCCTCCAGGGCTCTCTACAGGATATATTCCTGTCTGCTTTCCTGCTATGCCCACTGAGCCTGCAGCAATCTTTGTTCTCGGCTTTTCCAGGCGCAGCGCAGCTATTCTCTCATCCATACCTCCGAGGTAAGGAAAGCCTGGCAGAAATCCTAGCATATACACTCTATAATCTCCAGAACAATGTATCTCTATCACCTCTTCATCGCTCAAACCGTTGTGCCGGGCAACAAAGCCTAGATCTGGACCGAACTCGCCGCCATAGCACACAGGCACTTCAAATGTTTTTCCCTTTGCTATGCTTGCTTTTGTTCTCTTTAACCTCTCCTCGCTTTTATCCTTCAGATCATCAAATTCTATGATGGAAGGATCATAGTAAACCAGCAGAGATCTGTATGCTGGAACGATCTCCAATACGCCCTCTACGCTTTTTAGCTCCTTAGCTAAAGCAACAACCTTTTCATTGCACCTTTCATTTATCTCATTCCCGAGCTCTATGATCAGAGCGCTATCACCAGCTTTTAGAAACTTTGGTCTCTCATACACATCTCTAATAGCAAAGAACTCTTAAATAGTATATCCTATATACATTTATGTGGACTACATTGCAATTTTATCAGAATCTATTATTACTCTTTTCGAACTTCTATTTCGTGTATCATTCATAATTGTAATTCTCTATATTCTGAGTAGAACGCACTCTTTTGTTGATGCTGTTGCAGAGAAAAGAGATAGACGTGGTCTTCTTTTTCTTGTACTTGTAGGAAGCGCTCTTGAGATTATGGCTTCAGAATTTGGCATCCCTTTTCCTGAGGGCATTATGGCGGATATAAGAATGTCCATAGCATTTGTTTTTGTTTTGATTGGTGGTCCTGTAGTTGGTATTCCTGTAGCGCTTGTTGGAGGCGCTTATAGAATGACCGGTCTCTTCTGGCGAGGCTTTTCAGGAGCGCTCGGTTATGAATTTGCTGTCGCTGGTGGTTTAAATACGATTGGTGCAGGGATTGTTGGCAGCTTCCTCTATCTCAGAGGCATAAAAATATCTATACCCGATAGAAGGAAAGAGGCCTACATTATGCTTGCTCTCTTTGGCTGGATTTTGGTGTACAGAGAGATAGTGTGCCCTCTCACGTTGCCCTTTTTTTCAGATATGGACTTTGTTGAATCCTTCTATTTTTCAACCTCAAGGCTTCTAATAACGTCAGTATCAAATCTTTTTGCTATGGCTGTGTTTCTATCCTTTCTTAAAAGTATTATTATGGAGGAGAAGAAAAAAAGAGTGCTGCAAAAACTTGTGCAGAGATATGAAGCGCTCATCGGTCCAGTTGCTGAAAGGGTAGCAAGAGAGACGGCAAAGGAAGAGGACTATCCGCTCGAGGATCTCAGATTTAGAGAAGAAGAAAGATGAAGAGAGAGGCTATGAGAATGGAAAATATCGTTCTCTCCACCCACACCAAAAGAATCTGAGGTATTGATACAGGGATAGCTGTGGAGAGAATACAGGGTATCGAAGCGGAGAAGAATAGCAGCTGGGATATGGACACAACCCCAGCAAAAAACCTTGTGAGCAGAGGTGCATCAACAACTATCAGCGAAGGAAGAAACATCTCTGCTATTTCCGTTGCCAGTGCTTTTGCTGCAAGAAACGGCTCCGGTATCCTCACAAGTAGAGTAAATGGATAATAGATCCACGCTATTGCATCAAATACCGGAGTAAAATTCGCAAGCAGAAGACCTATAAGCCCTATCGACAATATTGTCGGCAATATTGACATCGCCATCTTAAAACCGTCTTTTAGATTGACAACAATTCCATCCACCAGCTCTGGTGCTCTCTCAGATGCTTCAATA
>JAXHST010000105.1:0-4676 GCA_034190325.1 Thermoplasmatota archaeon
CTGGCATTCTCAAACATGGTGGACAGCGCCCTGGGCTTCTCTTCCATCTATGCTGTCGAGTCAGGCATGTCTTTTCTGGCAGGTAAAGAGGGCAAAAAAGTGGCTGATGAAGCTTTCAGCCTATACGATGATGCCACTTTACCTTCAATTAATAGAAGGGCTTTCGATGATGAGGGTGTAAAGACGGGAAGGCATGCAGTCATAGAGGATGGCGCCTTGAGGACATATCTATACAACACAACCTATGCAAGGAAGCACAATAGAGAAAGCACCGGAAATGCCGGAATAATATCCCCAACGCCGTGGTGCGGGGATGTCAGAGAGGGCAAAGAATCTGTGGAGGAGCTCATAAGAGAGATGAAAAGGGGCATAGTTATAACAAACACATGGTACACGAGATTCCAGAACTACAGAACCGCAGAGTTCTCAACGATGCCAAGAGATTGTGCCCTGCTTGTTGAGAATGGCGAGGTAAAGGGATCTCTGAAGTATCTTCGTGTGAATGACAGCCTTGAGAGAATGCTCGGGTCCATAAGGGCGATGAGCAGGGAGAGAGAGCACATATACTGGTGGGAGACCGAAGTGCCGGTTATAGCACCATGGGCTCTTGTTGATGGAGTAAGAATAACCACCTCTGCATGAGCGAAGAGTTCAAAAGATCTTAGGTCCAGTTTCCTCAGCCGACCGATTTGTAAAAACTTATAAATAGATTAAAAACCAAATAATATATTATGAGAGGGAAAATCTTGGTTGCAACAATCGGTTGTATGGTGCTCTTTACCTCTGTCGCTGCAGCGCAGAGACCGCTGAGAGATCTCATAGACCGGATATTCGGGAGGGAGACGGAGGTTCAGGTGACGGAGATAAAGGACATACTTGATGATCCTGAAGAATACGAAAATGAGACCGTAACAGTTGAGGGAACCTTTGGCTCAAGGGTTGGTTATGGATGGATGAGAGGAGACATATATGGGGTATATGATGAAGAAGGTAATGGGATAGATGTGCAGATATGGGTAGAGTCTGATAAAATAGCGGAGCAGACTGAAACTTTTGAAGAGTACAGAGAGCTCCAGAATAAATGGCAGGACTATGTAAATCCTCTGGCTGACAAAGAAGTCCGCGTCACAGGAGTCATAGATACCTCTCACATGGACGAGCCCTTTAAGGAGGGTCCAATGCTTGTTGTTACTTACGATGGGGATATGGAGGATTTCAGTGAAAGAATAGAGGTGATAGAATGAAATGGGCGGTAATAATCACTCTGATGCTCTTTACCTCTGTCGCTGCAGCCCAGAGCACAGTAGAGACCGACCAGACAGAGGCAGAACAGGAAAGAGACTGGCTCGTGATGGTGTACATGACTGCTGACAATGATCTCGAAAGCTTTGCAATAGATGATATAAATGAAATGGAGGTGGGGCTAAATAACGCCATCGATGAAGAGGCAGATAAAAGGATAGAAGCCGAGAGGTTAGGGGGCACTACGGTGACCCCAGAAATGGAGGAGCAGATAAGACAGCAGACCGCAGATGAGGTGAGCTCCAGGGCTACTGTTGTGGTTCAGGTTGATCGATGGGATGGAGCTCAAAGCCCCCAGTATGATGATGATTCGAATGGTGACTGGACAGGCACAAGAAGGTATGTCATAACGCCGGACATGACAGAAGAGACAAAGGACCCCAGGAAAATAGACTCGACTGCGGTTCAGGATCTCGGAGAGGTGAACATGGGGGATCCACAGTCCGCTACAGACTTCATAACATGGGCCACAAATGAGTATTCTGCAAACAACACTGCAGTCATATACTGGAACCATGGAAGCGGATGGAAATGGGAAGGAGGCGAGGTAACTGAGAGTGATGGGCGCACAAAGAGCGTCGGTTATGACTACGGCGATGACTACGATGCTCTCACACCCATGGAGCTGGATAAAGTCCACTCTTCATCACCAAAGCAGGACATAATGGGATTTGATGCTTGCTTGATGCAGATGGCGGAGCACGCTCACCAGTACCAGGATGATGCAGACATACTGATAGGGTCTGAGGAGGTAGAGCCTGGTGCGGGATGGACCTATGATCCTATAGTGGCTGCTGCTTTTAAGGGTGCTTCCCCGGAAGAGCTGGCAAAAACAGTGGTTAAGAGCTACAGTGGACCAACGCTATCCGCAGTAAAGACGGAGAAGATCTCTGAGATAACGAATAATCTTGATGCGCTTCTCGGGGAGCTTAGCTCCGCGGAAAATAAGGATAAGACGCTTGAAGCTTATGAAGATGCTTTGCGTTTTAGGGACGATGAGTACGGAGATCTTTACGCGTTCGCTGACAATATCGAAAAGGCGAACCTGGGCGAGGACATAACCTCTAAGGCAGGAGATCTGAAGCGCTCTATAGATGGTGCTGTGATCGCCAAGAACTATGGAAGAGGCTACGACGAAGCGGGTGGTATGAGCATATGGATGCCGCTTGAAAGAGACGAAACAAACTTCACCAATTATGCAGAGCTCGGTCTATCCGGGAGCACCCAGTGGGATGAGCATGTCGAAGAGGAGATAGACACAAAAGAGAAGACCTCTGGTGAGGCTGTGGGCTACGATCAATGGTGGCAGAACCTGTTCTAAGCCACCCCTTTTCTTTTATATCTTGCTCTATTTTTGATTGGCTTTAGATGTGCCGCCATATAGCTCCATAGCATTATCTCTATTGATCGCCAGGCGCATTCCGAAAACCAACAGGCTCATAAATGTGAAAAGCATAGGAGGAAAGGATGTTTGAACTGATCAGAGGATACATGCTCTTGCGAGAGGGCAGGAAGGAGTGGATAGAGAGAGCCCTCAAGGCAATAAAAGAGAACGATCCAGCAGCCCAGGATGACTCTCTGAACAAAAAATACCCTGGCTTTAAAGCGCTATACCACCACAGGGTTACGCACATGCTATGGAATGCAGGGCACAGGAGATGGGCAAGGAAAAGGAGCGAGAGGTGGAGGCATAAAACTGGCATAGAGATACATCCGGGGGCAAGAATAGAAAAGGGTGTTTTCATAGACCACGGCATGGGCGTGGTTATAGGTGAAACAGCAGAGCTGGGAGAGGGGTGTGTCCTCTACCAGGGTGTTACTCTTGGAGGGACAGGAAAGGAAAAGCAGAAGAGGCACCCTACATTAGGGAAAAATGTTGTTGCTGGCGCAGGTGCAAAGATACTGGGCAACATAAACATAGGGGATAATGTGAAGATAGGGGCAGGATCTGTGGTGGTTAAGGACGTGCCACCAAACTGCACCGTCGTTGGTGTGCCAGGAAGGATAGTTAAAGGTGTTGAGCCAAATAATAACAGGGAGAAGCTCCCGGATCCCCTGGTGGAGACGCTTGTCGATATGCAGAGAAGGATAGAGGAGCTGGAGAGAGTGATAAAGGAGACAGATGAGGAAAACAAAGGAGGGAAAACATGAAGATAGCTAAGAGCATAGGAGAGCTTGTCGGTGGAACGCCCCTGGTAAGGTTAAACAGGATCTCTGATGATCTCGGGCTAGAGATCATAGCAAAGCTTGAGTTCTTCAATCCGGCGAACAGCGCTAAGGATAGGATAGGTATGGCGATGCTGGAGAAAGCAGAGAAAAAGGGAATGATAAAAGAGGGCATAGTGGAGCCGACAAGCGGCAACACGGGCATAGCGCTCGCATGGGCGTGTGCCATAAAAGGATACAACCTCATAATAACAATGCCTGAAAGCGCGTCGCAGGAGAGAGTAAAGGTTATGAAGCTTCTGGGCGCAGAGGTTTTGCTCACGCCCGCAGATAGAGGAATGAAGGGCGCGATAGAAAAGGCTGAGGAGCTTAAGGCGCGTGGCTATTATATGTGCGATCAGTTTGGGAACAGGGCAAATGCTGAGGCGCACCGGAGGACAACAGCCATGGAGATATGGAGAGATACTGACGGTCTGGTTGAAGGAGTGGTTGCAGGGGTTGGAACCGGAGGCACGATCACGGGGATAGCCGAAGCTTTGAAAGAGAAGAAAAATCTAAAAGCGATAGCCGTTGAGCCAGCCGAGAGCCCCGTTTTGACAGCAGCAAGAGCCGGTGAGAGCATGGAGGCTAAGGCGCACAGGCTTCAAGGTATAGGTGCTGGCTTTGTGCCAGAGGTCTTCAGAATGGATCTCATAGATGAGATAATAAAGGTCAGCGCAGAGGAGAGCGCGGATATGATGCTCAGGCTTGCGAGGGAAGAAGGGATCCTTGCTGGAATATCGAGCGGGGCTGCTGTGTGCGGCGCTATAAAAGCAAGAGAGCTATTCAAGAAAGGATCTATGGTTGTTGTTATACTGCCTGATATGGCTGAGAGATATCTGAGCACTGAGTGGCTATGGGATCAGTGGAGGATATAGCTGCAGGCACCGCAAAGGTGAGAGCGATAGGCCTCATCTCTGGCGGGCTTGATAGCGCTATAGCAACAAAGCTGATGCTGGATCAAGAGATAGAAGTTATACCCATAATCTTCAAAACACCCTTTACAGGCATAGAATGGGCGCTGAAGATGGGAAAAGCTTTTGATGTGAGCATCAGAGTGATGGAATGCCATGAAGAATATATGGAGCTTGTTAAGAAGCCCAGATTTGGATATGGTAAAAACATGAATCCATGCATAGATTGCAAGATATTCATGCTAAAAAAGGCAA
>JAXHST010000106.1:0-7365 GCA_034190325.1 Thermoplasmatota archaeon
TCTTTCGCCTTCTCGGTTGCTATGCATGCGCCCCTGTCCTTAAATGATCCCCCAGCACTGAGGTACTCCATCTTAAAAATAGCATTCGATCTCTGTGCTATGGGAGTCCAGCCGGTGTGCATCTGAGGCAGGCTCTCCACTGGCAGGAGAGCAAGGTATCTGGCTATGCTCTCTTTGTTATCGTCCCTCCATCTGCCTTCGATGCTATATTTAACGGTCAGCGGGGCACCACATCTGCACCTCACATCTCCCTCCTCTGCCCTCCTGTTGCATCTGGTGCACAAAAGTTCATAGCGCATATGATGGATGCATACTTTTGATTGATATTTCTATCGTTTTGACAGGTTGAGGATAAAAAAGGGAACAAAAAACAAATACTCATGAAGAGCTTTTATTTATGGATCAAAAGCACACAATTGATGCAGACAGTGCTAGAGGGAGCATAAAGCTGTTGATGACTCCTGGGCCTACCGAGGTCTCTCCCAGGGTTTTGAAAGCTCTATCTAGCCCGCTGGTGCATCATCACTATAGCGGATTTATCGAGCTTTTTGATGATACTCAAAATAAGCTCAAGAAGGTTTATCAGACGAAAAATGATGTTGTTATTCTTCAGGGGGAGGGCGTTCTTGGCCTGGAAGCCAGTGTGCGCAGCATTCTCTCTAAGGGGGATAGGCTTCTCCTTCTGAACTCCGGGCCATTCGGGAAGAGCTTTGGCGGCTATGCCAGGGGTGCGGAGATTGATGAGCTTGCATGCCCGCAGAATGAAGCTATAGACGTAGAGGAGGTGAAGAGAAAGCTGGATGAAAGGGAGTACAGGGCGTTAACGGTCGTTCATTGCGAGACACCAGCAGGAACAATGAACGATGTGAAGAGCATCTGCAATGAAGCTAAGAAACGCGGAGTAATAACAATAGTTGACGCAGTTTCATCTCTTGGAGGTGTTGATATAAAACCACAGAGCTCTGGCATAGATCTATGCATAACAGCATCTCAGAAATGCCTCTCCTGTCCCCCAGCGCTCTCAATGATCTCTGTGAGCGATGACGCCTGGGAAGCTATGGAAAGAGTAGGGCTGAGGGGCTCTTATCTGAGCATCCTTGACTGGAGGGACGCCTGGGACAAAAAGAGCTTTCCCTACACCCCCTTTATCTCAGAGATCTATGCACTGAACGAGTCTCTGAACGCAATCCTGGAGGAGGGGCTTCAGAATGTTTTCAGGAGACATAGGAGAGTTGCTGACTGTATAAGGAAAGGAATAAAGAACCTTGGTTTAGAGCTCTGGCCAGAGAGTGAGAGCATAGCTTCTGACACCGTTACAGCCATAAAATCTCCATCAAAGGACGTTGTAAAGAAGATGGAGAATTACGGAATTCTCATAGCTGGAAGCGTGGGCGAGCTGAAAGGTAAGGTTATACGCATAGGGCACATGGGTTATAGCGCGCAGCTTGCAAACTGTTTTGCCACCATGGAGGCGCTGAAGAGAGCGCTGGAATAATTTTATATCTATACAATTCATAACCGGTGCATGCCTCTATACCTGTGGAGCATCGTGCTTCTTCTTTCGTTGATCTTTGCGTATATCGGAACGAGGTTAGAAAAACAGAGTAGAGCTGGTAGAGCGCTATGGGCTCTGATGCCTCTGATCATGGCTCTCCCCTTTACTTCATTAGCAGGTATCCTGCTGGAGCTCTTTTTTGGAGATCCCAATATCACCATATTTACGGCTCTCATATTCCTGATGTTCTCTCTCATATTTGAGGCCCGAATAGAGGGCAGGAAGAGCCTGAGAGTGTTGTTACCTTTCTTTATCAGTTGTATAATTGTTGGTGCTTTCATGGAGATCTCAGGCATCCAGAAAGGGCACTGGGGCTATCCCGGTTTTGGTTCTCTTGCTGGTGTTATTCTATTTGGCTATGTGCTCTTCTTTTATTTTGCCATAAAATTTGGCAGCGCTATAAGAATGCTGGTGGGAAAATGGTAGATCTACTGCTTTTTCTCTATGTCCTTATTTTAATTTTATCCTTTCTTGCAGCAAAAAGAGAGAGAGCATTCTTACCTCTTTTTATAGGCTCCCTGTGTGGTCTGCTGAGAGCTGTTCTTGGGTATGCTTTTCCTGCTGCGGGCTGGTTTTTTTCTTTGACAGGGATTAATGCTCTGGTTGTTACGGGAATAGTTACAATAGTGCTTGAATGGATTATGCTAAAGGATAAACACAGAATGCTGTTCTATCTTACATATTACTTAGGGATATCTTTCACGGCACTCCTTGGTGAGAGCTATGGCATGCTCTCTGGCTTCTGGAGTAATGCTGAACAAGGTCTTTTCGGTCTACCCTGGAAGGGGATCCTGATCTACTATTTTTTCACATTCTTTGCTATCTTTAAATTGGGTGAGATCATATATTTCTTCGCTTTCAAAAAGCTTTTTAATGAGTTCTACATTATCGATTCATGAAGGGCGTAATTTTCTTAGCGCTTCTTTTTTTTATCAGCATTTTTGCTGGATGCGTTGAGGAGGGTGAGAATGAGATGTACACATCGGTTATGGAGAGCTTCGAAGCACCCGACACAAGGTTCATAACAAATCCAAAAAAATCGCTGACCTATGATTATGGTAATGAGCACATCATAGCCCGGAGTGACGCTCTTTGCGGTATAGAAAAGCTCTGGATAGCTAATGTGAGCGATCCCCTTCTGGAAGTGACACGAACCGAAATTAGCTCTTATGATAGATACATGCTGCCTTCAGCCGCATTCTCGAGATCAAACATATTTGCTCTATACTATTCTAACCCCAGAGCGATAGCTGTGACGTGCTGCAGCAATGAGAGCGGGCTTGTTCAGAGCATCATACCCCAGAAGAGAGAGAGGATAGGCCTTACCATACACGTATATAAAAACGGAAACATTTCAGAGCAGAATGATAGTTTGAGGATAGGAAATCTATACATAACCTCCAGCGTTCCATGGAAAAACTACACCTCTTTTACGGATGGTGTTGACATCAACTTTGAGATCGATAAGCCTGTATTTCTAGAGTTTTCAGATAGCTTTTCAGAACCCTACGAATCTTTTAAAAAGGCCTTTGAAAGAGCTGACTGGATAGATAGCAGGTTCAGCGCCGAGAACAGCCTCTACGAGACCATGTTCTCAGGTGCTTTAGATTGTGCCCTTTCTTCATACAAGGTCTCAAATGGTACAGAAGGGCTATTCGCAGGAACAAAGTACAGGGAGCCTGCAAGGACATACTTCAGGGATTCCTACTGGACCTCTCAGATCCTGCTTCCCTTTGCTCCGCAGATAGTAAGGGAGCAGTTATTGACTCTATCGAAGGGGGTGCATGACGATGGACAATGTGCGAGCGGTGTTTTGTTTGATGGCTCTGACTGGTGGAGCGATCACTATGATTCTCCCTCTTACTTTGTCATGCTTCTTTATGATTACATAGCATGGACTGGTGACTTAAGAATACTGGATGAAAATGCAGGAAACATGAGCGTCTGGGCTAAAGCTCTGAAATGCCTGGAGTATTTAGAAAACACGGATAGCAATGAGAACCACCTGCCGGAGAAGCCATGGCGCTGTGAGAGGGACTGGGCCGATCAGGTTTATAGAGATCCTGAGATTGCTTATGACTCCATCCTGTATTACAGAGCTCTCGTGTGCGCTTCAGAGATAGCAAGAGAGAGGAATGAGAGCCTGTATGAGGAGTTAGCAGCAGAAGCTGAAAGGGTAAAAAAGGCCATAAATGACAAATTCTGGAGTGATGAGCTGGGTTATTACATCGATTACGTGAGAGATGTGCCATACCATGTAGAGGATCACCTGAATGAAGATACCTTTATCGCAATTCTTTATGGTGTTGCCAATGAGAGCCAGCGCAACAGGTATTTTGAGAGAGCGACACAGATGCTAAACACAAAGAACAACAGAGCCCAGCCATATGGTGACTGGGGTGTTATGTGCTGTTATCCTCTGTATTCCACCTATCCTCTGGGTGTTAATGGAAGGGGGGGTGATACATTTGAGGCGAGCGCCATACCATACCACTATCACAACGGCTCTGACTGGCCATATCTGGACGGAATAAACGCCTTTGCAAGGCTCTGGTTTGGGGATAAGGATTGGGAGTACCCCCTCACACGGTGGTGGGAGTATTCCTTGAGCAAGCAATGGCTTACACCCGTGGAATGGTACACGCCGGAGCCTGCATCGGGAGCAAGAACATGGGGCTTTAAACAGGGATGGAGCTCCATGCCGGGGGCTGCTTTACTTCCTGGTGGCTTTGGTTTCTGGCCTGCGGTGAATGGAACTGCTGGCATAGCTGTCCCTCCCTTTGGTAACAGCAGCTTCCATTTCGAATATAGAGGCATGGGGTGTGATCTCAATTGCAGTGAAGGCGTTACTGTTCTCTATGTAAATGGAGAAAAAGCTGCCTCTACCGACAATTCAGCTAAAGCCATGATAGATTTCAGGAGTGGGGAAATTTTTGATGCGAGAAATGAGTGAATCGCAATGTATCCATAACGCAATGAACAGAGTAACAGACATCTGAAAAAAGAAAGATTGATAAATAAATTAGTTAATATGGTATTAAAGATGGCAGAAGAAGAGCTTGAAAAAAAATTGAGAGAACTCCGTGAAAAGATCCAGAGCATAGAAGAAGGGGGAGTTGAAAAAGAAACTGAAGAAGAGATAGAGACTTTGAAGCCTGAAGAAGAGATAGAGGCTTTGAAGCCTGAAGAAGAGATAGAGGCTTTGAAGCCTGAAGAGGAGATAGAGGCTTTGAAGCCTGAAGAGGAGATAGAGGCTTTGAAGCCTGAAGAGGAGATAGAGCCCCGGGAAGAAAAAAAGGCAAAGAGAAGGTTTTCCTTCCCAACCTTAAGAAGAAAGAGCAGCGCAGAAAAAGTGGAGTCCCAGACCAGTGATGAAGAGCTGGAGTTCACAGATGAGCCTGCAGTTGTTGTAGAGCCCCTGGAAGAAAGGTATGAGCAGCTCTCTTTTTATACAATAATCGATGGTTATGCTTATGTGAGAATAGTCAGTGATAAAGAGGCACATGAGCAGACATATAACGTAATAGAGCCACAGCTATCGAAAGAGGAGAGAGATACCCTGGAGTTCATAGAGAGAGTTATTACTAAAAGCATAGAGATCCCGCTTGAATCGATGGAGACGAAGAATGCAAGAGGATACCTTCTAAGAAGCTTCAATGACATAATATCAGACTATGGTTTAAAGCTGTCCCCCATATCAAAGAAAAAGCTGTTCTACTATATTGATAGGGACTTTTTGGGTTATGGGAAGATAAACGTGCTCATGCTGGATCCTTATCTGGAAGATATATCCTGCGATGGCCCCGGGATCTTTATTTACATCTTTCACCGGGATTTTGGCTCCCTGCGCACAAACACACTCTTCGAAGCAGCTGAAGAGCTTGATCTCTTTGTTATGAGGCTTGCGCAGCTCGCTGGAAGAGCAATATCCGTAACCAGTCCAATGCTGGATGCTACCCTGCCTGATGGCTCAAGGATCCAGCTAACTCTGCGCAAAGAGGTTACCGCCAAAGGATCGACATTTTCAATAAGGCGTTTTAGAGTGGAGCCTTACACCCCCATAGACCTGATAAACCTGGGTACAGCCAGTGTAGAGATCATGGCATACTTCTGGTTGATAGTCCAGTACAAGAAGAGTGCTATAGTGTCGGGGGGCACAGCTGCAGGTAAAACAACAACGCTAAACGCAATAACCCTCTTCATACCCATGGAAGATAAAATAGTGTCCATAGAGGATACCCGAGAGCTGAACCTCCCTCATCCGAACTGGATACCCAGCGTTCAGCGTGTTGGTATCGTGGGCGAGGTTGTGAGAGGTAAGGTTGTTGGAGAGATAGATATGTTTGACCTCCTGAAGGCTGCTCTGAGGCAGAGGCCGGAGTACATAATAGTGGGGGAGATAAGAGGTGAGGAAGCTTCGGTTCTCTTCCAGGCTATGGCAACAGGCCACTCAACATACTCCACATTCCATGCAGACTCGGTAGCGTCGTTAGTTCACAGATTCGTGCATCCCCCCATAAATATACCCCACATGATGATGGCAAGCCTGAATGTTGTGAGCGTTCAGAAGATCGTTCTCATAAACGGAAAGAGAGCAAGGCGCATAACAGAGGTCACCGAGATCGTTGGTATAGATCCGCAGACCAATGAAATTTTGACAAACGAGCTGTTTAAATGGGATCCTGCTACAGATACCCAGGAGATGGTGAGCTCCAGTGTTTTACTGAGAGAAATAGCGGATATGAACAGCATGACAAGAGAGGAGATGAGTGAGGAGTTCTACAACAGAATTAAGGTGATCAAGTGGTCGCAGGAGAGCAACTTAAGGCATTACATAAAATTCGCAGAGCTCGTGTATGATTACTACAAGGACAAAAATGAGGTGCTTAGGAGAATAGAAGCGGACGTAGAGCAAAAGGATATAAATACCCTCGGGGAGAGGATAAAAACAATAGGTGATGAAGATGGCGTTGAATAGTTATCAGCGCTTTTGCTATAAAATTTTAGGCAAACTGTTCAAGCACAATCCCGAATACGATAGACTCCTCGAAAAGGCGAACATGGGTATAATAGGGGAGGTTTACAAGTCAGTTATGTGGCTTACTTTCTTTCTGCTATTTTTTATACCCTTTGCCGTGATGCTAGTTATAGTGCTTTACTCAATTTATGGTCTTGGCTATGCAATCTTTCTCCCCTCGCTCTCTTCTCTCTCTCCGCAGAACATACTTAGCACTATAGCAAACCCCGTAACCTTCATTCTGCTGCTCTCTTTCATGATATCCTTCATAATAGCTCCAGTAACCCTGATTTTCTTCATAACCCAGCCTGGCTCCAGGGTAAAAGCCAGACAGAGAAAAATAGATGAAGCACTCCCTTCTGCACTGAGCTTTATAAGCGCCATGGCGGCAACAACCATAACGCCCCATGAGATCTTTGGTTCCCTCAGCAGGCAGGCAGCTTTCGGCGAGGTCGCAGAGGAGTCAAGGAGAATATACACAGATATGGTTCTCTTCGGCATGGATGCGATATCTGCGATAAATGACGCCATAGAGAGAAGTGTCTCATCCAGGTGGAGGGAGTTTCTCCAGGGTATGGTGTCAACAATAAATTCGGGGGGTGAGCTCAGATCTTATTTTACCGCAAAAGCTGTAGAAGCCATGTCCGAGAGCAGAGAAAACCTCAGAAGAATCATATCGAGTATAAGCGTTATGGCTGAGGCATATGTGACTGTGGGCATAGCATTTCCGATATTTCTTATAATCCTGCTTGTAGCTATGGGAGGTACATCTACCACAATGCCTACCGAAATG
>JAXHST010000107.1:0-2915 GCA_034190325.1 Thermoplasmatota archaeon
GTCAAAGATCGCCCCTGAGAAGCTCACAGATATTTTTAAGCACATCTAAACTAAGACCGTGCTTCTACCCTGAGCTTCTATAAGATGGACAAGATCTTTGGGCTCTTTTTCATTGCCCTGAAATCTGTTACGTTAGCTCAAAACAGGACATGGAAGACCTTTCGGGTAGCAAAGGTGCTGCCAGTAGTAAATATGCGGTTTAACCGGATAATCCTGGCTATCAGGCTGGTTGTGTAGTGAAAGAACTATCTTTTTAAAATTTTATCAGGATCTTTACCGCAGTTGAGAACTTTTATGGTTTAGTTTGTCAATGGAGTATAGGCAAGAAAAACCTTTTAAGCTTTTTAAAAAAGGTGTTGATTCCTAAAGGATCCCACGTCTTATCGAAAAGATCATTTGGATCTCAGCTGCTACGCAGTGAAAAAGAGCAATGAAAGATCTGCTTTTCACCATAATTACATCGCTATAACAACTACAACAGGTTGGTTATAACGGGTTGAAAGCATCTCGTCATCTCTTCAATTATCCCCCGGTTGATTTAACACATGTTCACCTTGACCCACTCGGGGTCAGAAACAAGACAAAGCGCGGAGTCATGACCTACCATTATCTGGGGAAGAATCAAAGGGTTAACAGGAAGATCTAACAAAAAGTACTGGAGTATCCGAGAACAAATCTAGACAAGATAGCCGTGAATTTAACCTCAGAACAGACTACAGCAATTTTAGGGAATTCTATCTTTCTTAGACTGTATACTAGGAACTCAAGGAAAAACCTCAGGATAGGGAACATTTTAAATAAGGGAATAATATTTGATAATCGGGAGAAATTGAGAAGGTGGAATCCAATGGATTACGAAAAGTGTAGAAACTGCGCTTCATTTTGCGGTGGAGAATGCATCGCTGATTCTTTAGCCAGGGGTAAAACGAACTGCTTCCGAAGTGCTTGCCTTACAACTACTGCTTTGATAAGCATATCCAAATCTATGCGAGGTGCGTATGATCGAGCTTGAGCGGATCACTAAAAAGTACTCAACCGCGGTAGCTCTAGATGGGGTCAATGCTTCTATCAAAGATCACAGGATCGTTACGTTCGTCGGTCCAAATGGGGCAGGGAAAACAACGTTGATAAAAATCCTCTCCACAGAGCTCTATCCCTCTGAAGGAAGAGCCTTCGTGCTTGGATATGACGTTGTTAAGGAGGCAAAGGATCTGAGAACTCTCATAGCAATAGTCCCGCAGGAAGCGGATCCTGAACCAGATCTTACACCGATGGAGCACATAAAGTACTACCTGTGGGCCAGGGGTTTTTCCAGGACTCAGGCTGCTTCCAGGGCAAAAGAGACTCTAGAAGATCTAGACCTCTGGGATAGGAGAAATATAACTGCAAACAAACTCTCAGGAGGGTTTAGAAGAAGAATCCTGATAGGTATGGCGCTGGCGACAGATGCTGAGCTGATATTCCTTGACGAACCAACGGTAGCCCTCGATCCCGTAGCAAGAAGGTTAACCTGGGATCTCCTTTCTTCAATAAAAGATAGGCGGTTTGTTCTCACAACCCATTATATGGATGAAGCAGAGGCTTTAAGCGATGAGATCATCTTTATAAATGAAGGCAGGATCGTAGCGCAGGGGAGCAGTAAAGACCTCCTAGGCACTCTTGGATTCGACATAAAGGTTGTGGTTGATATGGAGGCTTATGAGTGCATGAAGTTTTTTAGTGAACGCGTTATATCGCATGGCAATCAGTCCTTAATTTACACAACCGATCCAAAGGCCGTGGGTGAAAAGCTCCTGTCCATGGATGTGCCATTTCGCATTGAGCGTGTTACGCTTGAAGATTTCTTCTTTTTAAAGGTAGGAGGGAAAGATGAGCAAACTTAACAAACTTCTTGGAGTTGTATGTATCAATTTAAAACCCTTTATCAGAAATCCCTTATGGTCTGTTATACTCCTTTTACAGCCTTTAGGAATGATGATAATCTTCAGGATTATAGGGGGCTCAGGAAGTGAGGTGCACGCAATAATCGGCGGAATTGTTGTGTTCTCTATTAATGGAGGAATGGTGAACCTACCACAATATGTGGTGCGCGACAAGGCTATAAAGTTCAATTATTTCTTTGTCTCTTCTCCTATATCCCCTCTTGCTTACAGTTTTGGAAAGGCAATAGGCATATCCCTGCCGTTGGTGCCTCCCCTTCTTCTGATGATTATTCTGTTGCGCTCTTTCCAACCTTTTGGCTGGATCGGTTTTTTAAGTTTGATTGGGGTTGTTTCTCTTTCATGGGTCGCTGGTGTTCTGATGGGCTTTTTTATTAGCACATACATAAATAATATGATATACATAAGTGCCGTGGCAAACGGTCTGCAGGTAGTCCTGGCTATGCTCCCTCCCGTCTACTATCCCGTTTCACTTCTGCCCTCTGCTATCCAGGCGCCTGTTCTGCTTATCCCGACTTCTTCCATGGCGCATCTATCTCGTGTTGCTGTGGGGGCGGAAAGCTTTTCACGGACAACAACCCTGCTCTCGTTTGTGATTCTTGCAGCATACTGTCTCTTCTTTTCTCTGCTCATTGTGCGGAAGAGCCAGTGGGTTGAGAAATAAAAGGGCTGGTGTGACCTGCGGTGTGAGCTGTGAAAGATTCGTCTGCTGTGCGGTAGCGAGAGAGATGAAGAGCAGCACGAAAATAATGGCATACTTCATGGAAAGAGCAAAGCTCTTGATTTTTATATAGATTCTTATACTGAAACTTTCTATGGTTGTCGTTATGCAGCTGTGGCAAAGTCGTGTGTGAGTTGTATTAGATAAGTTTAAATAGGATTAGAGCCCATTATTATTGGTGAAATAATGGCTAGCAAAATTGTCAGTGGATTGTGGGTCGTGGTCGTGACGCTCATAGCGTCGCTGGTCTCAAT
>JAXHST010000108.1:0-6303 GCA_034190325.1 Thermoplasmatota archaeon
AAAAGATCTTTTATCTCATCAAATTTTCTTATGTCCCTTTTCCCATTAAATCCTGCGAGCTCCATAGTTTCTTCATCTAATTTCATGTCTATTCCATATGCACTTAGATCTATCATATAGAGAAAGAATCTTTAATGTTTAAATTCCTATCTCTTTCATTCTTTTGTATCTCTTCTTTACGTCATAGAGAGGATCCCTATCATCAACATAACTTAAAAGCCCTGTATGCCTTCTGCATGTATTCACTGCTCCCAGGATCAAAGCCAACAACTATCTTATTAGCATTCTTATAACCAAACTCTCTGAAGGCAGGATCTATAGCTAAAGCATCAAATATCCTCTCTTCGCCTGGCACAATAACAGCTACCCATGTGTGAGCATACGGTAGATCCCCAGCTCTGTTTACAACATAACCATCCACCACGTAGCATGGTATCCCTATGCTCCTCGCCAAGGAGCAGAACAGAGCGCTCATATCGTCGCAGTCCCCCACCCTTTCTTCAAGCGTCCTGAAAGCTCCCTTGGGGTAGAGGTCGTTATCTGTCCTGTACCTTATGTTATCAGCTATCCATTCATATATGATCTCAGAGGCATAATATATTCTCTCTTCACCACCGGTTATGCTCTCTGCCTTCAATGCGCACATCTATCAAAACAGGAATAAAAAGCGCTAGCAGCATCGCGATTAACACAACTGCTTTTTTCATCGATAACGATATTTTTTCTCTTAAATTTTTTTGCGGGCGTCTCCTTACATTACATTACATTACATTGCATTAATTAGCTTTTTATACGAACAAACTCCTTATCTTCATGGATCTCAAAGAAGCCTATTTTGCTCTCAGAAAAAAGAAGCCCCTGATACACCATATGACAAACCTTGTTGTCACAAATCTGACAGCTAATTTTACCCTTGCTCTCGGTGCGCTGCCAGTGATGGCTTACGCAAAGGAAGAGGTTGAGGAGATAGTTGATAAAGCCGATGTGCTGCTTTTGAACATAGGCACAATAACCAGAGATCAGTTAGATAGTATGCTTGTTGCTGCAAGACATGCTAAAGCTGCAGATAAAAAGATAGTCCTTGATCCTGTCGGTTGCGGAGCAAGCGCTCTAAGAAAAGAGGCTGCCAGGGATATAATCGCCATTGGCGTAGATGTTATAAAGGGAAACTTTGCCGAGATATGCACAATAGCAGGTAAAAGCGCAGAGATGAGGGGCGTAGAGAGCGGAGAGGGGAATGTTGATGTGGCTATAGAGATTGCCGAGAGTCTGGCAAAGGAGCTCTCATGTACAATAGCGATAACAGGAAGGGAGGATGTTGTCTCCGATGGAGTTGGTACAGCGAAGATAGTTGGGGGTAGTGAGATGCTGAAGCACATAACAGGCTCAGGTTGCATGGCTACAACAGCTATCGCATGTTTCCTTGCTGTGGAGGAGCCCTTCTATGCCGCTATGCATGGCCTGGAGTTGATGAAAAGGTGCAGTGAAAACCTAGATTATAGAGGGCCAGCGAGCTTTCAACAGGTCTTCTTTGATCACGCCTTTTCCTTCTTAGACACAGGGGTTGAACCATGAAGCTATGCGTTATAACGGCAAGGAATGAACGCTTTACCCACGAAGATATAGCAGGGTTTGCGATAGAAGGGGGGGCGGATTGTGTTCAGTTTAGAAAAAAAGATGGATCAACCAGGGATGCTGTTGAGCTTGCTTGCCGTATAAAGGGGATAGTAAGTGGTAGGGCAACCTACATCGTAGATGACAGGATTGATGTCGCCCTGGCATGCGGTGCAGATGGTGTTCATATTGGCAGGGAAGACATGCCTCTCTCTCTAGCAAGAGCCATATGCCCTGACTTTATGATAGGGTATTCCGTTGATAACCCTAAGGAGGCGGTTGAGGCAGAAAATGTGGGAGCAAACTATCTGGGTGCTGGAGCGGTGTTTGCAACAAAAAATAAGCCTGAGGAAAAGCCGATAGGTATAGAGGGACTGCGTAAAATCTGTGAGAGCGTAACCATACCAGTAATTGCTATAGGCGGGATAACCATCGAAAATGTGAGAGAGGTTATTGATGCCGGGGCCACTGGCGTAGCTGTTATATCAGCTATAGCTGATGCCAGGGATCCTGCTGAGAGCGTTAAGGCCTTCATGAAGATCCTTGGTTCATATTAATGGGCCCGGCCGGATTCGGACCGACGACCAGCAGGTTATGAGCCTGTCGCTCTACCGGACTAAGCTACGGGCCCGCAACAAGTAAGGAGTTTTTCCCTATTTATTTTTATTGCTATTCTCTCGCACAGGGATTCAAATCTATCATAGCCTACAGGAAGACTAGGATCGTTTAATTAAGGATATATAGAATAAGGGTCATTAGTTCTATGAAACTCTCTGTGTGTTTGATATCCCTCTTTCTGGTTCTTCCGGTTGTTGAAGTGGTTGGGGATGATCATGGAGAAGTGGTTATCGATGATTATGGAAGAGAGATCTCTCTTCAATCGATCCCGCAGAGAATAGTATCAATAGCTCCGAGCGTTACAGAGATTATCTTTGCCATAGGGGCCGGTGATAAGCTGGTGGGAGTTGATAGCGAGAGCGATTTCCCAGCAGAAGTTAAGGATATACAAAAGGTAGGCAGATATATAAGCCCCAGCCTTGAGCTGATAGTGGTTTTAAAACCCGACCTCTTGGTAGTCTCAGATCTTACCCCCATGCAGGTTGTGAGTGCTATAGAAGAGAAGGGAATAAAAGTTTTCGTTGTTGCTCCAGAGCGTATAGAGGGAATAGCAGAGAGCATGAGGAAGCTTGGAGCTGTCCTCGGGGTGAAGGATAAAGCAGAAGCTGCCGCAAGAGATTTTGAGGAAAGAGTTGCAGCTGTTGAGGAAAAGGCCGCTCTGGCAAAAGAAAAGCCTGAGGTGTATCTTGAATTTTTTCCATACTGGACCTTTGGTCCGGGATCTTTTGGTAGCGATCTCATAGAAAAGGCAGGTGGTTTGAACATAGGAAAAAAGCTGAAAAGCCCTTATGCAGAGGTAAGCAATGAGTTTGTGATCTCCGAAAACCCAGATATCATAATAATAACGCAGGGAAAACATGCCTCTACCACGATCTCCTCTGTAAAGGGGAGGCCTGGATGGAGCAGCATAGGTGCTGTTAGAAACAGCAGATTGTATTACATAGATGATGATATCATCTCGAGGCCCGGGCCCAGGATGGCTGATGCACTTGAAGAGCTCTACAGCATTCTCCATTGAGCTCCTGCTTCTCCTATTGGCTTTCACTCTCTCCCTGCTCTCAGGCCCCTCAGGGCCAATTGGTGGGCAGGGCTACACCATTGATATTATATGGGATCTCAGGGCTCCCAGGGCTTTTCTAGCAATACTTGTCGGCGGTGCTCTAGCCTTAGCAGGGGTCATAATGCAGGCAATCTTCAGAAATCCCCTTGTTGATCCATATATCCTGGGGACATCCTCTGGCTCTGCCCTCTTTGCCGCAATGGTTGCGCCATCACCATTGGAGCCCTTCTTTGCTTTCATAGGAGGGGTATCCGCTACAATGGCCGTCTATGCCATAGCATGGAGGGAGAGGATAGAGACTTTGTTGCTTGTTGGTTTAGCTGTGGGTACACTGCTTAGCGCTCTTCTATCTCTCCTGCTCTTTGTCAGGTTATCAGCATTTTCTTCAATGCTCTTCTGGCTCTTTGGGGGGTTAAGCCTCGCGACATGGCAAAAAAGCTTTTTTCTGGTTGTTGCCCTTCTCATTTCTGTGCTTCTCGTTTTTCCATTCGCTATGGAGCTGGACTCTCTTCTCCTGGGGGAAGAAAAAAGTCAGCATCTCGGCGTTGATGTGAGGAAGTTAAGGTTTTTCATGCTGCTTATTGCCTGTATGATAACAAGCTTTTCTGTTTCCATTGCAGGCATAATTGGTTTTGTCGGGCTTATGGTGCCGCATATGTGCAGAAGGATCATAGGCCCGAAGCACAGGCTGCTTGTTCCCTTTTCAGTTCTCGCCGGCGGCGTATTTTTACTTCTAACAGATGTTGCAGCAAGAATGCTTCTCATACCAAACGAGCTCCCTATAGGTATTATAACATCCCTTTGCGGGGCTCCCTTCTTCATATACCTTGTCTGGAGGCAGAGGAATGTTAAGCATTGATGGTGTCAGGTTCTCTTTTGATGTCGAAGCTGACAGAGAGGTTCTTAAAGGCATAAGCTTTGATGCCAGGAGCGGGGAGCTCATATCTATCCTTGGTCAGAACGGCTCCGGTAAAACAACACTGCTGAGATGTATAAGCGCTACGCTAAAGCCTAATTTAGGAGGAGTATACATTGATGGTGCAAGCGTTCATACTATGAAAAGCAAAGACATAGCAAAACGCTTTGCTTTCGTAGAGCAGAGCTCTGCCCTGGGCTATGACCTGTTAGTTAGAGATGTTGTCATGCTTGGAAGGCTGCCTCACATAAAGAGGTTCTCTTTGCCCTCTGAGGAAGACAACAGGGCTGTAGAAAGATCATTGGAAGTTGTTGGCATAGATGCTTTAGGGGAAAGATCATTTGATGAGCTTAGCGGGGGGGAAAAGCAGAAGGTGCTCATAGCCCTTGCCATCGCACAGAGCACAAAAATTTTACTGCTCGATGAACCTACAGCACATCTTGATATCAAAGCGCAAATTGAGGTCATGGAGCTGTTGAGAAAGCTATGTAACGAAGGAAAAATAGTGCTGATGGCAACCCATAACGTCAGTTTTGCTTCTTATTTCTCTGACAGGGTTTTGTTGCTCAGGGATGGAGAGCAGATAGCTTTTGGCTCACCTGAGGAAGTTATAAAGGAAGAGCTCATAAGAAAAACTTTTGGTGTCGGGCTATCAATAGCTAAGGAAATGAGAAAAGATGGTAAGAAGAGAGGTAGGGTGCATGTGATATGCGGCGGTGGTACAGGAGCTTCTCTGCTTGAAAAGCTATATGATTTTGAGATCAGTGCTGGTGTTGTGAACCTCTTTGATTCGGATCACGAAAAAGCTGTAGAGCTCGGGGCAGAGATAGCAGAAGAACAGCCATTCGTTCCTATAAGCGAAGAGGCTTTTAAAAAGAGTATGGAGCTTATAAAAAAGGCGGATTTTGTTATCGTTACAGGTTTTCCTGTTGGTTACGGGAATATGAGGAATATAGAAGCAGCCATAGATGCTTGCAAAATGGGCAAAAAGGTTTTTATGCTCGGGAGGTGCGAAGATTTTACAGATGGGAAAGCAAGGATAGCGGAGCTCGAGAAAAAGAGCAGCATATTTTTGCGCGAAAAAGAGCTCCTTTCCCTTCTTTATTCTATGTAGTCTCTTTTGTCCTTTCTTTCCTCAAACTTTGAGCCTTGCGCACAGACTATGCAAAGGCCCTTTGAAAAATCGAAGCATGAGCCACAAACAAGTCTGCCACACGAAGGGCATCTGTTAAGCTCACTGAAAGAGCCACACAGATCACATTTGCCTTGCATAAAGGATATTGGTTGTCGGGGATATAAAAGTTTCCTGCGCATAAGGATATATTAATAAAATGCAGAATTTTGTTTCGCACCAATCACTTGAAAATATGGCCCTTTTTTGCGAAACTTATATATACATGTTAACATAATAACTCATAAGTTTCATAAGGAGGGATAAAAATGGAAGCGAAGAAAGGAAAAGCTCTCAGCGGACTGCTTGTTGTAATGCTGGTGAGCTCTCTTCTAGTAGGCATAAATGTTTTTGCCCAGGAAGAAGTAGCTCTAGATGAGCAAGCACCGCAGGTACCGTTATTCGGTACTATATCGGGAGATGTGAGGGATGTAGATAACAACCCTATAACGAACGTGACGGTCTATTTGACCAACGAGACGATCAAGACGTTCGAGGATGCGCAGGCCGCAGGACTGGCTCTTGTTGGACCTGATGTTTCAAAGCTCTTTCCACCGAAGGAAGAAATGGAAGAAGGAGCTGAAGAAGGAGTTGAAGAAGTAATGCCTGTTCCGGTGCCAGAAGAAGGAGCTGAAGAAGTAGCGCCTGTTCCGGTGCCAGAAGAAACAGAGACAGCACCGAGAAGACAGGGAGACAGCTACTACAGCTGGGCAGGTTTGCCGGTGGTAGGGAGCATCATAAGACTTTTGGAGAGGATACCCATTCTCGGCATCTTTGTGAGGCTCTTTATGAGGATCATTGACAGGTTCACCATAAAGATACCAGCAGCAATTTGTGCGCGCGTACCAGTTTTGGGTAGGATAGTGGACATGTGCTTCAGAGTAGAGGTTGCTCCTGAGGAAGCACCTGAGGAAGAGCCTGTTG
>JAXHST010000109.1:0-4410 GCA_034190325.1 Thermoplasmatota archaeon
CGCAACTGGGAGTGCTTTGATGCTATTGTTAAAGCGCTCAGAGAGCTTGAGAGCGATGAGACCCTGCTCATACAATCCGGCAAGCCTGTTGCGACATTCAAAACGACAGAGTTTGGCCCGAGAGTGTTGATAGCGAATGCCAACCTTGTGCCCTACTGGTCAAACTGGGAATATTTCAGAATGCTGGAGAAGAAAGGACTCACAATGTATGGACAGATGACCGCAGGTTCATGGTGCTATATAGGCACGCAGGGAATAATACAGGGCACCTACGAAACATTTGCTTCCTGCGCTAACCTTCATTTTGGAGGGTCGCTGAAGGGCAGGATAGCCCTCAGTGCAGGTCTGGGCGGTATGGGTGGTGCGCAGCCTCTGGCAATAACGATGAATGATGGCATAGCGATAGTTGTTGAGGTCGATGAGAGGAGAGCTCAGAAGAGGATAGAGAGGGGCTATTGTGATGTTATGGTGAGAAGCACAGATGAAGCGCTCAGTATTGCGAATGATGCAAAGGAAAAAGGAAAGGCTATATCAATAGCGCTCATAGGTAATGCGGCTGAAGTTTATCCGGAGATCCTTAAGAGAGGCTTCATACCGGATATAGTGACGGATCAGACACCAGCCCATGATGCACTCAGCTATGTGCCCATGAGCCTGAGTGTTGAGGAGGCTGACAGGCTCAGGGTAGAGGACCCTGAGAAGTACAGGAAGCTATTTTATGACAGCGTCAGAGAGCATGTTAAAGCTATGCTGGGCTTCATGAGCAGGGGCTCAACAGTCTTTGACTATGGTAACAACATAAGGGAGCAGGCCAGAAGGGCAGGAATAGACAATGCATTTGACTTCAAGGGCTTTGTTCCCTTGTTTATAAGGCCTCTATTCTGCGAAGGAAAGGGGCCATTCAGGTGGATTGCTCTCTCTGGCAATAAAGAGGATATTTTGAAGACAGATGAGGTTGCTATGAAGGAATTCCCAGAGACCGCGAACTGGATAAAAAAGGCTCAGGCGAAAGTGCCATTCGAGGGGCTCCCTGCCAGAGTTTGCTGGTTGGGCTATGGAGAGCGAGATAGATTTGCAAAGATAATAAATGAGATGGTGAGGAAAGGGGAGCTTGAGGCACCAGTAGCTGTTACCAGAGATCATCTGGATAGCGGGAGCGTTGCCTCACCATACAGAGAGACAGAGGGCATGAAGGATGGGAGTGATGCGATAGCTGACTGGCCACTGCTAAATGCGCTGCTAAACTGTGCCAGCGGCGCTGATATGGTTGCCATGCACAATGGAGGGGGCGTAGGCATAGGGTACTCAACCCATGCCGGAATGACGGTTGTGCTTGATGGAAGTGAGCTTACGGATAAAAAGATAGAGCGCGTGTTCAAGAGTGATCCCGGCATAGGTGTTGTGAGACATGCAGATGCTGGCTATGAGGAGGCAGAGAAGGCAGCCAGGGAGCGGGGAATAAAGTGGCTTTGAATGCAGAGTATAACAGGGATAGGATCCAGAGACTGAAGGAGGAGCTGAATGGGGTGATAGTCGCGCACAACTATCAGAGACCTGAGGTTCAGGAAGTTGCAGACTTTGTGGGGGACTCACTTGAGCTCTCTCGCCTGTGTGCAGACACTGATGCAGACACAATTGTGTTCTGTGGCGTCAGATTCATGGCGGAGAGCGCCGCTATATTGAACCCTGGGAAGGAAGTGCTGCTCACAGACATTAACGCTGGCTGCCCTCTAGCCGATATGATAACAGCAAAGGCTCTCAGAGAGCTGAAGGAAAAGCATCCTGAAGCAGCTGTTGTCTGTTACATCAACTCCTCTGCTGCAGTAAAGGCTGAGAGCGATTGCTGCTGCACCTCTGCAAACGCTATCGATGTTGTGAACTCCATGGATGAGAGCAGCATAATCTTCGTCCCGGACAGAAATCTGGGCAATTACGTTTCTGCGCATACAAAAAAGAGGGTCATTCTTTCTAAGGGTTACTGCTATGTGCACAACGGGCTGAAAGCGGGAGACATCAGAAAGGGATCCGATGCTGAAGTGATTGTTCATCCGGAGTGCACACCTTCTGTTACCGCGCTTGCTGATAGGGTTATGAGCACAGCACAGATGCTGCGTTATGTCAAGGAAAGCAGGAGAGAGAGGTTCGTGATAGGCACAGAGGCAGGAATGATATATCCTCTGAAGAAGCAGAACCCCGGGAAGGAGTTTATTCCCCTTTCAGAAGAGGCTGTGTGCTTCGATATGAAGAGGACCACCATTGAGAAGGTGATTCAAACGATGGAGCAGAGAAAAAATGTAGTAACAGTGCCTGAAGAGATCAGAGTGAGAGCAAAGAGAGCACTAGACAGGATGCTTGAGATAGGATAGAGCCTTTTTCGCTTATCTACCCTCTCAGTCCTTTTTATCATTACAACTCCCACAGGAGATCTCTCTATCTATGCCCTTGATATGGGCATCATTACAATATATGACAGGGATCTTTTTCTCTCTAAAAGTGTCAGAGACTTTTTTTATTTTCGGCACTATATGGAAAGCCCTCTCACCTCTTATTTTATTATCCAATCAAACCTTCAAGATATTTGAGAGCCATGAAGGCATGACAAAACCCAGATAGAGCAAGACCACAGCTACGGCTATAAAGACCCTTCTTATGCCTATGGGCACATAGCCCCCGATGCCATCGCACACAGTGACAAAGAATGCCAGCATTGCGAATGATATAGCCAGAAAGATCCCTTTTGCTCTGTTTCTTTTATCTTTGCTTTTGATCGCAAATGCTATAAAGAGCGCCACAGGAACTGCTGCTATTATCAGTGTGAGATATATTGTCTGTGCGGCAGCTTCAATAGTAGTCCATTCAAATACCCCCTCTCTTACCTCAACATATGCTGGGGGGTATATAACCAGAGAAGCAATATAGATCGCTTCAAGCAGTGATACGAATATTATCCAAAGATTCTTTCTTTTTGGCTCTAAGAGGTAAATTGAGAAAAGCGCCCCGGGATATGGAATAAAACCACAGCCTCCTATTCCTATAGCAGGTATTAAAAGCCCCGTGTATGACACTAAATTCACCTCTGGAGTCGGAAAACGATACAGAAAGGCGGCAATGTGGGTGATCAATATGGAAAACACGTAAATGAAGAGCAAAAGGCTGCTTGTGAGAAAATTATTTCTATACGGGGAATAAAGATTTTGTCGTAAATTGCTTTTAAAAATAGAGGGCGCGACTAAGGATTTCTTTATCCTCCTGTACCTCTTCCAGAGCTCACGCGCAAGTATCAGAGAGACAACTATGACTATAAGCGTGCACACATGTATTGTAATTAGTTCAGATAGATCCATAATGTATATATAAGATACTATATATAAAACGTTCTATAAGCTTAAATCTTAATATGCTCTTTTTCTGTGATGAATGGCATTGAAGCACTCAGGATGGCGGTAGAGAAGGAGATCCTCATTCGTTACCTTCAGTTTGCAAGGAAAACTAAGGATATGAGCGACAAAAACATGTTCATAAGGCTTGCAACAGACGAGCTTTCAGCTTTAGAGACAGCACTTGAGGAAAAGAGGCATAGGATAGGGATATGATAAAAAATGAAGAGCTATGATTGCATAATTGTTGGTAGCGGGATAGCTGGTCTTTATATCGCACATCTTGTTAAAGGGCGCGTTCTCGTGCTCACAAAGAAAAGCATCCATGACTGCAACACCATGCATGCGCAGGGTGGCATCGCTGCTCCCATAGGAGAGGGGGACTCCGCAGAGCTTTATTTCAGGGATACAATAAATGCTGGAGCCGGGCTATGCAATGAAAGAGTAGTAAAAATCCTGGTTGAAGAGGCAGCAGATCGCATAAAGGATCTCATCGAAATGGGCGTCCCTTTTGACTCTGATACCGCAAACGAGAGCATAGTGCTCACAAGGGAGGGTGGGCACAGCGTCCCGAGGGTGCTCCATGCGGGTGGTGATGCCACCGGTGAGCATATAGAAAGAGCGCTTTCAAAAGATATCCCGGATAATGTAGACATCATGGAGCACTGCCCTGTTACAGAGATAATGGTCAGAGATAACAGAGTTCAGGGCGTCAGAGCTAAAGGCTTGACCTTTGGGTGTCGTTATCTTGTTCTGGCTACTGGAGGCGCAGGGCAGCTTTTCAGTCGCACCACCAACCCCGAAATCGCAACGGGTGAGGGGGTTGCTCTGGCCTTCCGGGCAGGTGCTGAGATCACAGACATGGAGTTCTTTCAGTTCCATCCCACAGCACTGCACCTTCCAGGCACACAGCCCTTTCTCATCTCAGAGGCGATGAGGGGTGAGGGCGGTATCCTGCTTAACGCGCATGGAGATCGCTTTACGCACAACGAGCTTGCGCCGAGAGATGTGGTCACGAGGAGCATAGTGATGG
>JAXHST010000011.1:0-4559 GCA_034190325.1 Thermoplasmatota archaeon
GAGTACGGGCATCATCGCCATGGACTTCAGTATCGAGTATGCATACTCATCTATCATGTCAGGGAACCTCAAACAAACAATGCCTACGAGATCTATGATCAGAGCAAATGCCACGAAGATGAGGGCAAGAACGAGTATCGCTATCTTCGGCGCGTTGGTTAGAATGTCCAGCGAGAGAAGTTCGTCCAGTATACCCGTGACGATGGCGAAGATTATCAACACAATCGACACAATCACATCTATCATCAGAGAGATTAACGCAAATATCCACGCGATGAACGAGAATATGATTCTGTCAGTTAACCTTCCAAGATATGCTGGAATCGAGGGGAGCGCTGAAACTGAGGAGGAAGCTGTGGATGAGAAGGTTTGCAATAGAGACAAAGGCATGAAGATCAGGGCGGGACAGGCAGCTACAAGGTTGACCCCGAGGGGGATGCAGTTGGTTATTATCTCTATGAAGTTGGGTGGTATGAAGAATGCATAGAAGGATGTGAGCGTGCTGAGGAAGCTTAAGACTCTGGCTATGACTGGGACCGGCTCGAAGAATGATATGAGGGGTACACAGACCACCGACTGGAAGATCCCGGAGCACGCCATGAGGAGAGCTCCGACGAGTATCTGGAAGACATAAAAACCAAAGTATATGAGCGCAAAAACGAAGAGAGCGGCTACTATGCCTACCAGCGGGAATAGCGCTAAAATGACGAGGATCATGAAGAAGATCGGCAGGAGCCACTCCGTTAGAAGAGACATTGCACTTATTGCTGCAGAGATTATGCCCAAACATGCATTTATTGGTTCAAGAATGGCGTTGATAAGCCCGAGAACTCCCTGTATGACGTCTATTATAACCGCAGAAATCGGGTATTGAATGCACGCGTCTATAATGCCGCCGAAAATCAGGAGAAAACCAGAAAGGGCATCCAGAATTGAGACTATGGTAGTACAGGGTATAATACAGAACTGTCCAAGGTTCAGACAGAGAGTGCATACCTGCATGACCAACATGGTTGGAATGTAGATCACCATGCCTATCATGAGGAATCCTGCGATTATCAAAGAGACCAGCGCAGATAAGCATCCTATAAAACCAGACGGAATCAGCCCGCATGCAGCCCCTATCGTCGAGAAAAGCCTCGGACCGAACCACGGGGTTACAAATTCATCAAAGTCGAAGACGAAGGTGGGCAGAAGGAGTATCAGATACCAGAGGGTCTGGATTATTATCTCTGAAACGCGCATGGATATCCTCCACACGCCCCTCGCAAACTGGAGAGATATCACATTCAGCCCCATGGTTGAGATCACCACAGCCGGGAAAAATTCGGGACACCCGCTAACTGTCCCTTCCACGGCATTTATTGAGGCAGGAATTAAAGTCTGTATGAGTGCGGGAAGGTTTATGGTTATGACTGAGAGTATCTCCATCAACTGCGGGATCAGGACGGCTACTTCAGGCAAGATCATCATCAGAGCAAAGAGGTTTTTCACCAAGGTTACTATGGTGTCTGAAAGCATCTCAAAGATGTCTATGGTTAGCCTCAGCCCTGAATCTGTCAGAGTCTTACAAAGGTCTGGCATGCTGTTTATCAGAGGTGGAATGGCGCTTCCGACAGCGCTCATTGCATCCGGCAGAACGTCCGGCAAATCTCTGGTCACTATGAGCCAGTTCACACCAACAAGACTCTCGAGGAGCCCATCTATGGGGGTTGTCGCAGCTTTCCCAAACATCTCAAAGATCCTTTTGATCACTTTGTAAACATCTGCTATGTTCTCAGGAAGGTTCTCTATTGAATTTTGAATTTCTTCGTCATCCAATACCTCCACGTCTTCGCCATCCGCTTTGTCATTCAATCCCTCCACGAACATCGCGAGAACGATAAAGACTGGGGCTATGAGGATGAATGGAGAAAATATTGTGGCCAGAACCATACCCAAGAGCCAGAGGGTGGTCAGTGCTATGGCGGACCCTACCAGTGGCAGAGCTCTCATCGAGAAGATGAAAGGAGTCAGGACGAAATCAACAGAATGGTAGAAAACCGCCCTCAGTGAGCCGGGGAGATTGCGGAATGTGGAGATGAGAGTGGAGATCAGCAGTGTTGCGAAACCGACAGGAATTGCGATAGAGTTCTCTGCGAGTGATGCAAACAGGCGGAAGGTTGCAGGATAGGATTTAACCGCCTGTGGACCTACGGGCAGCATCAGCGGCAGGAGGAACATCGCCAGAAGCCCACCCAGTATTGGAATTGTGAAAGCTCCCATAATAAGAGCGATTACAGAGATGGGTATGGAGATCGCAAAGCCAACTATGACCGCTATAAAAGCAACAACCAGGCCAACAACTGCCAGGATTATACCCACAATAGCGCCAAGAATGAGACCGATGATCCCGAGCACTACGACGATGAAAATAAAAGCAAAGACGCCTATGAGCGCACCTAATATGAGACCTACAAAGCCACCTAATAGGATACCTATACCGCCACCTATGATGAGACCTAAGAAGCCACCTACGAAGATACCTATACCGCCACCTATGAGCACCCAGAGCCAGAAGATATAGCCCAACAAGAAGAGGCTTATGATCACACCTGCGATCACACCGATACCGCCACCTATGAGGATACCGATACCGCCACCTATGATGAGACCTATGAACGCACCTATGATCGCTAACAATGATATGATAAAAAGAAAAGCCGCTATTCCCACGACCACTCCTAACATTATCCCGCCCAAAAAGAACGAGACAAAGCCAATGATCAAGGAAATTACTGTTACAATGATTATAATAGGGATCGCGGCGAAGAGTATAAGGATGGGCGCAGCTCCCATAGTGACCGTGAAAGCAACGGCGAGAAGGAACATAACACCTATGATCGCCACCAGGGGCAGGACTAACATCGCGTACATGAGCAGAGGAAATACCTGAAGAAGTATGGGAGACTGCCTCAGCCATGAAGGGAGCGCGTTGATGGTGGGGAAAAGATTTCTGAGTATCTTGCTGGGCAGAGCTCTCAGATTTGAGGGATATTCGAGAAGAAGTGACCCGGACTTCTTTATGAGATTTGCATAGTCCTCAACCCCCAGATCCCCCACGAGGCCCGCTAGCTCGGGAAGGTTTAGGACTATAGACCAGAGGTTCTTTAAATAGGAAAATGTGATCTCGGTAATGGTTCCCTTGGAGCCAATGTCGTTGAGTATCCTCTGCACCGCAGCGGGAAGCTCTAGAGTAGATACGTCTGCGAAGGAGCCAAGAATAACAGGAAGAACCATGAAGAAGAAGATGAAGAGGATGTTCACTGGAACCATGAGAATGAGCAGGATCCCAATAAATGGGCTGAGCGGAATGAGCGAAAGAAGAATGGGGATGAAAATAACCATCAGAACAATAAAGACTACAACCATCAGCAAAGCTTCGGTTATGGCGAACTGGCTTCTCGGCAGACTTATGGCAGATTCAACTGCTCTCTGCTGGGAGGTCTCAGAGAACGAGGAGGTTGTTGGATCTGAGATCGTGGCTGGATCTGTGGAAGAAAGAAGAGAAGTATCTGATGATAAAGAGTCGGTCTCTGGGGGTTTTGATAGCAGAGAGGCATCCGTTTCTGAAATAGGAGGCTGCTGGTTGAACTGCTCTTCCATCTGTTTTTCCTTTTCCATAGAAGATTGAGCAGATGCCTGAAGAGCATTCTCCTGCTTGTTCGGTTCTACAAAATCTGCTGGACCATCGCTTGAAATGCCGACCGACTGAGCATACGCATTGCTGAAAGCTAACAGAATAAACAGAGCCGCAACGGTTACAGTTACGCCCTTCATAAATCTCATGTTACCATATCAACCTCACCATCTCCACCGCGTTAGTTAACAGACGGGGCAGGAAAAGCAACACCCTGCGTATCACAGCCCAGATCAGGGATAACAACTGCTCTATAAACTCAACCTGCATGAGGACCATTCCAAATTTCAGCATCCAGAACATTTTATCCCATCCCCATATACAATCTCATGATGAAGCTCAGGATCTCTCTTATTATGTCAAAAATTGCATAGAGTGCATAATAGGTAACCATATCATAGATCCTATCTACTATGTTCCATTGTAACAGTGCATAAAACATCAGGCTAAACACCATCAATACATTATTGAATTTTGAACTATTAAAACTTTTTGCAGAACGCAACCTTCTGTGGCATTTATCCATCTACGCAGTTTGTTATGTTCAATCCCCAGAATAAATAAAAAGTTTTATATATCTTTTATCTTATAATATAGATTATGCTAAAAAAGAAAGGAATAGCTCTGTTGCTGCTTTTCTTTGTCGCCGCTTCGATCACTACAGCAGAAGCGCAACCGTGGAGAGATTGGCTTAACAGACTTCTCGGTAGAGAGACCATAACCGGTATCGGCGAGATCCTTGAGGACCCTGAGAATTTTGATGGGAAGAATGTGACTGTTGAGGGCATCTTTACGGATAGAGCCTATTTTGCGTGGGTTCGTGGTGATCTATGGGGCATAGAAGAGGAGGGAGAGATCCTCACTGTGAGCATAGAGCGAG
>JAXHST010000110.1:0-5337 GCA_034190325.1 Thermoplasmatota archaeon
TGAGAAAAAGAAAGAGGAGAAAAAGGAACCTGAGAAAAAGAAAGAGGAGAAAAAGGAACCTGAGAAAAAGAAAGAGGAGAAAAAGGAACCTGAGAAAAAGAAAGAGGAGAAAAAGGAACCTGAGAAGAAAAAATGGTGGAGATGGGGCAGGAAATAACGTTGACTTTTATAACTCGGGCGAGATAAAAGTATAATCAAGAGAATGGTGAGTTCCTGGGAGTAAGGTGTTTACTCTTTTGTAGGAAAAACTAAAAAATCACAAAGTAAAAAAAACGTTAGAGCCTTCACTCAGTAGTGGATAGCGTACGAAGAGAAGTTCTTGGGCTTGCTGTTCCAGCGATGGGATCAAATGTTTTGAGGCTTCTGGTTACAACCGTAGACATGATAATGGTTGGAAGGCTCGGGCCCATAGAGATAGGAGCTGTGGGCACAAGCAACATCCTTGTCTTTCTATTTCAAGCTATAATGATAGCAGTATCAAACGGCGCCATGGTTGTTGTAGCCTATTTTTATGGTAAAAGAGAGTATAGCGAAGCAAATGAAGCTTTTTCGGAGAGTGCGATAGTTTCAATCCTGCTTGGGGTGGTTATGGGCTCTATCGGGTTCTTTTTTGGGAAAAGCATGCTCTCCTTTATGACAGATAGCGAAGCGGTTCTATCGAATGCAGAGAGCTATATAGATATGCTCATGCCTTGTTTGCCATTCATGTTCTTCGGATTTCTCTGTTCCCATGTTTTCAAAGCCTCTGGAGATGCTATAACCCCCCTCTATCTGGATGGCATAGCCAATGTTATCAACATCATACTGGACTATATTTTCATATTTGGAGTGGGAGCTTTTCCTTCTATGGGGGTCGCAGGTGCAGCACTCGCAAGCTCTGTTGCCTTTGTGATAAACGCGTTCCTGTACTCCATCTTGTTTCTGTCAAAGAAACGCAGGTTGAGGATATTCCTTCCGACAAGGATTGCTTATCTAAGGGATGTATTTTATTATGGATTCCCGACAGGAATAGAACAGATAGCTGCACAGATATCAAATTTTATCTATACAGCAATGGTGGGCTCGCTGGGGGAAATAGCTCTCGCTGCACATGTTGTGGGAACAAGAGCAGAGGCATTCTCATTCATGCCTGGTTTTGGATATTACACAAGCTCATCGGTTCTTGTTGGTCAGGGATTGGGCGCTGGAGATGTGAAAAAGGCAAGGAGGGGGGCAATGGAATCTCTCTTCCAGGGCATCCTGCTGACAGGCGTTTTAGGTCTTATTCTGGTAATTTTCCCCAGGGAGCTATCGATGATATTTACCAACGAGCCCGGGGTAATAGAGCTCAGCAGAATCTATCTAATACTAATGGGTGTGTCACAGGTCACTTTAGCTATGGATTTTGCTATGCGGGGCGCTTTGAGAGCCTCTGGAAATACGACATACCCCATGTGGATCACCATCATAGGCAGGTTTGTGGTGAGACTTGGTGTTGCCTATTTACTCGGCTTTGTGCTTGAGATGGGGCTCTTTGGCATCTGGCTCGGGATGATGGCGGACATGTTTTTTAAGGGTATACTTGAATATGTGAAATTCATCAGAACAGATCTCACAAAAGCAAAGATATCTTCAAGAGGGAAAGAAAGACTTTAGCTGCTTTTAGCCTTGATGGAGCTTCATAGTTACCTTATCACAGGTTTCCAGAATGTTTGGATGATCTATAAATATCAGAACTGTAATTATGGCTTATGGACGTTGGGGGCTTAATAGATCTGGTAGACTCCTTTATATGGGGGCCTTATTTTGGCATACCCCTGTTGCTCGGCACAGGCATTATGCTCCTTTTTCTGCTTCGTGGTGTTCAGTTCCGATGGTTCGGGCGTGCATGGAAATACACCTTAGGCAGAGGGGTTGAAGGTGAAGGAGACATAACTCCATTTCAGGCGCTCTCTGCGGCTATGGCAGCTACAGTAGGCGTTGGAAACATGGCTGGTGTTGCTACAGCAATAGCTATGGGTGGAATGGGCGCTCTCTTCTGGATGTGGGTTGCAGCCATACTCGGCATGGGAACAAAGTATGCAGAGGTTACCCTTGGCACCCGTTACAGAAAGGATCTGCCAGATGGTACAAAGCTTGGTGGTCCTTTTGCAGCGCTGGAGCATACAAAGCTTCCATGGCTGGGCCTTGTTTTTTCAATACTCACAGTCATAGCTTCACTTGGCATAGGCAACATGAACCAGGCAAACTCCTTAGCTGTCGGATTTGAGGATGCTTTTGGTCTGCCAAGGTGGATCTCCGGGGTAATATGCTCAATTTTCATAACTCTGATACTTGTAGGAGGGATAAAGAGGCTTGGAGAGACTGCGGCGCTGATTATTCCCTTTATGTCTCTCTTATATATGGCAGGAGGAATAGGAGTGCTCATTGCTTTCAGCGAGAACATTGTTCCTACCATCTCTATGATATTCCATGATGCTTTCACCGGTAGCGCTGCAACAGGTGGTTTTGCGGGTTCTACCATCGCAATGGCCCTGCAGTATGGTGTTGCAAGAGGAATATTCTCAAATGAAGCTGGTCTCGGTAGCGCACCTATGGCGCATTCCGCTGCTAAAACAGATGCTGTGCATCAGGGAACCGTATCTATTTTAGAGCCTTTCATAGATACAATAATCGTTTGCTCAATAACAGGTTTAGCGATAGGTGTGACAGGAGCATGGAGCACAGGTATAACAAGCACTGCTCTAACACAGGAAGCTTTCAGGAGAGCATATGGGCCTGCTGGTGGAATGTTTGTTGCTATTTTGTTGATACTCTTTGCATTCACAACGATACTATCTTGGAACTTCTACTCAAGGCAGAATATGCTGAACATAGTTCAGCACATTGTAAAGAAACCTGAACGCTTTGAAAAACTTTATCCGGTGCTCTCAAACTCATGGATAGCACTCTGGGCTGTGCTGCTCATAATAGGCACAACCATAGAGGTGGAGCTTCTCTGGAGCATATCAGACATATTTAATGGGCTTATGATGGTCCCTAATCTGATAGGTATATGGCTTCTTGCTGGGGGACTTAGAAGGCTAACTAAAGGGTAAGGATTGCTGCTTTCAGCGGCGGCATCTTTATGACGCCCTCAAAGCTCTCTGAGCTACCAGCAACGTTCCATCTTCCTTCCGGCAGAGTAAAGCTCTGTGATGCGTATCCATTGTTCGCTATCACAAGAATATTTTCTCCTCTAAAGAATGAGAGCATATTTCCTTCATATTTTTAAGTGGAATAAACCATCTCATGCAAATCTCTCCATTCTAACTTTATTTTTAGTATGGATGAGATAAGCCTCTGTTGACTTTACAGTTCTCACTCTGATCTCCATCGTCCATCAAAAATATAATAACTGTTAACTACGCTTTCCCATGTGAATGACTTTAAAGAGGATGCCAGAGGAGCGCTGATAATTGCAAAAAGGGAGCTCTATTACCATATCCATTCTTTAAGACTGATCTTATTCGGAGCTGTGCTCTCTGTATTTATAATCCTCTTTGCTCTTATGGCGAGCTCTCAGTCAGAATTTCTGGTTGAAGGAACAGATTACTATGCACCGGATGCAATACTCTTCAGCGTTAGTTTCATCTTTGGCCTGCTCTCCGCCTTTCTTGCAGTGATCCTTGCCTACGACGACATAACAAGAGAAAGAGTGAACCATTCCATAGAGCTTTTGCTTGTTAAACCCGTGAGCTACAGCTCCATAGTCTTAGGTAAGTTTCTCGGAACTTTTTTTGCGATGGCGCTCCCGATAACGATAGTTACCCTGTGTTCTGTTCTGGTGATCTCTTTGATCTCCGGTCAAAGCCCAACAGTTACCGGCACTCTCGGTTTTTTATTCTGTCTCCTTACTTCTGTTGCAATATGTATACTGATGCAACAAGCTCTCTCCATGGTATTCAAGACCTCATCCACATCTCTGCTGGTTGGAATAATAATACTGGTCTTCTTTATAATGTTCTGGCAGATACTGATCCAGTATATCTCTATAGCTCTGGGCCTGGAACCTGATCTCTTACTCCTGCCAGAAGGCCTGGTTGGAGGGAGCAATATTGCTATGAAACAGAAAACAGAAGCTTTTATGGAATGGATAGCGCTATTGAATCCTTTTCCATCGCTAGGCTTCTCTATCTTTATAAATTCTATGGGAATATTCCTGGTCTCTGGAGAACGTTTTGTTTCCATGCCAAGATGGTTACCACCTGTTGCATTTCTGTTATGGTGTGCTCTCTTCTTCGTTATAGATACAGTACTCTTCAAGAGACTGGTCAGGAAGCTTTGATTATGTTTGTGCTGGTGCCAATCCTCGTTGCTCCAGCTTTTATGAGTTCTATTGCCTGCTCCCTTGTTTTTATGCCACCGCTTGCTTTAACCCCCATATCCATACCAACAGTCTGTCTCATAATCCTTACATCATAGGTTGTGGCTCCCCCATAGCCAAAACCTGTAGATGTTTTAACAAAAGAAGCTTTTGCCTTCTTTGCGGCCATGCAGGCGGCTTTTTTCTCATAATCGCTCAAAGCTCCTGTTTCAATTATGGCTTTTACCAAATGTCCCTGAGCAGCGTCGACCACTGCCTCAATATCTTTTCTAACATCATCAAGAAATCCGCTCTTAAGAAATCCAATATTTATCACCATATCAAGCTCATCAGCTCCGAGCTCGATAGCTCTCTTAGCCTCAAATGCTTTCATCTCTTTCTCTATAGCACCAAGGGGAAAGCCTATAACTGTGCATACCTTAACCTCAGAGCCTTTAAGCTCTTCCCTGCAGAGCTGTACATGACATGGATTCACACAAACGCTATAAAACCCGTATTCTGTTGCTTCTTTGCACACATCTCTTATGCTCTTTAAAGTAGCCTCAGGCTTCAGCAGCGTGTAATCTATCAGCTTTTCCAGTTCCATATAAGCCATAGCAATTCTGCGTTATAACCTTTATCTTATCTATAGTCTATAAGATAATTGCGTTCATTGCTTTATGTATGCATAGCTTTGTGCCACCATACTCCAGGAAGAAAGCAATATTGAAAGGATGATGAATGGTATCATAAGTATCGAGAGCACGTAGTATAGCTCTACCCCAAGGTATATTGGCAGATAAATTAACAGAACTATAGATAGAAGAGCAAGAATTGAAGGAGTTATTATTATTGCGAGGGTTGAAACGAAATTGTTTCCTCCAGCGCTCACTGCCTTTGAAAAGCCCTGAGCCGCTTTGAGATCATCCAGGATTATAGCCGGAGGGATATAATAAAAGAAAGGCATGATCAAAAATATAATGACAAACATAACAGCTTCCCCCGCAATAGCT
>JAXHST010000111.1:0-3918 GCA_034190325.1 Thermoplasmatota archaeon
ACGGATTTTGAGAGTTTTGTGAACTATGTGATCACAGAGATCATACCTCTCATATGATATAGGAGAAGAGGATCCTCAGAGCTTAGGAGAGTTAGTTGAGGGGACCCCGGTGAGAGGACAGGTTATGGATGAGAGGGGACATATCTGGGGCATATACTGAAGAATGAAATGGGCAGTTGTTGCTTGCTTTGATGCTTGCCCTGTCCGCATCTGCAGCCAGCCCGGGCTATGCTGGCTTTTATCTCTTAAGCTCTTTGCTCAGCCATTCCAGATAATCTTTATTTCCCTTTATAACAGGTATGGCTAATATCTCTGGTATCTCGTAAGGGTGGCTCTCCTTAATAGCTCTCTCAACTTCATCATAGATGCTCTTTTCACTCTTGATAACACATAACCATTCTTCTGTTCTTTCAATTCTGCCTTCCCATCGATATGTGCTTTCTATTGGGCCCGATATCTGAACACAGCCAGCAAGGTGTCTCTCTACCAGAACATTGGCTATCCTTTCAGCATCTCTTTTACTCTCCACAGTTGTAATCACCTGGATGCATTCTTCCATTTTTCCCTCCTTTTTTCTCATTGAGACCTGTATACGCCTTTTTCTTCTTCCATTTTCCGTATTCTTTTGTTATGCTGATTTTTCTAATTTCTATTGCTCATGTTACATCCCTTCTTGACAATGGTAATATGTCATTTTGGCTTAAAATTTATAATATGCCCAAATTTATTAAATAGGAATAAAAGTAATATCACCTGGTGAGGAAAATGGGAAAACTTGATGGAAAAGTTGCTCTCATTACGGGAGCAGGATCTGGTATGGGGCGGGCTGCTGCAAAGCTGTTTGCAGAGGAAGGAGCTAAGGTAGCATCTGTGGATTATGTGGAAGAGACAGCTAAAGAAACAGCTGAGATAATAAAGAAAGGGGGAGGAGAAGCAATAACAATAAAAGCAGATGTCTCCAGATGGGATGATGTTGATAGAGCGGTGAGCGAGACTGTTAAAGCCTTCGGGAAGCTGGATATTGTGGTGAACAATGCAGGTGTCTTCGATAACATGGTGCCATGCGCAGAGGTTGACGATAACCTGTGGGACAGGATCATAAACATAAATTTGAAAGGATACTTCTACGGTTGCAAGAGAGCCATACAGGAATTCCTTAAACAGGGAAAAGGTGGAGTTATAGTGAACACGGCCTCTGTTGCTGGGACAGGAGCTATGGCTGGAGGGACAGCCTACACCGCATCAAAGCACGGAGTTGTGGGGCTGACCAAACAGGTAGCATGCGAGTACGCAAAATCAGGGATAAGGGTAAATGCTGTCTGCCCTGGAGGCATCACAACAGGGATGACGCAGGATCTCTTCAAAGATTCACAGTTCGCACAGCTCATAATTGGTATGGTGCCCATGGGAGAGGCTGGCAATCCAGAGGATATCGCAAAGGGAATGCTCTATCTGGCTAGCGATGACTCAAGATACGTCACCGGGACGCTGCTGACAATAGATGGTGGCTGGAGAGCAAAGTAAGCCCTCTCTCCTCTTTTTCTAATTTTTGTTTCTGTTTTTTAATAAGGGTTAGCACATAATTATAATATACCTCCTCCCTTGCTCCTTTGATAAAATTTAACTCTACGCTATGTAATATCTTATGGTGTATGAAACAATAGTCCTCATTGCAGGTTCTTTCCTTATAGGGTTCATAATAACAGGTTTTGGTCTTGGTGTAGGATTGCTCATAGTTCCTGTCTTCGCCCTTTTCTTTGCTCCAGCAGAGGTAAATGGTCTTGTTGTGTCTATGGTGATTATAGCTGATCTTTTTACTCTCCACAGGTATTGGGGGAAACAGGACATGAGCAACGTCATAACTATGCTTCCATTTCTGGTGATAGGCATACTCTTAGGCTCCTTCATACTCTCAGGCGGCTCCTCATATCTGAAGTTAATAATAGGTCTCCTCTGTCTCATCTTCTCCATCTTAGAGTTGCTCTCAATAAAGGATGTGCTGAGTTTCAAAATACCGAAGAAAGTCTCTCCCATAGTAGGTGTGGGCGCTGGTATAGTATCAGCAATAGCTCAGGTAGGCTCTCTCCCGATAACCATATACTTTTCACAGGAAAATTTCACCAAAGAGACTTTTCTCTCAACGCTCACAATGCTATTTTTCTTTACCAATGTGGCCAAATTTTTTTCATACATCTCCTTTGGTATAATTGAACTCTCAACAATCTCAAAAGCCCTTCTATGCATTCCGCTCATTGCCCTGGGGAGCTATGCAGGTTTCAGGGCAAACAGGGGGTTGAAACAGGAGAGCTTTTTCACCATTTTGATGGTTATGGCTATAGTTCTCAGTTCCCTTGTGGTTGTGTTCTCTCTTTATGAATAGGGTTTTAAAAGCTCTTTAACCTTTGATCTCCATGCTTCCAAAGGCTTCATTCCAGTAATTATTCCAATCCTCAAGCTTTTCTGATCTCCAGTGCTCAGCCTCAGAGGCATAGAAATCCACCTCTGGCTTCTTGTCTTCAGGTATGAAAGGAGCATACGGGTGTTCTTCCTGAAGTATAGAAAACTCCTCTTTTACAGATTCCAGAAGCTCTGGATTAGTGAGAAGATCCAAAGCGCTGAAGGCAAGCACCTTTGCTCCTGCTATCATACCCTTATGCCCTATAGAGGTTGGAGTTGCAGCAACTATGCTCCAGTGGTGCCCTGGGCTGTCTGGCACATATACTGGAAACCTCAGGGTTGCTGTTGGAGCAACCAATGATACATCTCCAACATCCGTAGAGCCTCCTGTTGGGCTCGCCTCTTTTAGCTCTTCAGGCTCATCTTTGAGTCCTTCATCCTCTGCTCCTATCTCTTTCTGTATACTCTCAGCGAATTGGATCTCATCAGCGCTCCATTCAGGCATGCCCACTATCTCTATGTTGTTCTGTATAACTTCAGCAAGAGCTCTATTAGCGTATTTCTGATGGTACGCTTTTATTACATTGATATCATAGGTGCAATCAGTTGCTATCGCTGCGCCCTCTGCACACTTGAGAACCCTGTTGTATAGCTCTTCTAACTGAGAATCCTGCTCTCTAACATAGTAGCGCACTGTAGCTTTCTCTGGCACTATGTTTGGTGCCTCTCCTCCCTCTGTTATAACGTAGTGTATTCTGGCATCAGGCTCTATGTGCTCTCTTAAGAAATTTACAGCAACATCCATGAGCTCAACAGCATCAAGAGCACTTCTGCCCTCCCAGGGTGCTCCTGCTGCATGTGCTGTTTTCCCATAGAATGTCACTTCAAAGAACTTTATGGCTAAACCACTGACGCCATATTCTGTTTCCATGTTGGAGCTAGCATGATTATCCAGCACAGCATCAACACCATCAAATAGCCCATCTCTCGCCATGTATATCTTGCCTGAAAGACTTTCCTCTGCAGGAGTGCCAAAGACTTTTATTGTTCCTTCTATACCTTGTGCCTCCATCGCCCTCTTTGTAGCTATAGCTGCTGCCACAGCAGCTGTGCCCATCGTGTTGTGTCCACATCCATGGCCGGGAGCTCCCTCTATAACAGGCTCTCTTTTGCTTACGCCAGCTTTTTGCGATAGCCCTGGTAAAGCATCAAATTCTGCTAAAAATCCTATCACTGGCTTTCCCTTTCCATAAGAAGCGACAAAGGCTGTTGGCATGCCTGCAACTCCTCTCTCAACCTCAAATCCTTCATTCTCCAGGGCATCTTCTAAGAGAGTAGAGGACCAGTGCTCCTGACATCCCAGCTCTGCATATGCCCATATGCTGTCTGCTATTGTATAAAACTGCTCCGCATTCTGCTCAAGGTATGCTTCAGCTATGCTCTTTGGATCCTGCTCCTGCACAGCTATGGGCAGGAGCATGAGAGCTATGAGAATTGCTAAGGATCTCATGGTTTTCATGA
>JAXHST010000112.1:0-6026 GCA_034190325.1 Thermoplasmatota archaeon
ATCAGGTATCAATCCCTCGTCCTGTGCTATAACTAAAGGGGCTAACAGGAGTGCAGAGATCACAAAAAGCACAGTTATATTCTTCAGCATTATGGATATTCTGTTTTAAGATTATAAAAAATTTTCTCTATAAATTGCTGAAAATGATTTTTTAACCATTGAAAGCTCTTTTATGCAATCAGGGATCTTTATTACACACTAATTCATTTTTGTTGAAGCTTTTCAAAACAGTTAAATAAAAGCCAGTCCATTTCCCTCTAGCTCCCGTAGTGTAGTCCGGTCAATCATCCCGGCCTTTCGAGCCGGAGACTCGGGTTCAAAACAGCCTCAAAGACAGATTTGCCTATGGCAAATCGTGATTTCGCTTAGCGAAATCGGCCGCCAGAACGCTGTGCGGAAAGGAGTGGAAATCCCGACGGGAGCACTTTTATTTGAAAGATAGATTTTTATTTGTAAAAGGAATAACTAAATTATGGCATACTCTTCCATACGCATAGGATCTATCTTTGGTATACCCATAAGACTCCACATAACCTTTTTGATAGTTCTTCCCCTCTTCGTCTGGATCTTCGGTGTAGCATTCTTTCCTGATTCAGAGCTAATGTGGCTCTGGGGCTTTCTTCTAACCCTTGGACTTTTTGCCGGGGTTACACTCCATGAACTGGCGCACTCTTATGTGGCAAAAAAGAATGGAGTGCCCATAGAGTCTATAGTACTTCTACCCATAGGAGGAGTATCACAGATGGAGAGCATACCTGAGGACCCTAACATAGAGATGCGCATAGCACTTGTAGGACCACTAACAAGCATACTTGTGGGCGTGGTATTTCTCCTCTGTGCTCTTCCATTCAGGCTTTTCTTCTACAGCCCGGAGGTTGCATCCTTCTTTGTGATTATGGGTAGTATTAACATCTTTTTAGGTTTGTTCAATCTCCTGCCAGCTTTTCCCATGGATGGAGGCAGGGTTTTGAGAACATGGTTAGCAAAAAGATACAGGTATGATATAGCAACCAAGCACGCTGTTTCTGTGGGGCATGCAATAGCTATAGTGATATTCATTCTTGGGGCTTTTACGTTAAATATATTGCTCATGCTCGTCGCAATGTTCATCTACGTCGGTGGAAGTGAGGAAGAGAGGCAGACAAACGTCTACTATGCTATAAGAGATCTCAAGGTAAAAGATGCTATGAACACCAAAGTGGATTGTATAGAAGAAGAAAAGAGGATAAGCGATGCGATAGAAGAGCTCCTTAGGACAAAACACATAATGTACCCTGTGGTTAACAGAGCTGGTTATTACCTCGGGGTAGTAACTTTAGACCAAATATCCAGAGTTCATAAAGAGGAGAGGAATGCATTGCTGGTTAAGGATGTTATGGTATATGCAGAGCCTCTAAGCGATGAGGAAAGAGCAAAGAATGCTGTACAGAAACTCTCAAAGAGCGGCTTTAACCGTCTACCAGTTGTGGAGAAGGGTAAGGTTATAGGTATGGTAACCCTGGGGGACATAATAAGAACAGCTCAGATCCTCAATGCATAACGCATATCAGCTATCATCGAGCTTGCGGTCTCCGAGCCGCCTGATCCCGCACCTCTCATCTCTATATCCCCTGCAAATCTTGTACGAAAGAGGAATGCATTTTCCGGGCCTCTCACATCGAGTGTGTGCCCTTTTGGAACCAGACGCGGGGCTACAGATAAGCCCGTTTCAATGACGCCAACTAGCTTTACAGAGTAACCTTCTTTACCGGCAAGCTCCAGAGCTCTATCGCTTATATCCCTTATACCCCTCACCTCAACCATTGTGCTCTCCATGCTCCTGCGCATAACATTCTGGGCTATTATCTTAAGCTTCAGAGCGGTATCAATTCCATCTAGATCATAGCTTGGATCCTCCTCTGCATAACCCAGCTCTTTTGCTTCTTTGAGCACAAAGTCGAAGGGAAGGTCTTCATCTAACATCCTTGTTAAGATGTAGTTGCATGTGCCATTCAAAACCCCATAGAATGCCTCAATCTTTGCCCCAGAAGCGAGCTCCTTAGCTATTGAGAGCATCCTTGTCCCACCTCCAACGGTAGCGGAGTAAAGGAGCTCAACACCTTTCCGCTCTGCTATGCCCTCCAGCTCATAAAGGTGATTCGCTATAGGAGCCTTGTTTGAGGTAACAACATTCATTCCCTTAGATAGAGCCTTAGAGATCGAGCGAAAAGCCTCATCATTATCCAGCCTTGTTGGTGTTGCCTCCAAAAACACATCAGCCTCTATATCGAGGAGTTCTTTTGTCGAGCCCAGCCTCTCAGCAGGATAGGCAACAACACTCCCATATCTGCGCTTGAGCTCTTTGAGACTGCTGACATCTATTCCCTTCTCGTCATAAACTGCGCCCTTTGAATCCGAGACTCCAACCAGAGTATCAGACCCCAACATCTCAGCCACCTTTATTCCAACGCTTCCAAAACCAGCCAGAATAACCTTCATTTTATTCTCCCTATTCTATACTTCTCGCTATAAACTCATAGCCTTCAACCCTGCGCTCAAGCTCCTCTTCATCCTCTGCTTCTATCGTTATTATGGCGTAATCGCCCTCTGCACTCATAGAGCTTATGCCCTCTAAATTGCTTACATCCTTCACCAGAAGTGTTGTTCTTTTTCTATTCTTGAGCTCACCAATACGCATCACTTCGACTTCGCTCTTTCTCAGCTTCTCCAGCACTATAGGGAGATCTTCGCTCTCTATATCAAACACGACCTTCACAACTATCTTTCCATTTATGACATTGCTTCTCTCATGAACTATGCCAACAATATTTCCGCCAACCTCGGCGATGGGCGTAAGGGCTCTTAACAGCTGACCGGGAACGTCATTAAGCTGGAGATCCGCATTGATCCTGATGCTCATACTCTAAAAGCTCCTCATAGCTCTTTATGCTTTTTGGTGGAACGCTTACCCTCATCACGGAATCAGGATCCTTGAGAATATGCCCGGTGGTAACACACACAATGCGCTCGCCCTTTTCTATAGCCCCCTCAGCCAAAAGCTTTTTCACCCCAGCAAAACTGGCTGCAGATGCGGGCTCTACACCTATACCCTCCATAACCGCAAGATCTCTCTGCGCTTCAAGTATCTCCTCATCACTCACGGCAATAGCAGAGCCATCAGACTCCTTTATAGCAGTAAGAGCCTTCTTTGCGTTCACAGGATTTCCTATCCTTATGGCTGTTGCCACAGTCTCAGGGTTATCAAAAGCCCTGAAAATACCGCTCTCATAAGCCTGCACAACAGGCATAGCGCCTTTAGCCTGAACCCCCACCATCCTTGGCATGCTATCCATAAGCCCTTCCTCCAGGAACTCTTTAAACCCCTTATATATGGCCCATATGTTTGCGGCATTGCCCACAGGCACAAAGACCCTATCTATCCCTTTAAGAGCCTCTGCTATCTCAAAGCCTATAGTTTTCTGCCCCTCTGGGCGAAAAGGATTCAGAGAGTTGAGCATGTAAGCATAGCCCTCATCAGCATAGCGCTCAACAATAAACATAGCATCATCAAAGTTTCCATCGATCTCAAAAACCTCTGCCCCATAAAATATGGATTGAGCGAGCTTGCCCATCGCAATCTTACCTTTCGGCAGTATGACAAGCGCTCGCATACCCGCCTTTGCTGCATAAGCAGCCATGGATGCGGAGGTATTACCAGTAGAAGCGCACACAACCCTCTTTTTCCCCAGCTCAAAAGCTCTGCTGATACCAACGGTCATGCCTCTATCTTTAAAAGAGCCTGTGGGATTTGCGCCCTCAAACTTTACGTACAGATCTACTCCAAAGCGCTCTGAAAGCCTATCGCATTTATATAATGGGGTTCCCCCTTCCTGCAGCGAGATCCTCTTTTTAAAATCTGGCAGGAAGCTTGAATATCTCCACACACCTTTACCCTTCAGCTCTACGTTTCTTTTTCCTTCATAAACAACATCTAGCAAACCACCGCAAGAGCATCTGTAAGCTTCCTCATACTCTCTTCCACATTCCATGCATTTCAGCCTTATATCCATCACATCACACCTCCTTCGCTGATCTCCATAGCTCCTCTACCCACAGAACAGACAAAGCCCTCGCTATCTATCCCCTTTTCCAGGAACGCTTCCGTTATTGCCTTTGAGATCTCCCTACCTTCGTGCTCTCTCTTATCAAAAAGAGCGATAACGCTCGGCCCAGAACCGCTGAGTGATAAACCTGATGCACCTGCGCCTATGGCAACCTTTCTTATATCGCTAAGCCATGGCATCAAGGGCTCCCTGGCCTTCTCAAAGATCGCATCAACCATAGCTCTGCCCATCAGCGCTATGTCCTCTCTAATAAAGCCAGCAACAAATGCGCTTGCATTTCCTACATTTCTAACAACATCCTTCACAGGAGCGCTCTCAGGCAATATCGCCCTTGCCTCCTTTGTGCTGACCTCGACCTCTGGCAAAACAACCACTATACCCACAGATGAAAAAGCCTCCAACCGCACTATGTCCAAAGGGCTATAAGATCTTATGATGGTAAAGCCCCCCAAAAGAGCCGGAGCAACATTATCCAGATGGGCGCTCATCGATGAAACTTTTTCACCCTCACCAGCGCAGAGCAGGATATCTTCATAGCTCAAGCCCCCAAGAAGCTTTGAGGCTGCAAGCGCTCCACCAACAGATGATGCCGCAGAAGAGCCTAAGCCACTCTTTGGTTTTATGCACTTTCTTATCCACATCTTTACCCCATGCGCATAGCCCTTCATCTCAAAAACCTTTGATGCCGCGACAGCTGCACAATTCTCTGATGGCTCTCCGGGCACATCATAGCCCTCCACGCCAAGGATCTCTATGCTTTTCCCTGCGGTAAGCTCCATGTAAACTTCATCATAAAGACAATCTAAAGCCAGGCCAAAGACATCAAAACCAGCACCGAGGTTTGCTGAAGTTGCTGGTACCCTGACTTTAACCCTAGCTTCAGATTTAGTATCAGTTGTGTTCATCATCGCTATCCATTATAACATACCTTCTCGGGTATGGTATCTCTATGCCCTCTTTCCTGAAGCGCTCTAAGATAGCCTTTCTAAGATCACATGAGAGCTGGAAAGCATCACCCTGTGTAGTAGCCATGACTATTAACCTTAACTGCACACCAGAGTCTTTGAAATTCGTCATATGCACCTTTGGCTCCATGAGATCTTTCCTGCATAGCGGGTGTTTCCTTGCCTCCTCCTTCATAAGCTCGTATGCTTTGTCCATATCGCTCTCATACGCAACATCTACAAATATTGGAGCTATCATTGCAGCATCATTTATAGTATAGTTTATCAAAGGCTCCTTATCTATAACACTGTTCGGCACTATTATCCTTCTATTATCCCATGTCCTCAGCACGGTGTGCATTAGATTTATATCCTCAACGAAGGCAAAGTCGTTGTGATAGAGCATAGCATCGCCCAATCTGTAAGGCCTGGAGAACATTATAGATATGCCTGAGAAGATGTTGCCTAACACACCTTGAGCTGCGAGACCAACAACTATGCCTGCAAAACCGGCACCTGCTATTATCGCTGTCACAGCGCCACCAAGTCCAAATATTGTAACGATTACCAGCAGTGCTAAGAGAATGACCAGAGCTATAACTATCTGTTCTATTACCCTGACAACTGTTTTTTGGTCTGGCGTTCTTGCTTTAAGATAGTTCTCGAAAAATATTCTAAATATAGTAACAATAAGGAATGTGACTATCAAAACAACTATTGTTAAAAAGAGCTCACGCGGGAATATATCAAAGAAGTAACTAACAGCACTTCTAAAAGGCTCCGTCTCCCAAAAGATCCATAGGGTAATAGCGAGGTATATAAAAGCAAGTATCAATCTTTCCCCTACTATAATAGAGTGCTCACTGAACCACTTTGACACATACGCTTTAACATACTTTCTGAATAACCACCTTATAACGAAAGTTGCCACAACAGCGAGTATTATTCCGGAGATGAAAGTACCCCAGAATTGGGGGGT
>JAXHST010000112.1:6126-37354 GCA_034190325.1 Thermoplasmatota archaeon
ACTTCTTTAAAATGTTTAAACAACCATCTTCGATGCCCCCTGGTTTGTGAACCCTGTGCTTTCTTACCTTCTCAATTCCTTCCATAACGCTTGAGGGTTTGTTATCATATTTGAATGAGGATCCTATGATAAAGGTCCATACGCTAGGATGCTCTTTAACCACCCTATCCACGGTGTATGATCTCAGGTTACCTCTGAAAGGGGCAGACCCAACACCGATATAAGGCATATGTCTATTTTTAGCTCTTCCTGGAGTTCATAGAGCGGCTTATTTAACAGCACAGCGCTTATAAGACTATAATTCATCGCAGAATAGGAACGCAAGAAAAACGCGCATATGCCTTAGGTCTTTATCCTTGAGATGATCTCTTACGATCCTATCACAGTTAAGCAACCTATCCCAGTCCTCAAAGAGGGGGATAGCATTACACTCTCTGGCTTGAACCCCTCCTTTATCCGCATCTTCTTCTTTTTCGATAAGAAAGTCTCTATGCATCATAAGATCTCGGTATGCTCTCCAGAGTTTCTAGAAGAACCTTATCCTCTGCGCCCTCAACCTCTGGATTCGGCACCCTATGGGTGAGAAAGAGATCTCTGCCCAGCACGTTTTTTCTAAAAAAGTTATCATATTTGGAAAGAAGCTTTTTACAACAAAACTATCAACCTCCTTTCCTTCATAGCCCCACATCTGCTCATCGCAACCGAGATGAGAGAAAACGTAGAAAGCTTCCTGCACTTCGCCCCCTCCCCCAGGAACCTTGTCTTCGGCAAAGAAGGGATCAGAAGACAAAATTATTAAAGTATCAAAAAGAAAAGGGTTGTGGACTCTCTGGTTTCAAGACTTAAAAGATACGGTTACATAAGAAGCACAGCTGTTGAGAAAGCAATGCTCAAAGTGGATAGAGCACTTTTCGTGCCAGAGGGTGCAAAGACATATGCTTATAATGATCACCCTCTCGAGATAGGTTACAGACAGACGATAAGCGCCCCACACATGGTAGCTATAATGCTCGAGCTACTGGGGATAGGGGAGAAAGATAGGGTTCTTGAAATAGGAACAGGGAGCGGCTACAATGCAGCACTTATAGCCACAATGGCAAAAGAGGTTTACACAATTGAGAGCCTATCTGAGCTAGCAAAGATAGCAAAGGAAAACCTGAAGGGTTACAGCAACGTTAGAGTCTTAACAGGTGATGGTTCTATTGGCTACGAAGAAAAGGCGCCATATGATGCTATATGCGTCACATGCGCCGCCCCAGCTCTGCCAGAGCCTCTAAAAACACAGGTTAAGGAAGGGGGAAGAATAGTTATACCTGTAGGCTCACTCTACATTCAAATGCTATACAGGTTCATAAAGCGAAAGAGCTCTTTTGAGAAGAGCGCTCATGGAGAGGTCGTGTTTGTTCCCATGCGCGGTACATATGGTTTTTAGCTTTAGTTCTATCGCAAGTAAGGTTTACCATCAGCCTCTGGCATTCTTACCCTTTTCACAGTCACGACAAGGACAATTATCGTTAGGATGCATGGAAGCGCCCGTATAGCCTGAGATGGTATCGTATAACCCATCGTCTGGATTACTGTCTGAATGGAATTTCATAAAAGCCCAAAGCCCCATTATCACACATTTTGAATAATATCTTACATATCTTTTCTTTTTGCTCACTCAGGAAGCTCGTATGCATTATAGGAGGCTACAGAGATCTCGTTGTTTGCTCCCACTTCACCATAAAGGTAATGGTTCTCAGAAGATTTTCCAAGTGAATCTACATTAACCAGCATACATTCTTCATAATAACTTATGCCATAGTCATGTGTATGACCATAAATGTAAACGCTTGGATGTTGCAAAAGGATAGATTTAAACGCTTCACCCCCATACTCTAAATCCTCAAGAGGATGGTGCCCAAAGAAGAATATCATGTCAGCGCTCTCATCCATAGCGCTGTTTATCCATCCTAGCTCGTTTTGATCTAAGCCTGCATTGTCTATGGGCCATGGCCTTCCATCATTTCCAGCTGTGCATACACCAATAAACTGATACTTTTTCCCCTCCGCCTCTAAGAACCATGAGTGCTGTGTGCTTCCTGTCACACTACCCTGAATGGAGTTTCTAAGATAATAGGAAAAGTTTCTATCACTGTAGTGATCATGGTTTCCCGGGATATCATAATAGTCATTGTAGCTAACGCTAGAAGCATCAACTATACTCCTGTATTCATCCCACTCCTTTTGGTATGGGCCTCCTATTGCCATGAGACCTCCATTTGTCGAATCTGTGATGTCTCCAGTAACAACTATGAATGCGGGCTTTATAGCGTTGTATGCATCATTCAGAACCCAGTAGAGATAATCGCTGTCCTGCTTTCCACCATCAAAGTTTTCACCCATGTGAACATCAGATATTACTATGAAACTGAAGATAGGTTGTTCCACTCCTGATACTTCCTGATAGCGCTCAGAGGTAGAAGCCACTTCATAACCTCTTAGTTTATCTATCATCTCCCTTACTTCTTCATCAGCTTCTTCGTTATCTCTGGAGGCCGTCAATTTCAGATACATCTCCAGCTCATCAATTGCTTCTTCAACCATACCATTTCTTTCATATGCAGCTGCAAGATATATGCGATATTCTGGAATGGTCGGTTCTATGGAAACCGCAATTTTGAACTCACTCAAAGACTCTTCATACATCTCTAAATGATAGTACACCAAACCCAGGTTTGAGTGCGCCTCTGCATAGTCAGGCTCCAGTTTTATCGCTGCAAGGAAGTACTCAATAGCCTTATCATACTCCTGGGATTCATAGAGCTCCTTTCCAATAGAATTGTACTCGATCGCTTTAGAATCGAATCCAGAAGCTACTTGGGCTAAAAGAATTAAAGATATGCAGATTGCTATCCTTTTCATATATATCATATAGGCCATTAGGATATTTAATTCTGTCTAATTTATTGGTTACATGATAGTTCAGCTCTTGGAGATACTGTCGGCTCTACATTTGAGGGTGAAGAAGAAGTTCACGAAGAGCAAATTTTTCGTCTATTGAGAGTGGACTGGCGATACTGCGATGAGCATTGGCTTGACCATCAAAGAGAGCTCTTGTGGAGATGGCTCAGCAATGAGAACGCACTTTTAGCTTTGTTCTATCATGAAAAGTCTATAGCTGAAGTTAGGGCTTATAAATCTAGCGAGATAACGGCACAATCTAAAAATCTAGTGATAAACCTTCTTTTCAACTGGATCTTTTTCAGAAAAATATTGGCCCTTTCAGGAGCATTTAAGCCCCTGATGCAAAAAAGAGTGTTGCATCGGGCAAAAAAGTTAAAAATCACTGATTTTTTAGAAAGCGCCGCTGTTAAACCCAAGTTTTAAATAAGAGCTTTCCAATAAGGTATATGGTCGAGATCCCAAAAGAGATTCCTGAGCACAAGCATTGCATGATCTGCGGAAAATCGATATCCGTTGATAAAGATTTTTGTTCTGATAAATGTAGAGATGAGTATAACAGCATAATGAAGAGAAGAAAGAGGAGCAACTACATAATGATCATAGTGCTGATAATACTCATGGCTGTACTCTTTGTCCCTATGCTCTTCCAGGGTCAGGTTTAAGAGGTTAAAAATAAGATCTCACCTCTTATTACTGCCTGATAGCAGGGATAAGCATGTTCTTTATTTCTTCATAGCCTCTGGCATCCATTCTGCGGGATAGCAGAGATCTCTCTCCAACCTTGGCAAAGCCTATGCACATGACGTATGTTCCGTATCCATCCTTACAGAACTCTCCATAGACGTTCAGGTACTCTTTTTCGAATGCGCTTAACCTTCTCTCTCCCTCAAGCTCTACATAAAAAGAGTTACCCCTGACGCCAGAGCTGTTGTTGGTTATAGAGATTTCCTGCTCCTCTGTGAGGTTAACCATAAGCTCGTTCATGGTGCTTTTAACAATAGTGTCATTTAATTGGGGCAAAACGTAGTGAAAGGTAAATATGGAGAGAGCTGCTGGGAACTCTGCATTTTTCACATAGACGTACCTGCTCAGCTGATCAAACCCGAATCTGGCAGATCCTTGCTCCGTGCTATCAAGATACCATCCAGCAGGCAACACATCTTCGGGCACATATGCAGGATCCATGCGTGAAGCATAATAAAAAGCTCCACCCAGCACTGCTATCAGAATCACCAGAGCTATGATGATGGTGTGGATAACCTTTGGGTTACTTCTGTAGCTCATAGGTTTAAACCTATATTGTAACCGATGTTGTTATATCAAATATTCCGCGGATCACGTTAATTATTCCCATAAAGAAATCTATTACTGATCTTAAAAGTCCCCTTAAAAATCCCATTAAAAAGCTGATTGTCCTTATAATAATACCATCTGAGCTCTCACTCTTCATCTCTTCTACATCAGTTTCAAGCGATTGAAGTCTGATATCCAGAGCCCTGCTTTTAGTTTCTAAATTATCCACCCTGCTCTCAAAAGAGGATAGATCGTTGTACAACAGCACTCCGCCGACAATCACACAAACCAGTACAACCGCCAGCACTATATTTACCCACACCTGCTTATCCTGTGCCATAAAAGTATTATATCTATTCTCATATATCTAAATTGTTATGCTTTTCTCAGCATAACGCTGCTCACTTTTTTAGCTTTCTGAATAGGCTTTCGTTATTATCCAGAACCTTTCTCCAATCCTTAAGCCCAGCACCCATAAGGATCCTTGACGCCATTTCATCATCTATGATATCTGAAGGTAGATGCGCATCCGTGTCTATAACAAGTGCGCAGCCAACAGCATCAGAGATCCTTGCAACATGCCCATTAGCCAGAGAATGCCCTTTTTTTGCAGATATCTCCAGAAAGATCCCTTTATCCTTTGCTTTCTCTGCCTCTTTTTCACCTATAAGCCCTGGATGAGCAAGTATGTTTATATCTGAATCAAGCGCTGCTGAGTTTGTTCCCTCTGCAACAGGCTCTGCTATTGTCTCCCCATGAACAATGACAACCTCAGCCCCTTCATCCCATGCAAGTTTGCACGCTCTTCCTATAAGCTTTGGTGGAACATGCGTTATCTCAACTCCTATCAGGAAATCGATATCCAGCTCCAGCTTTCTAAGATTTGAGAGAATGAAAGAGATGCTTGAAAAATCTGCATGATCGGTTATCGCAAAGCCCTTATTACCCTTACACGCCATCCTCCTAGCCATTTCGCTCGGGATGAGCTCACCATCGCTGAAAATAGAGTGCGTGTGCAGATCGTACATAGAGCATATTATGCATATTGGTTAATATCTCTTTTCAAAACATTTTTATGATCTCTTCTCTCTACTTTATCATATGAGAAAGCATGCCCTAAGAAAAAAGGAGAGCACAGAGATCATAGAGTACCTAAATTCCCATTCGGGCACAGAAATAAAAGGGGAAAGAATAGAGATCGTGGATGATAGATTTCTAGCAAACGGAGATATCTTTGCCTTTTTCATAGATGAGAAGCCCTACCTCACAATAAAAGGAGCTATGCAGTATAACCCAACAAAGAAGCTTGTTGTGGTTGATGCTGGAGCAGTGAGGTATGTATCAAATGGTGCTGATGTGATGGCTCCCGGGATCGTTGAGGCTGACATGAGCATAAGAGCAGGAGAAATAGTTTATATCGTAGATGAAAAAAACAGAAGGGTTATTGCGGTAGGCAGAGCTCTGGTTGATGCAGAAAAGATACTCGAAGGGAAAAAAGAAGAGAGAAGAGGAAAGGTAATAAAAAACATCCATTGGGTTGGAGATAAGATATGGAAGGCTACATCCTCTGGGTGATGTAATACACAGATTTCCCGGGCAATAGACATAGCTCCCAAAATCATTGTCATACCACCCAAAGATCTTGGCATGGGTCACAGGAACCTTTATGCGTTTTCCTTAATATCCAGATAGCCTGTCCCCGTGTGGGTTTCTCTACCTTCAATAACAACTGTTGTTCTCAATCCCTTCATATCAAGGAAACGTTCTGCCTCTCATTGAACTTCAATAGCTCTCCAGCGCTCTTTTTGTATACGTCATTCATAGTTTCTTCAAAGATCCTTGAGGAGTTCAAAATCATAAACCCGGAGGATCTCACCTATGCCTTTATACATCTCTTCATCGATCATTTCTTTCGCTACATATCTAGCCAGAGCACTTTTGTCTCCAGTATACCACTATTCAAGCGCCCCTTAATAATATAAGGATCTGTTGTTGATATCTTTTGCCATCGCTTCATTAGACAAGTTTAAAATAACAGATTCCCATTTTTTCCATGGATCTGAAAGATGGAGAGAAGATCGTGGAGTATGCAAGGGCGGCTGTTGAAAGCTATGTGAATGGAGAGAGCAGGAACTCTATCCTGAAAAGAGCAGAGCAGGAGCTTCAAGAGCTTGTTGAAGAAAGAGGGGTATTTGTTACGATAAGCACATTCCCGGAAAAAGAGCTTAGAGGATGCATAGGGTATCCTGAGCCCGTCTATCCGCTGAACAAAGCCCTTGCACTATCGACGATAGCCGCTGCCACAGAAGACCCGAGATTCCCGCCCGTAAGCCCTAGCGAGCTGAACCATATCGTCTTCGAGGTCACTATCCTTACAAAACCCCAGAAGATAGAGTACAATAAGCCTGAAGAGCTGCCTGAACGGATAAAGGTTGGAAGAGATGGGTTGATAGCTGAAAAGGGGTATTACAGAGGATTGCTACTACCACAGGTCCCTGTCGAGTGGGGCTGGGATGCAGAAGAGTTTTTATCACAGACATGCTGGAAAGCAGGGCTACCCAAAAATGAATGGAAAAAAGGAGCGGTCTCCTTCTACAAGTTTGAGGGAGAGATCTTTGCCGAAAAAGAGGTAAAGGGAAGGATAGAGAGGATTACTCCAGAGTTATCGCACCAGTAGGGCACTCTGCTTCGCACACTCCACACTCAATGCAAGCCTCAGGATGAACCACAGCGGCTTTCCCATCATCCTGCATTTCAAAAACATTCGGATCTGTTGGGCAGACGTCCACGCAGGTCCCTTCACCATCACATGTATCTCTATTTATCTTTGGTTGCATATTTGATCACCTATCTTTGATAGAAGTTATTTTATATAAAACTTTTGCCGTGGTTTATAAACCGCCGTGCAAACAAATTGCCTAATTATATCAATTCTCAGGATCTCTATCGTATTATATCCTGCCAACGCCAGCATAGGGTAAGGTCCTATATGGAAACACCAGGCAAAAATGATATAAGGGAAAAATGACAATATTATTTTAGTTGAGAGAGGCTATCTTTTTTGTCCCATCCCCTCCTGACCGCTTCTCTCAACCCAATTTTTCTTTTTTCCTGCCTGAAGAGAGAAGCACAACCCTGCTATCCTCTTTGCTGTTAACAATTTTGTAACCTGAGGATTCAGATAGATGCTTTGAAAAAGCAAGTATTTCATCATGAGACGGCATGTTGGCTAAAGTCATGAAATTTCTTGAGTACCCAACGAGCATGTAGGCTTTGCACTCTATGAAATCCGGTTCAGCCAAAAGATCTAGCTTTGAATAATCATCATGCATGTTATAACCTTTCACAAGAGTGTGCCTTATAACCTTTCTTGTATCTAAAGAGGGTAGAAGCTCCAGGGTTTCTCTCAGATTTCCCCAGTTTTCACCCTTTAACGGCACACATAGCTTTTTGTAGGTCTCTTCATCTGGTGCAGCTACAGTAACATAGAGCTGATCTGGCAAAGGATCGAGTTTCTCAAGGACATCTGGTAAGGTGCCATTTGTTACTAAAAATGTGGTTAAACCTCTTTTCTTACATGCAGCCAGAAGCTCTGAAAGGTGCTCATAAAGGGTCGGTTCACCTGAGAGAGAGATAGCCACATGCTTTGGCTCTCTTGCTTCAGCCCAGAGGTCTTTATCGCACCTATCATCACCTTTGAAACCTGAGATAAGCTTCCTTTGCGCCTCTATAGCCCTGTCTATCATAACTTCAGGCTCATCTATGCCTATGGTGTTGCTTTTAGTACCGCCCCTATACCTCCAGCAGAAGAGACAGCTCTGAGTGCAGTTTGAGACACATGGAGCAAGCTGTATGCATCTGTGACTGGATATTCCATAGAATTTTTCCTTGTAGCACGGGTTACCCTCTAGCAGCTTCTTTCCGACCCAGTGGCACAGCTTTGTAGCGCTGTGCTCCCCGAGCAAAACGTAATGCTGCTTTCTGAGCTTTTGATCTAGATCCATCGGGTATATCCTCTTTCTCTTTTTATCTTACTTTCTCCCTTTGAAAGCCCGGTACACAAAATACGCCAGAGTACCATATATCACAATACAGCCAGCAATCAGCATCCCTATAGCCCCTGGGTTCAACATCACACCTCACCTCTAGAAGCAAATATTATAGATAAGACAAAAGCCACAAGCAGGGAACCCCATATACCCAGAGTAGAAGCCCAGAGATCATAGTCTCCATAACCGAAGACATCCCCCGTAACGAAGAGCCCCCAGATGATGACAAAGATTACCGCTGCAGGAGCTATGAATTTAGCAGCAACATCAATCCACCTGCCAAAGGTTATTTCGGAGATCCTGTTTGTGTGCTCCCTTAACCTGTCCGAGCCATAGATCCAACCAAAAACTATGCATGAGAGCAGACCACCGATTAACACGCCGTAATAGCTTACTCCCCTATCCACCATATCCAGCCAGTGAATGCCAAAGCCCCTGGCAAAAACAAATACGCCGATGGCTGCGGGTATAAAGCATACAAGCGCTGTGGCTTTCCTTCTTGATACTTTAAACTTGTCAACAACGCTTGTAACAAAAGCTTCTGTTATTGAATATGCTGAGGTTACCCCTAGCATAAACAGACTAACGAAGAAAATAACTCCGAAGACCTGGGGCACCGTTGGCATCATTGATATGGATGTTGGTATTGTTACGAATGTGAGGGCTATTCCGGACATTGTTATCTCGGACATGTCTATACCCAGAGAGTATGCAAGAAAACCAGCGCTGCTGAAGATAGCAAATCCTGAAAAGAAAGCTGTTCCCATATCCGCTAAGGCAGTTATCATGAGATTATTATTTGTATCAGATTCCTCAGGCAAATAGCTTGCATATGCATACATAATACCCATTCCCAATGACAGGGAAAAAGCGACCTGACTGAATGCCCCGAACCATACCTCTGCATCAGCTATGGCAGAAAAATCTGGGGTAAGGTAACTGTTTAAGCCTATATCCACCGCCCCGGGTAGCGTAAGACCCCTTATCGTAAATATTATTAAAGAGATCCATGCGAGTATCACAAAGTAGGTTGAAACTTTTCCTATTCTCTTAACGCCCCTGGATATTATAAAGTATATGAGGGCCCATGCCAGTATTGTAGCTACAACAATGGGTATTGAAAAGCCTCCAGCTACCCCGGGTCCCTCAGTTACACCAAGGAACTCATTGAAGAAAAAGCTCTCAACTCCGTAAACACACTCTTTCCCTACGCCCCATGGAAGATAAATGGAAAAGATCATGTAACAGAGAGCCCAACCAACAATTATAACGTAGTATGTGTTTAATATAAATGAGACAAAAACCTGAAACCACCCGGCCCACTCGAGCTTTTTGCTAACCATCCGAAAGGACCCTGGCGCTCCTGTTCTGCTCAGGTGGCCTGCGCTCATCTCAAGGAATATCCATGGAATTCCAAGAACAAAAACGCTTATTATATAGGGTATGAGAAAAGCTCCCCCTCCATAACGATAAGCGAGATATGGAAAACGCCACAGATTACCCAGACCTATGGCTGAGCCTATTGCAGCAAAGATAAAAGCGCTCCTTGAAGTCCACCTCTCTCTTTCCATAGCCATGGAATGAATGCAACTACCTATATATAAAATTAACCAAACTTTGTTATGTAGCCCAGTGCAAATATCACGACAATTATCAAGGGCAGAACATAGCGCATGTAGCTCTCTGCTCTCTCAGGAAACTTCAGCCCTCTGCCTGTGTTTGCTTCCTTTATGAAACCGCTCCATCCCCATCCCGAGCGCAGAGCGCAGAAAAGAACAATGATAAGAGAGCCTATGGGCAAAAGATTGTTGCTCAATATGAAGTCCTCCAAATCCAGTATTGTGCTTCCTGCTCCAAAGGGCTGGATAAAGCTCAGAGGACCAAAACCAAGGATGCAGGGTAGAGAGGCAAAAAGGACTATAAAAAAGCCTGTAATCGAGGATTTTTTTCTGGTAAAGCCAAATTCATCCATTGAGAACGCAACAAGATTCTCAAAGACCGCAACAACCGTGCTCATAGCTGCAAAAACCATAAGCAGGAAGAAAAGGGAACCCCAGAACTGCCCTAATGGCATGGAGTTAAAGATGTTTGGTAAGGCTACGAATATTAGACCCGGACCTTCAGCAACATTTACACCAAAGGAAGCACATGTCGGGAATATTATAAGCCCTGCCATAAAGGCTACTAAGGTATCGAGAGCCATTATGTTTATTGACTCTCCCATAAGTGTTCTATCTCTGTTCACATAGCTTCCGAATATTGTCATGGATCCTATACCAAGGCTCAAGGTAAAGAAGGCTTGCCCCATGGCATCATAGACGCCACTCCACCCAAGCTTAGAAAAATCAGGTTGGAGGTAAAACTTGAGACCTTCAGCAGCACCCTCCAGGGTAACAGCCCTGCCTATGAGCAAGACCATTAACAGAAAGAGAGCAACCATCATAAACTTTGTAACTCTCTCAACGCCATTTCTCAACCCCAAGGCACAAACAAGAAAGCCGAGGAGGATCACAAGAAAAGCCCACCCCAGCACCTCGGGAGTGCTTGTTGTGAAAGAAGCAAAGGTGTTTCCAATCTCAACAGCAGTTAGCCCTACAAAGTCACCAGCGATCATATGATAGAGATATCCCAAAAACCAGCCTGCGATGGTAGTGTAGAACATCATGAGCAGAAGGTTGCCAAAAATGCCTATGTAACCATAGATGTGCCACTTTGTGCCTTCTGGCTCCAAAGATCTCATACCGCCAGCAAGGTTCTTTCTGCTTGCTCTACCTATGGAAAATTCTGCGATCATAACCGGTAAGCCCAATATCGCAAGGAATAGAAGATAAACAAGGACGAATGCTGCTCCCCCATTTTTACCGGTAATGTAAGGAAAGCGCCATACGTTTCCTGCGCCTACAGCACAGCCGGCAGAAACAAGAAGGAATCCTAGTCTTGAAGCGAAGCTCTCCCTTTCCACGGTCCTCGTAGAGCAAAGACATTTGTCATATATCTATTTTACTAAAAAATGGATGTAGCACTCATTTGGTCCCATCCCTTGTCCTTCAAGTACTACACTAATAGTCATATCAGCTATGTAAAGATCTTGAAAAACCTCGCTCACGTTATCAACCACAAAGCGCTCTGCTTCATCAACCCACACCGCGCCCTGCCCTTCTATCTAAGAGCGCTCTTCTTTCAACCATCCTGCAAAGCATCATGCTCTGTAGCATCAATAGCTACCTGCGCCTACAGCCAAAGGCAATCCTGCTACATCTATAGCTCTAGAGCTTATTACTGTCCCTATCTATTGTAATTCATAATTTCTCTTTATGATAGGATCCTATATTCACATCCATTCTTTATCTTAGTACCGCATCTATAGAGCTGGAAGTAAGCCAGTTCAACACTGTTTGTGGTGTAAACTCCATTACTCTCCTTTCTAGTTTTGACACAAAACTCCTTCAAGACGGGCAGAGCAACCATGCCAGAAGGGCCTACCCCCAGCTATGGCTATATCCCTACTGTGGGGAAAATCTTCAAAAAATCGCTTTACTATAGCTTCTCCTATCTTTCTCTCTTCCATTTTATTACCCCTCCGCAGATATTCTCCTTTTGACCACTTTTTTCACAACAAGGATAGCCAGCAGCGCAGCAAATAAGTTCATAACGGCTATGATATGAAGCATTGGAACCCAGCTCTCAAATGCGGATGCTATCGCTGCGGCACCAAAGCCAGCCAGCCATGAAGCTATACCCTTGGAAGTATACAGCATGCCATAGTTTACGGTGGCGTACTTTGCTCCGAATATATCGCCCACCGATGCGGAATACAGGGAGTAAACCTGCCCCCAGCACAGAATGGCTATGGCCATCATCACTATGAAGAACACAGGATCTCTGGATACGCCGGTTGAAGCCACAAAGAGCACCACAGCTTCCAGACCGAAGGAGATAGCCATCGTGTTCTCCCTGCCGAGCCTGTCGCTTATGCCTCCCCACCCGACCCTCGCTGCCGCGTTTGACACCGCTGTGGCCGTGGAAGCCAGAGCAACGATCTCGACACCGAACAGAGAATAACCGGACACACCGAAATCATTAGCAAGAGCTCTCATATTGCCGGTTATCATCAGGCCTCCTGTCACTGTCAGAGCGAACATGAGGTAGAGAATCCAGAATTCCGGCCTTCTCAGGGTCTCGTGCCATGTATGATCCTTTTTTGATACAGAAACTCTCTTTGCAACCTTCTCTTCATCCCAGCCCTGCGGTTTCCAGCCTACCGGCGGGGATCTCATCGTCAGAGCCATTACGAGCGCTATCACGCCCTGGGCTATACCGAATACCAGAAAGGTCTCTCTCCACCCGAGAGAGCCCAGGCTCATGGACACCGGGATTATTGTGAGGGCTGCTCCCCCGCCAAAGCCCGCCGCCGTGAGGCCCGTGGCAAGTCCTCTTCTGTCAGGGAACCATTTCACGGCATTTCCCTGACATCCGATGTATAGCATCCCCGCCCCTATTCCGCAGAACCCCCCATAAAAGACGTAAAGATAGGCTACAGATGGTGCAAAACAGCACAGTACCCAGCCAAGGCCTATGAGAAGCGCGCCTATTGAGAGAAGCTTTCTCAGCCCGAACCTGTCTATGAGATAGCCCGATATAGGATTGGGCCATGTTTGAAAGGTCAGAAAGAGGGAATAGATAACAGCTATGCTGCTGTATGCCACAAGAAATTCATTCTGAAGAGAGTCTGTGAACAGGGTAAAAGCATACTGATAGTTTGATATCACAACCATAATAATGAAGCCAGCGAACAATTGGTATCCTCTATTGCCTGTCATCATAGCACTTTAACCTGCTGTAATATTGTTCTGTATTCTTATCTATCTTCTCCAACTTCATCTGCTAATAAATATATCTCTATGGAAAATCTCTATGGAAACGTACGATCTCATATGCAGCTCAGATAGCTAATGGAAACAAATAAATAGAAAGCATGCCCATCTATCCTTGGTGAAAATATGGCTTTCAGAAGGTTGTTTGGAGGAGAAGAGAGAGCAGAGGAGAACTTCATAGATCTTACTGATTATTCGGCGGAGATCACATCAGCCCCTACAGAGGGGGGAATGTACGTTAAGATAGCTGAGATAACTGATTACAACCAGCTAAGGGATGTAACGAACTTTGTCTACGACAGAAATGTGCTCATACTGAAGGTTGGGACCATATCTGATGATGAAGAGACTATGAAGAGAGTGACCAGGGATCTCAAGCAGCTGAGTTATGATATAAATGGGGATGTAGCTGGTTTAGGAGGAGAGATAATCATAGTAACGCCATCCGGGGTAAAGGTTGACCGCAGAAAATACGAGCCTAGATCCGAATAAAAACCCCAATGTAACGACACATGCTCCTGTTCACATAGACTTTATGCAGGCTATGTAATTTAAAATGTTCTGCATAAAGCATCAGAAAGCTTTGATTATTGGTGCACACCACAGCTTTTCCTCCAGGGCGTAAGATAGCATGAAACTTCTCAAAACTCCTCTGGTATAGAGAGCACAACTGCTCCTTAGCTGTATATGAAGATCTTCCATAGGGCATATCTGTGACTATTGCTTCCACATTTTTAAATCCAGACTCGCCTATGTCTGAGCAACTCAGCGCATGATTACAATCATTATCTTTAGCGCCAAAACCAAAAAAACGCAGGTTTTCCTTACATCCTTCTATCATCCTTTCCTGTATATCAGAACCGTACACCTTAAGACCCATAAGAGCACCCTCTATCAGTATGCCCCCGGTGCCGCAAAAAGGATCGAGGATCTCTTTTTTCGCGCCTGAAAGGTTTATCATGGCCCTTGCTAGCCTGGGATGAAGAGAAGTTGGAGAAAAAAACGGTCTTTTCGTAGCCTTTCTTTCATCAAATCTTTCCTTGATTATAAATATATTCCTGCAAACTAAAGCTTCATTACCTTCCAAAAATATTCTTATCTCATTCCTTGCGCTCTTGAGATTGACCCTCCCATCTATCACTGCCCCTATTGCCCGCTCCATGCTCTCTTTCTCTTTTCCTGCGTTAAAAACCCTGACGCAAAAATCATCATAGTGCATTCCATACGTCTTTTCTTGAAGCTCATCAGGAGAGCAGGTGAAAAGGAGATCATTAACGCTTCTAGAATAAGCAAGGCGCTTCAGTTTTGGCGTTTCGCCCTCACATATGACCACATCCCTGTAGACCTTTTTTATTTTACAGAAGCTAGCGATCTCTGCAACAGGTATTGTACTTTTCTCTTTTGATATCTCAACACAGAGCACACAATAAATCACCTTTGAAGTTTAAATATTTAAAAGTTCTATACCCTTTATGTTCAAAGGTGTTGTATTTGACCTGGATGGAACACTCATAAAATGGACAAACTCATGGGATGTTATAAGAGCGCGTTTAAACCTTCCTTCCGGATATAAAGAGCTAATAAAAGAGATGGGGTATAAAGAGGCAAAGCTAAGAGAGCTGGAGCACTGGAAAAAGATAGGAATAAAAAAGGATGACGTTGAAAAAGCTTTAGAAACTTTTGAGCTCCAGGAAGGGGTGAAGGAGCTGGTACCTGAACTCAGTAAGAAGCTTGCTACAGCAATAATAACAGGGGCTCCAGACGTAATAGCGCTGAAAGTCGGTAGACTTTTGGGGATAGAAGAGATCTATTGCAACGGAATAGTTTTAAAAAACGGATATGTGGATGACTTCATCCTGGAAGTCAATGAAGAGAGCAAAGGAGAGAAACTGAGGGAATTCGCCATAAAAAACGGGCTGAAAGAAAAGGAGATCATAGCTGTGGGCGATGCAGGCAACGATATTTCGATGTTCAGAGCTGCAGGTTTCTCAATAGCGTTTAACCCGAAAAGCGAGAGAACAGCAAAAGAAGCAACAATAGCTCTCAATGGAGACTTTACAGCAATATACGAAGCCATAGAAAATGCTTTAGAGCGCAGATAACTTAAAATAACAAGTAACCTATTATCAAAAGGGGCATACAATGATAGCTGCGGTAAAAGCTGAAAGAGCTCCTGGCTTTGTATTCAAAGAAGTTGGGGGGCCGGTGATAAAGGATAATGAGGTGCTGATAAAGTCAAAAACTGTTTCGATCTGCGGAACAGATCTTTCGATATATCTATGGAATGATTGGGCACAGGGGAGGATAAAGAAAATACCTCTGGTAATAGGCCATGAGTTCGCCGGTGAGGTGGTGGAGGTTGGTAAAAACGTCAGCAATATAGATATAGGTGACATTGTAAGCGCAGAGACACACATATTCTGCAATGAGTGTTATCCCTGCAGGAACAACAGAAGACACCTTTGTGAAAATATGGAGATCCTTGGTGTTGACAGAGATGGCTGCTTCACAGAATATCTCTCCCTTCCTGCACAGAATGCATGGAAAAACGACAAAAACCTGCCGGGGGATCTTCTCTCCATCCAGGAGCCCCTTGGAAATGCTGTCGACACAGTGCTTGCCGGAGGAGGAGTTGAGGGTAAAGATGTCGCTATCTTTGGTTGCGGCCCTGTGGGGCTGATGATGATAGCTGTTGCAAGGGCGTGCGGTGCTTCAAAGATCTTTGCCTCTGATAGCTCAGAGTACAGGTTAAGGATAGCAAAGGCTGTTGGAGCGGACAGGACAATAAACTTTACGGAAGAGGATGAAACCGAGGTTATAGGAAAGGTGGATGTTGTATGTGAGGCTTCAGGTAGCGAGAGCGCTCTAAAAAAAGCTCTCTCTGTTCTCTACCCTGGCGGGAGGCTCTCTCTCTTAGGCCTTTTCCATGGACCGGTAAATGTTAACCTCACTGACGATGTCATATTCAAGGGCATAAGGGTATATGGAATAACAGGAAGGCATATATATGAAACATGGTACACTGTTTCAGCACTGCTGCCTAAGCTTAACTTGAAGCCCATAATAACCCACAAACTGAAGCTTGATGACCTTGAAAAAGGATTTGAACTCATGAAGAACAAAGAGTGCGGTAAGATAGTGATGGAGGTGTGAAAATGGGAAAGATGGATTTTTTAAAGGAAGAGCTGAACAGGTTGAAAGCAGAAGGGAGGTATGTGAACATAAGGGCGCTGAATACGCCGCAGGGAGCATGGGTAGAGATCGGCGGAAAGAGAGTTCTAAACCTGTGCTCAAACAATTATCTGGGCCTGGCAAATGATGAGAGGCTGAAGAAAGCTGCAGAAGAGACTATAGATAGATATGGAGTCGGGGCTGGAGCTGTAAGAACAATAGCAGGAACCATGGATATACATGAAGAATTTGAGAGAAGAATAGCACGATTTAAGAATTGCAAAAGCGCAATACTCTTTCAATCAGGCTTCAATGCTAACCTTGGTTCAATATCTGCAATAGCTGATGCAGGTGATGCAATAATAAGCGAAGAGCTCAACCACGCAAGCCTCATAGATGGGTGCAGATTAAGCAAAGCAAAGCGATATGTGTACAAGCATTTAGACATGCAATCCCTTGAGAGCACTATAAAGGAAGCTCTGAAGGAAAAGCCAAGAAGGATATTGATAGCAACGGATGGTGTATTCTCTATGGATGGAGACATAGCTCCGATGGATGAGATAGGAGAGATAGCTGAGAAGTATGGATGCATCGTTTATGTGGATGATGCACATGGAGAGGGTGTTCTTGGTGATCATGGAAGAGGGATAGTTGACCACTTCAATGCCTATGGAAAGGTAAATGTAGAGATGGGAACCCTATCAAAAGCCTTTGGTGTTATGGGCGGTTATGTAGCAGGAGATGAAGATCTGGCTGAGTATCTCAAACAGAAGGCAAGGCCTTTTCTCTTCAGCAGCGCCTTAAACCCTGGAGACGTGGCTGCAGCCTTAGAGTCTGTAAAGATCCTTGAGGAGAGCGATTCTTTAGTAAAAAAGCTCTGGAGCAACACAGAGTATCTGAAGCAAAAGCTCAGAGACCTGGGCTTTAACCTGGGGACATCAAAGACGCCAATAACGCCAGTGATGGTTGGCGAAGAGGTAAAAGCAACCGAGTTGAGCAAAACTCTTTTCGAGGAAGAAAACATATTCGCGCAGGCGATAGTCTATCCAACTGTGCCTAGAGGAAAGGCGCGCATAAGGCTTCAACCCAGCGCCATTCATTCGAAAGAGGATTTGGATTATGCGATAAATTCAATAGAGAGGGTGGGCAAGAAGCTAAAGCTCATATGAAAGTTCTCCTTGACTACAGAGAGGCTGCATGCTATGATGTGCTAGAAGAGCTGTCTGAAGAGCTCGATTTTTCTCTGGAGGTAACAAATCTAAAAGCCGGGGATATCGCGATAACAGGAGAAAGAGCTCTTTTGATAGAGCGTAAAAGCCCGAACGATCTTGTGTCATCCATAAGGAATAACAGGATCTTCGAACAGCTCGTAAAGATGCTCAGCGCAGAGAGCATAGAAGGAAAAGAGGTTGCAAGGATAGCTCTTCTTATCCATGGAGAGCTCTTTGGTTATCTTGCTCTGGAGAGGGATTACTATGCTCAGATATATGGAGCGCTGATGGAGATCTCTTTTGTGTATGGTGTGCCAGTATTCTTTGCAACAAACGATAGCGAAATGAAGAGCTTTCTGCGAACAGCAATAAAGAGAGAGAGCGAAGGGAAAAATGACTCAGAGATAAGAGCAAGGTGGTACAGAGAGAGAAAAAACCTTCCTCACAAAGATGAAAGAGTCTACCTCCTCTCTTCAATCCCTTTTATAGGTGAAAAACTTGCACAAAGGCTTTTAGAGCGCTTTGGCACCATAGCAAATATAGCAAATGCAAGCATAAGCGAGCTGAAAAAAGTTGAATTAATAGGGGATAAAAAAGCAAAGCTTATCTATAAAATATTTCATCGGGAGGTTTGACGACATCCCGGCTTCCCGCGGGCTCGCGCACCGCAGTACAACCAAGGACGCTGCAGGCTTAGCTTCCGGGTTCGGAAAGAGACCGGGCGTTTCCCTGTAGCTATGGCCGTCAAACCCTGTAACATTAATTGTTATTTCGCTTTATATAATTTGTCATAGCGGGGAGTGGATTTGAACCACTGATCTCCGGGTTATGAGCCCGGCGGGATTTCCAGACTACCCTACCCCGCTATAAGAGTGATAGCTTTTCTTCTAAATAATTTTATCCATCCTCTATCTTATAGATTCCTAAATAATTTTCTCCGTCGTTATATCCATAGAAGCCCAGATATCACCGTCATCCAGGGGGATCTCAACAGCTCTATGTAGAACTATCCTCCCATCCTTTGTTCTCAGTGGTATCTCAAAAGCCTCCGGCCTACCTCCTCTCTCTATTGTATCCCATACCTCATGCATAACCTCGCTCCATGTCCTGGTGCATAAGCTTGTTCTCTCATCACACACATATGGGGCTTCATAATCCTTTACCCCTATAAGATCCTCTTTCGTCCAGCCAAGCAACCGGGTGAACTCATCGTTTATGTAAATGCACCTCTTTTCTCCATCGCTCCTCCACACAGCTGCTGGCAAACTATCAAGAACCTTTTTCAGCTCTTCCTCACGCTTTTTAATCCCACCGACATCGGTTGCTGTGCCTATAACAACCGTCCTGCCCTCAGGATCTCTAAGAGATGAAAAGTTTATAACCGCAGGCATAATAACCCCATCTCCCCTGAGAGCTTCCACCTCGCATGAGGAATTGTCTTCACTCATGCTCTTTTCAAAAGCTTCTGTAAGTGCTTTATGATATTCCTCTGGGTAAATGTCACAGAGGGAGCTATCGATCATATTGCCTGCAGGGTATTTGTAGAACTTTTCAAATGCTTCATTCACCATCATGCGCTTTCCATTCTCATCAAACAGTGATGCTGGCACAGGAACTTTCTTTAGCATATCTTCAACAAATTTCTGTGTCTTTTTTAGAGGGCTTGTATCAACAGCAAGGGCTAAAACCTCTGTCTTCCCATCACGAATGGCAGAGAACCTGAGAAGAACTGGTATCCTGCTTCCATCTTTTCTCTTCACAACAGTTTCGCAATCTGAAAAGCCCTCTTTCTTACATAGCTCAAAAGCATATCTTACCTTCTCCGTTTCACAGTTAGGGTAGAGGGACTCAAGCTCTGTACCTACTGCCTCATCTCTGCTGAAGCCCTGCAGTTCTTCAAAAAATCTGTTCACATCTTTTCTTACACCCTCTTCATCAAAGAGCGTTACAGATGCTGGCACATTTCTAAGAAGTTTCTCCGCATAGTTTTTAGCGCTCTTTATCTCATCTATATCTCTCTTCGCCAGAGTGCGTATATAATCTCTAGCTCTCTTAACATCGCTTATGTCCCTTATAACCATCATATGCCCATCTTTCAGTTTGCTCACAGATATCTGCACAGGAATTGCTCCACCATCCTTCTTTATAGCCTCACTCTCTATGACAAAACTCCCCTCCTCAAGCCTGTTACATACTCTCCTTACATCCTGCTCCTCAAGCAATTGAAGCTCACTCATGTGTTTTCCTTTTAGTTCTTCAGGTGCATAGCCTAACATTAGCGCTTTAGAGTTTGTCATAGTTAGGTTACACCCATCATCAAAGATCAAAACCGCAAAGGGCATGGCATCAATTATCTCTTTAACAGCAGACATCAATAATCATCTTTCTATCTTTATTTAAAACTTTTTGAAGGAAAAGTATATTTTAAATGAGAACACTTAAAACCTATGAAGGAACAGGCAGAGGTTAGGGAATTAAAGGAAAACAGGTATGTACTCATAGATGACGAGCCTTGCAAAATAGTCTCCATAACAACATCAAAGCCAGGGAAGCATGGAGAAGCAAAAGCAAGAATGGAGGCTATAGGCGTTTTTGATGGGCAGAAGAGGAGCGTTGTTTTTCCCGTAAAGCACAAAGTTGAGGTACCGCTGGTTGAGAAAAAGAGCGCCCAGGTGATATCAATACAGGGGAACAATGTTCAACTCATGGATACGCAAAATTTTGAGATCTTTGAGCTTCCGATACCTGAAGAAGCTAAAGAGAGAATAGAGCAGGGGAAAGAGATCATATATCTTGAATCAATGGATAAGAGAAAGCTGATGGTATGAAACTTGCTTTCGCTGACGACTCTGAGGGTGCAGAGATCTTTTTCCTTGGTGTGCCTTATGACGCAACAACAAGCTTTAGACCCGGTGCAAGGTTTGGACCTGAAGCGATAAGGGATGCTTCATACAATTTCGAAACATATGATTGCTTTTTGAAAAAAGATATACCGCACGTTTTAGATCTTGGCAACGTAACGCAGACAACAAGTTATAAAGAGCTATCTGCAGAGATTTCTTCCATTCTACGCTCAAAAAAAGGGTTCCCTGTTATTGCGGGAGGAGAGCATTCAATAACACCAATAATTGTCAGAGAGCTGAAGAAGAGATATGAAGATCTCGATGTCATAACGATAGATGCCCACATGGATTTCAGGGATAAATATATGGATAGCAAGAACAGCCATGCATGTGCCTCACGTAGAGTTTCAGAGATTGTCGGGATAGACAACATGATGCTCCTGGGCATCAGATCCTTTTCTAAGGAGGAAGAGGAGGACGTTGAGTACTACACCTCATTTGAGGTTCATGAGAGGCTCAAAGAGATCTGTGATCGAGTAAAGGAGATGAAGAATGTTTATCTATCGATAGATATGGACGGCTTTGATCCAGCCTATGCCCCGGGAGTGGGAAACCCTGAGCCATATGGATTGAAACCTGAAGAGGTCAGGGAGATCATAGATAACGCTGCTCTGGTTGGCTGCGATGTGGTTGAGCTCTGCCCTCCATATGATTATGGAAACACCGCGTGTTTGGCAGCAAAGATGATCGAAGAAGTGATTGTAAGAGCATAAAAAAGTGTTAAATCCTAATTCCATGATAAGGTGTATGAAAAGGCTAATACTGGCACTGGATCTTGAAGAAAGAGGCGCCGCGTTAGATCTTGCTGAACTTCTAAAAGAGGAGATAGCGGCGATAAAGGTAAACTACCCCCTAGTGCTCAGCACCGGTATGGAGATCGTCAAAGAGCTCTCAGAGATAAGACCGGTAATATGCGACTTCAAGGTGGCTGACATTCCGTACACAAACGGAAAGATAGCAAGGATAGCCTATGAAAATGGTGCTAAAGCAATAATATGCCACGGTTTTATGGGAAAAAAGTCAATAGAAGCCTGCAGTTCTGTTCTTGCTACGATAGTTGTTGCGGAGATGAGCAATGAAGGATCAAGGGATTTCTTTGAAAAATACTCACAGCGCATAGTTGAGCTCGCCATAGATGCAAAAGCTACAGGTCTTATTGCACCGGCAACAAAGGCTGAGCGCATATCTCAAATAAAAAAACTTGCGCCTGAGCTTAAGATCCTGAGCCCCGGGGTAGGAGCACAGGGAGGTAAGGCGAGTGATGCAATAAGAAATGGAGCTGACTTCGTGATAGTGGGGAGAGCGATATATAATAGCAATGATCCAGTAACAATTGCGAAGAAAATAAACGGGGAAATAGAATCTACGCTGACATCTGCATAGGTATGGTTAAGATATAGATTCTTAAGATATAAATTCCCTACACTCATATGATATTGTGCATAGATTGGGGGGCAACACTGATCAAGATCGCAAAAGATGGGAAGAATGATGCTATAAGACAGGAAGATTTTAAGATAGAGGAGTGGCTGGAAGGCGTAGATGAGATTAGAGCTACCGGCATAAGAAGCTTTTCACTTCCTGAACGCGTAGGAAACATAAGGGTAAAAAAGTTTGATGAGTTTGCTATCATAGCAGACGCTGCTAATGGACTTGCAGTGAACGTTGGTACAGGAACATCGATGGTTGACACAAAAAAAAGAGGACATATAGGGGGTACAGGCGTAGGCGGGGGGACGATAATGGGGCTCTGCTCGATGTTCGCTGAAGGAAGCTTCAAAGACTATGAAAGCATGGCAAAAAAAGGGAGAAGAGAGAGAGTAGATCTCGTGGTTGGTGAGCTATGCACCGGAATTGGCATCCTGTCTGAAAATGTAACTGTATCAAACCTGGCAAAGCTCCGTAAAGAGGAAAGCGCTGAGGACTGCATTGCCGGAGTGTTCAATATGGTCGGAGAGGTAGTAGGAACTGTAGCCTGTATGGCTCTGAGAGCTACAGACTTAGAGCACATAACTTTCCTGGGCTCTGCTGTTCGCTCGGATTTCCTGAAGAAAGTGCTGATCGATGTATGCAAGCTATACGGCTGCAACTATGTGTTCTCTGAAGACCCACAGTTTGCTATTGTAAACGCGCTCCTGACGAAAAAAGGTTAAAAGGGGAGAACACTCAGTTATGTGCCCGCATCAACGTACGAGAGAGAGCTGAAAGGGATTCTCGAAGCAGACGTAGATACCCTAAAAAAAGTGATAAAGAAATGCGATGCAGAGAGCTCAAGAAAGTACCTGGCGATAGAGAAAAAACCCTTTCTGGTTGTCAGAGCTGCAGGTTCTCTGGGCTTCGATCTGTTAGCTGTAAGGAGCGACATCTCACTGCCCATCGAGGTCAAGTCTTCATCCTCGGGCATAGTGCCCTTTACAAGCAACAGTGCAAGGGAGGTAAAACAGGCAGAGCTGTTCAAGCTCAGATGTGATAGGGCTGGGCTCTTTCCACTATATGCCCTGAGGCTCAAAAACGCAAAGAATGATGTGTGGAGGGTCTTTACCCTTGATATCGAAGTGAGCATGGATGTTGAGTGGATATATAGAGAGATTCCTGTTATAGATCAGACAAAAAGCCATAACTATATATTGAAATGGGAAAAAGGTAAACCACTCAGCGATTTTATAGAGCTCATCTGCCAAAAAAGATAAAGATGCAATGAATTAATTGTTTTTTATGGATAAGGAAAAAATAACGGAGATCCTTCAGGGATACGATAAAAAGGATATAACGATAGGGACTTTGGGGGGTCATAGTGCTCTGGATGTATGCTCCGGCGCAAAAAAGCTCAATTTCAGGACGATAGCGGTGTGCCAGAGAGGCAGGGAAAAGACATACGCACAGCATTATAAAACCCGCAACAAAAAAGGATGCATTGATGAAGCTCTTGTCCTGGAGAGATTTTCAGATATTCTAAAGGAAGAGAACACAAAAATACTTCAAAAGAAGAACACCATATTCATAGAGAGCAGGTATGCATGGGTCTATTTTGAGCGCAATGCAATGGAGAGCCTTGCTTTACCCATATTCGGAAACAGATGGCTATTGAAGGCTGAGGAGAGAGATGAGAGACCAAACCAGTATGATTTTCTTAAGAGAGCAAACATAAGGATACCAGAGCACTTTAAGCCTGAGGATATAGACAGGTTGTGCATAGTTAAAGCACCAGAGGCTGAGAGAGGCTATGAGCGAGCTTTCTTCTTTGTGAAGAGCTATGAAGACTACGTTGAAAAATCAGCTATGATGGTGAAAAGCGGAAAAGTTAAGGAAGAAGATCTCAGAAAAGCAGTTATAGAGGAGTATGTGCTCGGTGCGCAGATAAACTTCAACTTTTTCTATTCTGTTGTAAACGATGAGATAGAGCTCATGGGCACGGATACGAGAAGACAGACAAATATTGATGGGCTCATAAGGATACCTGCGGATGAGCAGATTGAACTACTTAAGCATGAAAGACCAAGCTATATAGAGACCGGGCACATAGCCTGCACTGTAAAAGAATCCTTGCTGGAAAAAGGATTTGATGCTGCCGAAAAATTTGTAACCACTCTGAAAAAGGAGGCTTCTCCGGGTATAATAGGCCCATTCGCCCTCCAGGGTGCTATAACCCCAGAGAATGAGCTTGTTGTTTTTGATGTAAGCTTGAGAATGCCCGGAAGCCCCGGGATAAAAGCAACACCATACACAGAATACCTTTATGGCAAGCCTGTAAGTATGGGGGAGAGGATAGCCATGGAGATAAGAGATGCTATAGAGCAAAACATGCTTGAGGATGTGATATCTTGATCATAGGCACTATTGCAAGCCATTCAGCCCTCCAGATTCTTAGAGGCGCCAAGGATGAGGGATTCGAAACACTGCTGATATCTGATGAAAAAAGAAAGAGCTTCTATGAACGCTTCAACCTGGCTGATGAGATCATAACCGTCAAAAGCTTCTCGCAGGTTATGAGCGAAGAGACGCAGGAAAAGCTTCTGGAGAAGGACACAATACTTGTGCCTCACGGCTCTTTTGTGGAGTATGTGGGGGCTAAAGCGATGCTCGAACTAAAGGTTCCTGTCTTCGGCAATAAAAGGGTTTTAGAGTGGGAGTCAGAGAGAGAAAAGAGCTTTGAATGGTTCAGAAGAGCGGGCATAAAAATGCCGCAGGAGTTTAAAAAGCCTGAGGATATAGATAGGTTGTGCATAGTAAAGCTCGGTGGAGCAAAAGGGGGAAAAGGGTATAAACTTGTCAGGAACGCTGAGGAGTTCTACAGAGAGTTTGGAGAGCTAAAAGAGGGGATGGTGCTACAGGAATATATTGTAGGCACAAGGTTTTATCCGAGCTTTTTCTACTCCCCTCTGAGCAAGGAAAACGATCTCTTCAGCATAGACATAAGATATGAGGCAAATGCGGATGCTCTATCAAGGCTCCCCTCAGCCATAAGAGTAGATCCAACATATGTTGTTACTGGCAATTTGCCTGTAGTTATGAGAGAATCCCTCTTACCAGAGGTATTCGAGTTTGCTGATTCTTTAGTATACGAATCTAAAAAGCTCTTTCCACCAGGGCTCTATGGCCCATATTGTTTAGAGCTCTGCTGCACCGATGAGCTCAAGCTTTATCTCTTCGAGATCTCAGCCAGAATAGTTGCAGGCACAAATGTGTGGATACCTTTCTCGCCCTATGCGTATCTCAAATATGGTGAAAAGATGACTATGGGAAGGAAAATAGCTATGGAGATAAAAAGAGCTGAGGAAGAGGGCAGATTGAAGGAGATAACTTCATAAATCATGGGCACAATGATTTAGGGGGCAAACTTAAAACTTAATCTAGGGCTATGTTATGCTACCGGGCAGTCTTAGAGCCTCTGTTCTGTCAATGAATAGCACCTTATACGTCCTGCTTATTGTATAATTTACTGTTACATCCGAAAAAAGAGCATAATTCGCTATTCTGACCGTGTACACTCCTGAAGCTGGCACCTTATACTCCCCGACAATAACCTCATCACTCCCCTCACTGAAGACCTTCTGCCCGAAGGGGCTCAGGATTTCTGCGTAGAAATAGCTCTCGTCTGCGCTTCTTGCACTGACCTTTAGCAGATCGCCCTGTGAGCAATCCACCTCAATCTCAGAATATTCCTTGGGCTTCAGCACTATTGCATGGCTATAGCTCTGGGCGGCAACGCACCCAACAAAGCCGCTCACAATAAAGCAAGAGATTAGCAACATACTTAGCTTCTTCATAATATGAATATGAAAAAACTACTATTTATATATTGTGTTTCTGTAGTTCCAACACTGCATAAAGCTCACAGGCTCCGAGATCAACTAAAAACCACCAAAGGATAGACCAATATATTTAAATTTAAAGAACAATGCAACAATATGAGAGGCTTTATATCCATAGATCTTGAGGGCTTACCCTTCATAGTGAGCAAGGAACAGCTAGAGGTGGGTGGCACGCTCTTTGATGAAGCAAGGAGCATAGCAACTGAACTCACATTGTGTGTATGTGAGGCCCTTAAACAGAATGGTGTTGACTCTGTGCTAGTAGCTGATAGCCACGAAAGTATGGTGAACATAATACCACAGGAAATGCCCGATTATGTTGAGCTTCTGAGGGGCTATCCTCGGGCAACGAGCATGGTAAGCGGAGCTGAAGACTGCGATTTTGGTATCTTCTTAGGGTATCATGCAAAGGGAGGAACAGAAAAAGCAACCTTTGACCACGCATTCAGTGGCTCTATGATAGATTGGATCAAGGTAAACGGGATAGAGGCTAGCGAATACTTTATCAATGGGCTAGCACTGGGGCGCTATAATGTGCCTGTTATCCTTGTTGCCGGGGATGAAGCGCTTATGAAAGAAGTATCTCCAGATATAGAGAGATTAGCTCTAAAAAGTGCTGTCTCAAGGTATGCCGCAAAGAGCAAAAGCTTAAGGCTAATAAAAAAAGAGCTGACTTATGCCTGCGCAAGAGCTCTTGAACGCTTCAGAATGGGCGCGATAAAGCCTATGAAAACTAAAGAGCCCATAAGAATAGAAATGAGGTTTACACGCACAGAGAGCGCTGATTACGCAGAGCTTTTACCATCAGCAAAGCGCATAGATGGAAAGACTATAGAGTTTGAGAGCAGGGATATCCTGGAAGGGTACAGAACAATGGAGCTACTGATATTCGCAATATATGGGGGCAGGCAATAGCATCTATTTTGATGCGACAGGAACCTTGCTTCTAGAGACGGGAAGAAGAGAGGTGAGATAGAACGATATCACAGAGTGCTTCCGTGCTCTTCCTTCCATCCAGCACCTTTATCCTCTTCTCGCTCTGTGCTAGCAAAAGGTAGGCCTCTCTTACTCTCTGCATAAACCTGTCATCAAAACCCTCATCCTTCCTCTTTTTTGCTTCCTCAACACCAATGTCTATAAGAAAGGTAACATCCGGCACAGGAAAAAAAGCGTGCGCATTCTTCAAAAAAGCGATAGCATCCTTTATGCTTATCCCATAGCGCTCAGCTATGGAGACGCTCTGATAGGCATATGTAGAATCGCAGTATCTGTCACACAGAACGCAATCATACCTCTTCTCCGCTTCCTCAATCTCTTCCACATGCTCAGCCCTATCCGCTATGAAAAGGAAAGCAACAGCTAAAGGATCCTGTATGGATGGGCGCAGATATCTCGGCTCATATGTCAGATAGCCTTTTATCTTCGCGCTAACAGCCCTGGCCAGGGTTGTCTTACCACACCCATCTATGCCCTCAAATGTTACTAAGACCAAGCTCATCCCTCCATTCCCTGAGCCTTCCAAAAAACAGGACTCTTGCGCTCCTGAGCTCCTCTATGCTGCTCAATCCCTGCAGAAACATTGCGCTCCTGAGCCCTTCCATGTACGTTTGGAGCAACAAAACAACATCCCTATAGCTCCTCGTAGCCGGTTTCAAAAAAGGATATGCTGCTGAGGCTACATCTGCACCCAGCGCCAGGGCCTTTGCGACATCGATGCCGCTCCTTATGCCCCCTGTGGCTATAACCTTTAATCCTGTACCCCTTACCATCATGAGGGATATTGGTGAAGGTATACCCCAGTTCCAGAAGCTTTTACCTAAGTGCTGCAGGATCTCCGAGCCACTTGCCACAGCTCTATAATGCTCCATTGCGGAAAAGCTGGTGCCGCCAGCCCCGCCGACATCTATACATTTAACGCCAGCACTCTTAAGTTTTTCAGCAGCGCCTTTTGATATGCCTCCACCTGTTTCTTTAACAATCACAGGCACATCTATCTCTGATACCACTTTGCCAATTGCATCCAGTATGCCTTTTGCTCTGGTTTCCCCACCAGGCTGAACTATCTCCTGTAAAAAGTTGAGATGTATGGCTAAAAAATTAGCATCTATGATATCTATGATCCTTTCGAGATCCTCTACCTTCAGAGCTCTTTCCTTACCCTGGTCTATGAGCTGTGGTGCTCCTATGTTAGCGATCTTTACTGGCACATCATACTTTTTAACAACGGAATAGCTTCTTATACTGTCTTTTTTGAAGATTGCTCTCTCACTTCCGATACCAAAGCCAACTTTGAGCTTCTCAGCAGCCCTTGCTAGATTCTCATTGATAACCTTTGCATCCTCATATCCTCCGGTCATGGCGGCTATTATAAAAGGGAAACTCAGCTTTTTGCCAAAAAACTCAACACCCGTATCTATATCCCTGGCATCGATCTCTGGCAGAGCACTGTGCAGCAGAGCTAGGTCATTCCAGTAGTTGTGTTCATTCTGCACATCCTGCGAGATGGCTATCTCAACATGCTCCTCTTTACGCTTCATTTTTCACCTCGCTACCCTCAAGATCTTCACCTCTGATAGCTTTAAGCAACCTTCCTCCAACATTTCCGTTGACAACAAAAACCCTGGTTAACTTCGAGAGCTCAAGCATGATCTCAAACTTGCCCTCCATACCCCCGGTAACATCTTTCTCATTACTCCCAAAAAGCACGTTATCGCTCTTTATTACAGGCAAGAGTTTTGCTCCCCTCTCTTTTGGATCTCTATCATAAACACCATCCACATCAACCACAAATATGGCCTTTTCAGGCCTCAGAAGCTTGGAGAACTCAAGAACACTCCTATCACCGGAGCATATGTAATAACCAAGCTCATCATCAAAGCATATATCACCATAGGTAACCGGAGTAAAACCCCTATCAAAGTAATATCTGAGAAGATCTATATTTTTCATGGTTATGCGCGAGTTGGAAAAGGAAAAGAGAGTATAGGGAGGAAAAGAAACAGGATTCAGGGGGTGAAGGGCCTCAAGCACTCTGGTGTTGAGAGCCCTTGTCGATCTCTGCACCTCAAAGATCTTTTTTCTGAGCTCTTCATCACTATCTACTTCATCTAGTCTGAGCTCTCTCACTTTGCGGTGACCAAATGGGCCAGCTCCGTGAACAACAACAAATCTCTCATCTCTCAGCTCGCTAGCCAATCTGCGAAGGGTTTTCTCCTTCACTCTGTATATATCGCTCTCCTTTTCGGTTATCACGCTTCCGCCAAGCTTTACAATGATCACATCCGTAATAAGGCGGAGCATTTATCTCAGTTACGATTGTGATCTCCAGTTCTATTCGTATTTTCTAACGGACTCCCATGCAACAATATTCGCCGGAGCCTTTTCCCAATCTACAACGCCCGAGAGGTACAACGATTGTTGATCATTTCAGATCTGCACCTTTCTAAGCCCTGACACAAAAGATTTAACTCAAAACTCATCTTACCTCTACAATGGATCAAGAAAGAACTGCCAGAACATTGTATGATAGTCTTGCTGAAAGCGCTAAAAAGTTTCCAGAAAAGAACGCAATAGATTTCTATGGAAAAAAGCTGAGCTATTCTCAATTAAAGAACTTTGCAGACCGCTTCGCTTCCCTCTTGCGTACTATGCACATTGAAAAAGGGGATAGGATTGCAATATGCTCTCACAACTGCCCGCAATTCGTATTTTCTCTCTATGGAACTTCAAAGATTGGAGCCATATCTGTTCCGATAAACCCGGAGTACAAAGAAAAAGAGATCTTGAACGTGCTATCGGACTGCGATGCAAAAGTGCTCATATGCGAAAACTGTGATTTACCTGCCGAAAAAGTAAGAAAGATACATATACAGACAGATCCGCTTAATAGAAAAGATGAGCTTTTCAATAGCCTGGATAAGATGGAATCAGATGTGCGTGAAACGAAAGTGGATGGTAATGATATTGCTCTCATAATGTATACCTCTGGCACAGCAAGCGCCCCTAAGGGCGTTATGCTGACTCACAAAAATGTGATGGCAAATGCGCTCAGCGGAAGCTTCTGGTGCAATAAGAGCGAGAAGGATAGAAGCCTAGCAGTGCTCCCTTTTTCCCACATACTGGGGCTTGTCGAAAGCCTCTGCGGCTCAATATTGTGTGGCTCGGAGGTGGTGATCCTCAAAAAATTCAGCACAGAAGATGCCACAGAAGCCATAGAAAGAGAGAACTGCACCATATGCACAGGGGTGCCCCCAATATTTAAAGCTCTATCCAGGAATGACAACAGGGATCTATCTTCATTGAGGGTCTGTTTCGTGGGTGGAGCACATATAGATGAGCGGGACATAGAAACATTCGAAAAGAGAGCGGGATGCGAGCTTCTTGAGGGCTATGGGCTCACAGAGTCTGCGGCTCAGCTGACAATAAACCCACCTAAAAAACCAAAGCATGGCTCTGTTGGAATACCCATATATGATGTCTCTTTTAAAGTCCTTGGGGAAGATGGAGAAGAGCTGGGGCAAAATAGAGTGGGTGAGCTTATCTTTAAGGGACCACAGATGATGAAGGGCTACTGGAGAAATGAGGAAGAAACAAAGAGAGCACTGAAAGATGGCTGGCTGCACACGGGAGATCTGGGGTACTTCGATGAGGACAGCTATATTTATCTAAAGGGGAGAAAAGATGAGATCATAAACATCTCCGGCTATAAGGTGTTACCGGAAGAAATTGAAAGCACCCTCATTAGCAACGAGAAAGTCAGAGAAGCCTGCGCCATCAGTAGCAGAGAGGGAGGAAAAGAAGTAATAAAGGCTTTTGTTGTACTGAAAAAGGAGGCAAACGAAAGAGAGCTGATAGAATGGTGCATGGATAGGCTTTCCAGCTACAAATGTCCAGCGAAGATAGAGTTTGTTGACGCGCTTCCAAAAAGCGCAAGCGGGAAAGTTCTCAGGAGGGCATTAAAATGATACATGTGTATACTGGAAATGGAAAAGGAAAAACAACAGCTGCCATCGGTCTTGCTATAAGAGCCTATGGCAGGAAAAAGAGGGTAAAGATAATACAGTTCATGAAAAATGGGGGGTATGGAGAGATCATGGCTTTAAAAAAGCTAGGGATAGATGTAGAGCAGTTTGGCCGCGCAGAGTTTGTTGATAGAGACAACCCAGAAAGAGTGGATATGGAGCTTGCAGAGAAAGCCCTAGCAAGAGCCTTGGATGTTCTCCCCCTTTGTGACCTTTTAGTTCTGGATGAGATAAACGTTGCTATAGATTACAGGCTCATAAAGCTGGAGGATACCCTAGAGCTTATGGAAAAAGCAAAAGATATGGAGCTCGTGCTAACGGGCAGATATGCGAATGAGAGGATCATTGAAAAAGCTGATTATGTAACTGAGATGAGAGAGATAAAGCATCCCTACAGGAGAGGAATAGAGGGAAGAGAGGGCGTAGAGTTCTAAGCGCTAGACTC
>JAXHST010000112.1:37454-38614 GCA_034190325.1 Thermoplasmatota archaeon
GCAAATGAAAAACCATCCCTCTCTTCCAGCTTCAATCCTTTCAACTCCCTCCTCTCACCTCTACTTAGCATTTTTCTTTTCCCGAATATGTGAAGCTCAGAAAGATCAATTCTACCTCTTACCACAATGTAAAGCTTGTCTGCTTTAGTAACGATGAGGCTTATAGGGAAATATAGCAAAGCATGCCTTGGAAGGAGGGTTAGCGTCGCTTCCACCTCTGCATTCCTTAGCTTATACCTGGCTTTAAAACCGACATAGCCCCCGAGCCAGGTGTATTCTTTATCTACTGGTTTCAATGCTTCTTCAAGATCCTTTGATACCTTGCTCATGATCAGGAGGTTTAGCTTTCTCCCTCTGAAAAAGTGATACATAGCTACTGCACTCAGAAGGAGAAGGAGAAAAATAAGTTCTACATCCATTTTTCAACCTCTAACATATGTAGATTTTTTCCCTTTGGCTCAAAGGGTAGCTTTGGTATGCCGCTTTCACACATGTTATATACCCTTTTGTATTCAAAACCAAGTTTTTTTAATGAATTTTCTATTCTACTGGCTTCCATCTCAGCGAGAGATTCCTTTGTTGTCACAACATAAACAATGCTACTTTGAAGTTTTCCCTTCAGCTCAGAAGATCTATCACGCATGCGCTTTAATCTCTCAAGGACCTCATCCTCCTCTTCCTGTAAACCAGAGATCTTATTTAAAGCTCTTCTCCTGGAAACAATCTTCTCTCTGAGCCCTATGAGAGCCTCAAGCCATCCTTCCTCAGCCGAAGGCAGCCCCAAAACCCTCAGTGCTAAACCGGCAGGAGGCATGTCGAGAATGACTTCTCCATTAATTGCTCTTTCAATCTCAGCAAGCATCACATGCTCTTCTATCCCTGGGGTAAACTCTATAGTATTCACCAGAGAGTCTAAATTTAATGCGCTCAGATAATTGTAAGCTTTTTTTACCTCCTTTACGCTTTTTTTAAGGTATTCCTCCACAGCATTATCAACGTTTAGTTCCTCCATGTCTATGTTGCCCGGTATATTCTCTCCCAGAATGTCCCTCAGATTGGACATGGGGTCTGCTGAAAAAAGTTTTACTTTTTCTCTGGAAAGAGCGAGCGCACAAGCCAGAGTGCTCTTTCCAACTCCACCCTTTCCTATAAAGATGTAT
>JAXHST010000113.1:0-11191 GCA_034190325.1 Thermoplasmatota archaeon
GGTCATAGGTCGCGACTATGTTCTGTATGGTTATCTTCGGGTTTTCATTCACCATTACACCCATCGAGTTAAGCTTCTCTATCAGTTTTTTTACCGCGGTGTGAACATCCTCAACGCTCTTTGCTCCCGTGCAGTTCGCTTTTCCGCTCCTGAAGAGGAGTGTCGCTGTCTTTGGCTCACTTATCCTGAACACAAGTCCTGGGAACTGTTCGGGCTCATACTCCACATTCTCCGGCGCCTCTCTATTTATCTTATCCAGATCCAGCTTATCCGCCAGGTTCACCGATGCCACTATGTTCTCTACCTTTACTTCGTCTTTTTCCATTTTTTTTACCTCCTTATGGGGCTGCCCAGATTTGAACTGGGGTTTCCAGCACCCCAAGCTGGGAGGATACCAAGCTACCCTACAGCCCCTGAAAAGTAATAGCTTTTTAAAGTTTATATACTTTGCTTTATATACTATGCAAGGTGATCACCTATGTCCTTTTGATAGAGCTCCAGAGAACGAAAGAGATAGAGGTGGGAAAGCTCGGGGTGCTCAGATTCAAAAAAGGATATTATGCCTACGTTGGCTCAGCAAAGAGGAATATGCGGCAAAGGCTTGAGAGGCACATGAGAGAGGAGAAAAAGCTCCACTGGCACATAGATTATCTGTTGAGGGAAAGTGAAATAGAGGAGATATTCCTGAGCGAAAAAGAAGAGTGCGAGGTCGCAAAGGCTTTTTCTCCTTTTTACTCCGTTCCAGGCTTCGGATGCAGTGACTGCTCATGCGGGAGTCATCTGTTCTATTCGGAGGATCTCAGGGGATTAGAGGCTGTATTATCAGAAAATTATTTATACTATGCGCAACATAATAGATAATAGGTGATAAGATGTACATCGAAATGTTGATGGCAATGTTCCAGGTTGCCTGGATGGGATGCGTGACAACAGGGTTTGAGATCATGATAGACATGTTATACATGTGTTACGACACCTTCTGGATGGGAGTCCTCGGGAATATGTGCGATGCTATCATAAGCATTCCAGTGATAGGCCCAATGTTTGACACAATGTGGGGAATGATCGCTTAAACATCCCCTTCCCTTTTTTTGTTTTGTTTTATTTTTCATTCTCCACATCCAGTTTCTTCTCAATATCCTTTATCACTCCCATGAATGTGTAAAATTCCCATTTTGTCAGCATTGCCCTGCCTGCGAGCCTTTTAAACATGGCATCTGTCTTCTTTTTCTTGTGCTCTTTATAGTCTATGAGATCCAGCAAAGATGCGAAGGTCTCATAAAATTTCTCTCTCTCAAAATCGCTCGCTCTCTCTCTTGCCTCAATGTTGAGATCGTACCCGGCTGATAGCTCATACAGCACTATTGCGCATGCATGAGATAGATTCATCGATGGGTACTCCTTGCTTGTCGGTATGTATATTATAGAATCACACAGCGCCACTTCTCTGTTAACCAGACCAAAATCTTCTCTACCGAATGCTATGCCCACATCGCCAGAAAAACCCTTTACCTTCTCTGCAAACTCTTTCAGCACCATGAAATTCCTGGCAGGGTTTTTCTTTGTCTCTGAAATATCGCTCGATGTCCCGGCTACATGGCTTAGCCCCCTTACCGCATCCTCAAAAGAACCATAGATCTCTGCTTTTTCCAGTGTGTCTTTTGCATGCACAGCCCTCCTGAAAGCCTCGTCTCCCAGCTCTGGTGGATTGACAATAGCAAGGCTCTTAAAGCCAAAGTTGTCCATAACTCTGGCTATAGCGCCGATGTTCCCCTGGTTTTTTGGCTCTACCAGGATTATCTTTATCATCTATACCACCTTAAGGAGACCCCGTCTTTTAAGACGGGGAGGAATTGAGAGAAACCTGTAAATACTCTCACGTATATAAAGATATAAGGAGAAGGGGAGAGAAGGAAGAGTCTCTGTTGGAGCGGAGAGATCTCCAGTCTTCCAACAGACGAGTGCCTGTAAACGCACTTTTGTGTTCCAATGGTGGTTTTGGGTTTTGTGCTGTGCATGATAACTCAACTCCTAAGGAAAGCCCCCTGCTTTAGCTGGGGGTAGTTTACTCCTTGATTTTCAGCTCCTTCTTCCTTTTGTCCACTATCTCTTTATACTTCCTTGGCAACCCTGTTAAAAGTCTGTATATCTCCTTCTCATTCTTAACGAACTCGGATCTCTTTTTGCTATAGACGAGCGCTTTAAACCTCCTTCTTCTCCATATCCCATCACCCAGATAGTACGCACCCGCTATGAGAACCACTATTGAGATTATGAGAACCCACCACCACCAGTCACCAATATCTTTAAAAAGAGGCACCTCTCCTTCATAGAAAAGAGCATAAGCGGAGATCCCTGTGAAGATAGCTCCAGCCACAGTGCCTGTTATTCCCAGAGGCAACTTAAGAACATTGCCTATTTCTCTAAGGTTCATGGGTATAAAAGGGCATTCTTCTTAATATTTTTTGACTTTTTATCTCGCATACTGCGCAATAGATTTTAATCGATGCAGCACAATATTCATCGTGCGCTTCAAAGAGCTCGATGCCCTCAGAGGTTCTGCTGTGCTGGCGATGATCGTTTTCCACGCATTCTATGATCTTGATTTCACAGGCTCTATAGATATAGATCTATCTTCAGGTTTCTGGTGGTTTTTCCCAAGAGCAATAGCCTCGGTGTTCATATTTGTTGCAGGGATCTCCCTTTCTCTCAGCTACTCCTCCGGCAGAGTGGATCCCATGCAATATTTCATCAGAGGTGTGAAGCTCTTCGGTATAGGGATCGTTATAACGTGCGTTACCTACATCTTTGCCCCTCACGCTTACATACGTTTCGGTATTCTTCACTTCATCGGCATTGCTACAATGTTAGCATTTCCTTTTTTAAAACGCAGCAGCCTCTTAAACATAATCCTGGGTGTGCTCTCCATAATCGCTGGGTTCTGGCTTAAGGGTGTATATGCTTCTTATCCATACCTTCTCTGGCTCGGTGTCAAGCCCTATTCATTTTACACCCTGGATTACTTCCCCATTCTCCCATGGTTCGGGGCTATTCTCTTTGGCATAGCCGCAGGCAACTTTTTTTATCCACAGCATAAGAGGAGATGGGATATAAGAGAAACAGAAGCATTAGAGCCTCTAGCAATCATGGGTAGCCATTCCCTGCTCATATACCTGTTGCACCAGCCAATCCTGCTATTCCTTATATCTCTTCTTGAAAAAGTAATATAAATGGGATAAAACATAGCGCCATTATGGATCGTCCGATATATCCTCCGGTTGTGCTTCCATTTCTCCTATTTCTGCTATTCTTCGGATTCCTGTTCTTCTTTATTTTTGCATCTGCTGTTAATGCCGTTTTTACAGCTCTTGGTCTCCCGCCATGGACAGCTTATGCGCTCTTCATCACTTCCCTCGCCGGCAGCTTCATAAACATACCAATGAAAACCATTGAGGTTGAAGAAGTGAGGTATAAAGTGGATACTTTCCTGGGCAGGCTGTATCCTGTTAGAATCGTTGAGCCTGCATCAAGAAAAACAACCATAGCCATAAACCTTGGGGGGGCTATCATACCGATCGCTATTTCCTCTTATGTCCTCATCGAAAAAGCCTACGGGTGGCCCAGTTTTCTGCTGGCCACTATTCTGATGATCACGATATGTTATTCTTTTGCAAGGGTCGTTCCTGGGGTCGGGATCGTTATGCCCAATTTCATACCCCCGATCTCTGCATGCTTTATCGCTTTATTTGCTTCCCTGCTGTTTGGTTGTCTTGAGCTCGCGCCTTTCGTAGCATATTTTTCTGGTGTAATCGGAACATTAGCTGGCGCAGATCTTCTGAACTTGAAAAAGATCTCAAAGCTTGGAGCGAGAATGGTGAGCATAGGGGGTGCAGGAACGTTTGATGGCATTTTCATAACCGGCATTTTTTCAGTCTTGCTAACAACATTGCTTGTGTGATCCTGCGGGTCACAATCTCAAAATTTTCCTGAACCATGCAGGCATGGTAAAACCGGAGTAAAGAAAAAACATTGCAATGAATATCAGTATGCGCCTTATGTAAAGGAGCGCTCCTGCACCGAAATTCTCCTGGTAATGGATGAGATAGGAGAGGGCAAAGAAAGAGAGAGATAGCACAATACCTTTTACCTTCTGCTCTTTAGACCTTATCACAATGGTATAGTATATGAGAAATGCTGGAGCTACAAGAGAGAGACACAGCGTCAGCCACATTGCAGATACTGTGCTTTCATGGCACACGAGCTCGGTTATGCCTCCATAGGCTTCTTTAAACACCGGAGGGTTAAGAATGATGAGCGCTACGCAATACAGAGTCAGGGCCAGAAATAGAGCCACGAGCCATTTTCCACGTTTGGGGTGTATGGTGAGGGAAGCAAAAGATGCGCTGAAGAATGGCGCTGTTGCCTGTGCTATGAAAACACCCAGAGGGACAATGGGGGTCATCATCGCTACGCTGTTCTCCTCTGAAGGAAACCTGAGCAGAAAGACAAACACGTACAGAATAGCTATAGTTAGGGAGTACAAAGAAAGGAAAAGTGTGGGCAGCAGGAGGTTGTCCCTGTACCTTTTAAACAGCACATAAAACAGGTAAAAGCACAGAACAGAAATTAGCGCTGTAGAGACATTAACCATTATCATAATCTCAGGATCCATAGTTCTTTATGCTTTATTTATTACATATTTTATATTGTTTTTGTTTTTTAAATTTTATTTTTGTTAGATGATCAATGCCCAAACCAGATCTTAAACCATAGCTGGACTGCTTTTGTGCTCTCTTCTTGAGATCATCAATTTAATAAAGGCATAAAACCTGAAAGAGATGAGTATGATGGATCCTTATGCCCCACCATACTCTGCAGATACGATCAAAGGATCGCTGGCTGTGAGTGTGAGGGCGTATGAACCCCTTATTTAAGGCACTTTGAGATGTTCTAAACCAGCCTGGATAGATGGAGGAATAATTCAACCATTATTCGATGAGCTAACCTTTTCGAATGCTCGAACAATCAAATAGACAGCCCCCATAACAAGAACTATTGTTGCCCCGGATGGCACATCCAGCAGGTATGAGAGATACAAACCTGCCAATGAAAGAGCGGTTGAAGCAATAATAGAGAGGGCGATCATGCTCTTTAACCCCCTGCTTCTTCCTCTCACTATGGCTGGAGGCAGGGTGAACATCGCTATTGCGAGCACTATTCCCACAACCCTGACCAGAACGACAGCGCTCACAGCAGCCAGGATAAGGAGAAGATAATCGAAAAATTGCGACACACCAACCGCTTCTGCAAACTCTTCGTCAAAAGAGATTAGATGGAACTCTTCATAAAATGTGGCAATTATAACTATCACCAGTGCCGCGAGTGCTGCGGTGAAAAAGACCTCATTTCTGGTGATCAAAAGGATGTTACCAAAGAGGTAACTCGAGACATCCGGAACGTAACCTGGTGCAAAGCTTATGAAAAGCACCCCCAGAGCCATGCCGAGAGCCCATACTATGCCTATGGCTGTGTCATCTGATGTCTTCTTTCTTATAACCCCTATAACCATCGCTGAAAGAACACTGAATGGTAGAGCAGCATATATTGGATCAACTCCCAGCAAGAGCCCCAGACCTATGCCTCCATACGATGCATGGGCTATGCCTCCGCTGAGAAAAACCAGCTTTTTCACCACTATAAAAGAGCCCATGAGCCCTGCGATTATGCCAACAATCATCGTTGCCATGATAGCATTCTGCATAAACTCGTACATCATTCATGCTCCCTGAGGACTCTGTGAGGAAAACCATGAGCAAGTATATCGACAGGGCAGTGATAGAGCTCAGAGACATTCTCCAGCGCCCCCTCCCTCTCTCCATGGTAGTAAAGCTTTCTGTTAAGGCAGGCAACCTTTTCTATATTCTCTGAAATTATACCCACGTCATGGGTCACAAGAACTATTGTCTTCTTCAGTCCAGGAAGCAGATCATAGAATGAGGTCTTTGCCTCATAGTCTATGCTGGCCGTCGGTTCATCAAGTAATAGGATCTCTGGCTCTCCCGCAAGTGCTCTCGCTATAAGAGCTCTCTGCACCTGGCCGCCAGAGAGCTCCCCTATCATCTTATCCTTCAACTCTTTTATCTCGAGCATGTTCAAAGCTTTTTCAATCTTTTCCTCTCTGTGCTCTTTCCTGTAGGCACCCATCTTAACAACTTCATAGACTGTTGCTGGAAAGTCTCTATCAAAGAGAGAGAGCTGGGGGACATAGCCTATCTTTGCTCTCTGCCCCTCAGGCTCTTCACCAAAAATCAGAACTCTGCCCCTCTCAGGCTTTATGAGGCCTAAGATCGTTCTCAGAAGGGTTGTCTTTCCTCCTCCGTTAGGCCCTATTATCGCAAGGATACCTTTCTCTTCAACCTCGAGGTTTATTCCCTGAAGCACCAGCTCTTTTCCTAACCTCACCCACAGATCTTTGATCTCTATAGCATTCATCCTTTCATAGCCCCCGCAACATTTTGCATGTTTTCTACATAGTCCTCGGCCAGTGGATCTATGACCACAACCCTCCCTTCTATCTCCCTGGCTATTAACTCTGCATACCTTATGTCTTCCTGTGGCTCTGTAAAGACCAATTTTATCCCTTCTCTTTTAGCAATCTCTATGACCTCTGAGATCCTGGCTGGCGTTGGCTCTTTTCCCCCCTCTTTAATAGCCAGCTGCTCTATACCATAGTCCCTGCAGAAGTAGTCCCACGCTCCATGGAAAACCAGGATCTTTTCAACACCAGAGAGCTCTTCACCTAGCTTCGCATCAAGAGAAGCGAGCTTTTTTGTGTAAGAATCCCTGTTCTGTTCATACTCTGTTCTGTTTTGAGGGTCTATCTCCACAAAAGCCTTGCATATGTTGTCAACCATTATGGCTGCGTTCCTTAAAGACAACCACACATGGGGATCTCTGTCTATGAGATTTATGCCCTCTGAGGCGTTCACAAGAGTCTTAGAATTTTTGAATGCTTTCAATAACTGCATCTCAGTTTCCATCCCAGAGCCAACAACCACAAAAAGATCTGCACCTGAAGCTGTAGATAGCTGCCCGGGAGTTGGTTCGTAGGTATGCGGGGAGGCGCCGGGTGGCAAAAGGATTGTTACTTCCGCACCATTGCCCCCAGCAGCCCTGACAAACTCTGCTAAGGATGGAACGGTGACAACAACATCAATCTTTTCATTACCCTCTGCAGGGTAGAGGAAAAGAAGTGCAATTAAGAGTGCTAAATATTTCACACATCCTGAGTGTGTTATTAATATTTAAGAATTTTCTTAATAATTTTTATTAAAAAACAATAAAAAGTATAATAACAATCGTGTTTATGGCCATAGTGAGCATATCTGTGGATGATAACCTGCTCAGAGAGATCGATGAGCTGCAGAGAGAAGCGGGCTTCTCCGGGAGGTCGGAGGTAATAAGAGGCGCTGTGAGATCGTTTGTGTCAGAGAGCAGAGAGATAAAACAGCACCAAGGCCTGCAGGATGCTGTTCTTATAGGCATCCATGAGCAAAAAGCTGAGCAGAAAGTCACAGAGATAAAGCATGAATATGAGGAAGTGATAAAAACACAAAACCACACGCATATATGCCCGGACAGATGCCTGGAGATCTTCGTGCTTCATGGAGGCTCTGAGAAGATAGAGGAGTTTTACAGGAAATGTCAGAGATCTGTGGATTATATAAAGATATTTTATGTCTGAGAGCTGGTGCCGTTGTTATGATATGCTCTAACTATGCCCCCAGAGATCATAGAGTTCATCCCTCACCTCTTTTATCTCTTCCGTGCTACCTTCTCTGTGAAGCAGGAGCTCTGGCCTTTTTGATCTTTTCCCCACTTTTCCTATAATGCTGCTCTTTATGCCTGTTCCTTCAAGCTCTTCAACAACGCGTTTTCCATTTTCTGCGGTTGCTAAAAGAGCCCCGGAAGCAAACACCCTCAATGGATCTATGCGCATTGCGCTGCATATTTTCTCTGTCACCTTATCTATCGCTATTTTCTCTTCCCAAAGCTCGATATCCCTGCCTGAAGCTACACTGATCTCCAGTGCACCGCCCAGCGCCAGCGCACTCAGTAGGATCATGCATCGAATTTACCAGGTGAGAGATTGTTAAGCAGCTTTCAACCACGCTCAATTCTCCAAGTTTTGCTTCTGCTCTCCTTATCTCGCTGTTGCTCAATCCCTTTTTGATGAGCTCATCTCTGAAGTCTGTTGCCAGTATGCCAGTGGCCTCTATCCCTGCTCCTTTCGTCAATATCACATCATCTCCCGATCTGGCTCCAGATGTGTGCACATACCTGTCCGTTACCCCGATGCAGGTCATTGAAAGGAGGGGTCTGGAGATCTCTGGCACGATCTCTGTATGCCCTCCTATAACCCTTACCCGGAGCTTTTTTGCCTCCTTATCTATCTGCTCCGTTATTCCGTTAAGAGCATCAGATTTTCCCTGCGGCAGGGTTATGACGGAAAGCAACCATTTCGGTTTAGCCCCGCAGGCTGCCACATCGTTGCATGCCACATTGACGCTGAGCTGCCCTATCCTGCTCTCAGCGAATATTAGAGGATCTGCGCTTATAACCAAAAAATTATCCCCCATATCTATAGCTGCTGAATCCTCACCATACCCCGGGCCAACAATAACATCCTTATCCCTGGCCCCGAGTCTGGAAAAAACATATTTTTTGAGGGTTGCTGGATCAACCTTGCCAAGCATATGCCTTATCCCTCTTCTATCTTATCTCTATTTTTATCCCGCCCTATTCTGACTTCTACACGTCTCTTCAATTGCGGAAAGCAGGAGATCTTTTTTACTGCTCTAAAGTCCAATGCGGCACCAAATGAATTTTTAAGAGAGAGTTTCTTCGACCTGCCTTTTCATCATCGCCTTTGGCATGGCACCAACCACCATATCTGCGAGTTCTCCGTTCTTGAAGAGCAGTATTGTAGGAATGGACATTATTCCATATCTCATCGCAACATTCTGGCTATAATCCACATTCAGCTTCGCAAAAGCAACACCATCCATCTCTTTGGACAGCTCCTCCAATATGGGAGAAACCATTCTGCACGGCATGCACCAGTCTGCGTAGCAATCTATAACCGCTTTTTCATTACCCTTGACAAATGAGTCAAAGTTTTTATCATCTATCATCACAACACCCATTTTTCACCTCCTTACCTTGACTTAAATCAAAGAGTCTATCCTCTCTCTGTCGAATCCAACAACTATGTTGCCCCTTATATCTATGACAGGCGTTCCCTGCTGTCCGGACTTTGCTACCATCTCCTGTGCCGCAGAGGGATCCAGAGCTGCATTTTTCTCAACGAAGTTTATGCCCTTCGACCTCAGATAGGATTTTGCTGCAGCGCAGTAGGGGCAGCCCGTTGAGGTATATACTATGACATCACCAGAGCCTCCTCCATAGGCTCCTCTGGATAGTGGTTTTGCGCTCAGAGCCTCATCTATTCTCAGGAGAGCCGCAGCTGTTTCGCTTCCCCTTATAAGAGCACTCTTCACGGTGCTGTAAGGGGATAGTGTGCCATTTTCAGGCTCTATCTTACCAGCTTCGTTCATTGCCTTTTTTGCCTCTATGAGCGATTGCTCAGCATCAAGACCGGAGTTGAAGGCCAGCTCTCTGAATAGCTCTTCGAGAGCATCAGCAAAGGATTGCATCGCTAAGCTCTCCCTCCCATCTACCTTCAGGCTCTCATCTCTGATCCTTTTCGCAAGCATGAGGAATGTTGCTCCACCGCCCGGAAGCACACCCTCATTGAGCGCACTTTTAAGCCCCTTCACAGCCTTTTCACCATACTTCTCTGTGATCTCATTCTCGTTTTTCTTTGGTATGATTATGGTGGTGTAACCTTTAACATCATTCATCTCTATCATTGCCCCGCCTCCTTACACATGGCACACTCCTCCTGCACATGAGCCACTCTCGGTCTCTATGGTGCCGCATGTGCCCACATATTCTGCGGGGATGTCATAGATTGTTGTCAATTTTGCTCCTGTAGCCCTCGCTATTTTTTCTAAATCCTTATCCCTTACCTTTTCCACCGCTATCATACCTCTTCTTGCAAAGAGCTCCGCAGCCATATCGTCTATCTCACCCTTCACAGCCACAAAGTTCACACCATGCTCAGCTATGTGATCCACGATCCTCTTCATATTTTCTCTTTCAACATCAACAAATTCTCTATAATCTTCAAAAGAGTCGGCCCTTATCTTTGCATCATACACGGGCTTTTTTGCCTTAAGCTCATAGAGCAGAAGCACCTTTGCATTTTCAACGCTATCCGGCATGTCTTCCCTCTTTTTGTTGTAATCTAAAACCAACCCTTTTATAACCTCTGCCTCATCCGCTTTCTCGTCAACCCAGAGAGAGACGCTATCATCTCTGAGCTCATCCTCGCTGAGGAATAGAAAAGAATCTCTTATATAGGAACCGAGCTTTTCATCCCCGTGCTTTGATAGTATATCCCTGAGCACTCTTTCTATTCCTTCAACATCTTCTCTATCCATCTTTTCCTTCAACTTCTCAATCTCTTCCTCAACTATCTTCGATGCCTTTAGATACCCTTTTATTATCGCCGGAGCCTGCAGACCACGCTCTTTTAGCAGAAAAGCCTCTTTCAAAAGCTTTTCTGTGAAGATCGCCACGGTGGCGGTGCCATCAGAGCATTCATCCTGCTGGGCTTTCATCTCTCTGGCAAGTATATCCATAAAAGGACTTTTTTCCAGGGAGTTTACTATCTCCATGGCAGAGGATAGAATAGACCCATCCTGTGTGAGTTTGTACATGCCATCTGGCCCAAAGTTTGTTTCTATCTTCCTCTCGATCTCTTCAGCAGCATCTCCGGCTAAGCCAAGAGGGTTTTCCTCTTTATAAAGATCTTTTTCGAATACCCGGAACATAGGGGGATAGCAGAATAGTTTCTTTTAATAACTCTCCCGATCATTTACAATTTCCTGTATCCAGGCAAGGATCTCAGATGTTGAATCTTCGGATATTACTGGTCAATCAAGAAACTGCGAAGCATATGCTGGTTTCTCAAGCATTATATCCTCACACAGACAGCGCAGTGCCTCTGCAACACTCCATGCCTGGGATATGCAGCCGCCCCTCTCAAAGGGCTCATCGCCGGAGC
>JAXHST010000114.1:0-7568 GCA_034190325.1 Thermoplasmatota archaeon
TCCTTAGAATTGTATGGTATGCCAAGTTGAATAAGCATCTCAGCGAAGCCCATAACCCCAAGCCCTATCTTTCTGTTTCCTTTTGTCATACTCTCTATCTCCTTCAATGGATAGGCATTCGTGTCTATGACATCATCAAGGAACTTTATTCCGAGCTCTGTTATCTCCCTCAACTCTTCCCACTTAACACCTCTCTTTTCAACGAACTTTGACAGGTTTATGGAGCCAAGGTTGCAGGATTCATAGGGGAGCAGAGGCACTTCACCGCAAGGGTTTGTCGACTCTATTCTACCCAGCTCTGGTGTTGGATTCTTTCTGTTTATTTCATCCAGATATATCATTCCAGGATCCCCTGTTCTCCATGCTAGATAGCATATCTGCGAGAAAAGGTCTTCCGTTGACATTGAGCTCACCGTTTCTCCACTGCGCGGGTTAATCAGCTCTAAAGCTTTTCCATCAAAAAAATCATCGTTTGCGCCAACGGATATGTTGAAATTTCTCAAACTTCCATCGATCTTTGAGTTTATAAAAGCAAAGATATCCGGGTGGTTTGCGTTGAGTATGCCCATATTGGCACCTCTTCGCTTCCCCCCCTGTTTTATGACGTCTGTTGCCACATCATAAATTCTCATAAAAGATACAGGGCCGCTGGCAACGCCCTTTGTTGTTCCCACAACATCCCCTTCAGGTCTCAGATGTGTGAATGCAAAGCCTGTGCCCCCACCACTCTTGTGTATGATTGCCATATGTTTCAGCGTATCAAATATGCCCTCTATACTATCCTCAACAGGGAGAACAAAGCACGCACTGAGCTGGCCCAGGGGGGTTCCTGCATTCATCAATGTAGGGCTATTCGGGAGGAAATATAAGCCCTTCATAGCACTGAAAAAGCCCTCTCTTCCCCTTCCATCCTTTGCAACGCACTTTACCACCCTTGTAAACATCTGCATTGGAGTCTCTACGATCTCTCCCTCATCATTCCTTAATAGATACCTCTTTCTAAGAACCCTTGCAGCATTAATCGTAAGCTTCAGGTCGTCCTTTACCCCGAGCATTGCTTTCTCTCCCCTTATCCTGCTTCTCTCCCTGCGATATAAAATGTAACTTTTTGCAACCTTTGAGAATCCCTCCTCTATAAGGGTTTCCTCAACAATATCCTGTATGTGCTCCACGCTTGGGTTCTCTTTGCTCTTATCAGATTCTGCTTTCATCCTATTAACAACCCTCTCAGCAATCTCTTTACTTCTATCCTTTTCGCCCACCGCATTGAAGGCCTTTTTTATTGCATTCTCTATCTTTTTTTCATTAAAATCTTCCAACGTACCATCCCTCTTTATGACCCTGAACATCTGCATAAAAGTAAATCCCCTTCTGGTTTAAAATTTAATCGCTTTTAAATATTCAATCTCTCTTTTAGTTTATGGATGAGATTGCAGATGAGATAACGAAGGCTGATCACCTAACAGCCCTCACAGGTGCTGGCATATCGACAGGGGCGGGAATACCGGATTTCAGGGGAGACAAAGGGATCTACAGAACAGGAAAGTATGAGCCCGACAAGATCTTAGACATAAACTACTTCGTTAAGGATCCTGCGCCCTTTTATGATTTTGCCACAGATTTTCTTGCTATGCTAAAAAATGCTAAGCCAACGTATGCACACCTCTTTCTTGCTGATCTTGAGCGCAGGGGAAAGATAGATGCTGTCATAACGCAGAACATAGACGGGCTCCATCAGAGGGCTGGATCAAAGAGAGTGATAGAGCTCCATGGAAGCTTTGAGAAGGGCTATTGCATGAAATGCGGGAAGGAGATAAAGGAACTTGAGAAGAAGATCCCTGAAGCATGTGAATGCGGAGGGATCATAAAGCCGGACATTGTCTTCTTCGGTGAACCTGTTAAAGGGTTCTATGAAGCAAAGAAGGCTGTTGAGAGAGCAGATCTTCTTTTGGTCCTGGGTAGCTCCCTGGCTGTTGCACCTGCAAGCATCCTTCCGTTTTATTGCTCTGGTAAGATTATTATCATAAATAAGGGCCCTGTTTTCTCTGCGCCTGAGAGAGCTATGATTATTAATGGTGATATTGACTCGTTTCTTCGTTCACTTCATTTATAACCTTCTCTATCTCTTCTTCGGTATTCCAGAAATGCGGACTGAAGCGAAGAAGGCCACTTCTTGCAGATATCGAGATTTTCTTTTTCCTTAGACTCTCTACGATCCTTTTTTCCCCTTTAGCTCCGACTATAGCCCCTCTATTCTCAGGGGTCTTCACCTCTAAGTTAAGACCATCAATTAGCATACCACTAAGCTTCATAACCTCTCTTTCAATTCTTTTTTTACCAAAATCAGAGAGCTGCTTCACGCTTTTACTCAGCGCAAATATTAGTGGAAAGGGCAGATTACCTATCTCAAAACGTCTTGCACCTTTTTTAAGCGCAGTATTTTCATAATCAAACCTCTCTGTTTCATCGTATTCTATTGAATTGTGACCGATGAAGGGAAACTCATCTATAAGGCTATCAGAAACATAAAAAATGCCCACACCATAGGGGCCCATTAACCATTTGTAGCCTGCGCCGCATGCAATGTCCATGCAGGGATCGAGCTCCAGTGCTCCCAGGCTCTGGACCACATCAACGACAAGCTTTGCTCCCTTCTCATCACACATCTTTTTCAGCTCTCTGATGTTATTTTTAAAGCCATTTGAAAATTCAACATGCGATATCGCAAGTGCGATGGTTTTCTCATCAATTGCTTTTTCTATTTCGTTTATGTCCAGCTTATAATCTTTACTATTCACAACTCTATGCTTCTCTTTTAACCATGGCAAAAGGTTGGAGGGATACTCCATATCTGTGGTCACAAACGTATCTCTATGCTCTCTTTTTCCAAGCTCTTTAAGCATGCATAGTGAGGCATTCAGTCCATCACCTGTGTTCTTTAGAAAAGCAACATTATCGCAGCCCACATTCATGAATTCCGCCATGTTCTCTCTGCATTCCTCCAGCTTCTTCATGTATTCTTCGTAGTTAAGATCGCCATTTTCTGCCACATCTCTGTACCATCTATGGATCTCCTCCAGCACACTCTCCCTCATGGGTGAGGTCGCTGCATTATCCAGATATATCCACTTTCTGGTTATTCCTAGATCTTCCCTTACCTCTTCTTTTGTCACCATCAAAGAATAGTGGAAAAACCATATTTATTTATTTCCTTTAGCCCACCTCAGCCTGTTGTTCTAAAAAAGTTTATCTGCAACAGAACAGCTATGCGTATGATAGCATGATGTTTTTTGAGGAGCGCAAAGCGGTGGTTGAAGCTGGTAGAGAGATCTTTGAGAGAAAGCTCACAGCTGGTACATGGGGGAATGTCAGCGTCAGGGCTGAGGAAAAAGACAGGTGCGTAATAACCCCGAGCGGTATGGATTACATGAAGCTTGAGCCAGAAGATATGGTTGTGGTGGATCTGGAGGGAAATGTGATCGAGGGGAAATGGAAACCGTCAACAGAGCTTGCTATGCACTGCGAGATATATAAGAGCAGGGAGGATGTGAATGCTGTAGTGCATGCACATCCAGTATTCTCAAGCGTTCTTTCTGTGCTGAAGGAGGATCTACCCCCGATAATAGAGGACATGGTTATGCTCATTGGCGAAAGGGTAAGGGTAACAGAGTACACCTTGCCCGGGGGAAAGGAGCTTGCTCTTAAGGCTGCTGAAGCTCTGGGAAAAAACAATGCTGTTATATTAGCGAATCATGGTTCGGTTTGCGTGGGTAGTGATGTAAAAAAAGCCTTAACAGCATGTGAAGTTCTGGAAAAATCAGCACAGATATACTTTTATGCGAAGCTTGCTGGAAAGCCTGACACCTTGCCAAAGGAAGATGTTGAGAAGCTGAGAGAAGCTTCTAAGGGATATCTAGAACGGTGGGGACAAAAATAAAAAGGAAAGCTCATAAAAAAGATAGCGAGCGATGAAAATGGGGATGTGGCAAGCTCTGTAATAGCCTTAAAGACGTCATTGATCTTCATACTGAAAGTATCGCTGATCGATTTTATTCATCTTTAGGCTATCCCCCATGCCATGCCGATCCTTCATACTTCCTCACGCTAACCATTATTTTAGCTCTCTGACAACATCATTAACCTGTGCATTTTCATGAACCAGCCTGTTTACTGCCCCCAGCATCTTTTCCGGCTCTTTGCTCTGCCACATATTTCTTCCAAACACAACACCCATAGCCCCAGCGTCCATAGCATCTCTGAGATTTTTGAGCACATCGCTCGTATCCCCCTTAGCTTCGCCGAGAACTGTTATGGGAACATAGCAGCCCTTTACCACTTCCTCAAAGCTCTCTCTGCTGCCAGTGTAGGGGGCTTTTATGATGTCAGCGCCCAGCTCTGCCGCTATCCTGCAGGCATGCTTTACATACTTCACATCATTCTGCTCTTCCTTTGCAAAGTTCTTACCCCATAACACAGATTCTACGCAAAGCGGCAAACCTGCTTCATTGCATGCTTCTGCAAATCCTGCCACAGCCTCAACATTCTTAACGAAGGTCTCAGTTGAGTTTATCCCGAAGACAAGGTAGAGCATCACAGCAGAAGCCCCAAGCTTCTGTGCTTCATCTATGTCCGCTGTTATGCTGTAGCCCTCAATCGCGGGGGGCTTTATTGACAGTAAAGAAGTAAAGTGATCACATCTCAATATGAATGGTATTTTCTGCTCCTTCAAAAAGCTGTTGAATCTTTTGGCTGTTCCATATGTTAAAAGAAGGCCATCTGCCTTTGATACTTTTTTTATAGCTCTCTCCATATCCTCAAGCCCCTCTATAGCGCCCATAGCTGCGCCGTGATCCATAGCAACTATGACGCACTTTCCGTCATCCTTCACAAAGTCCATAAATCAAAGCCCTTCATTGCTATTTACTTTTTTCTTTGCCTGTTTTTTTAGCCCTACCCGAGATCATGCATCTCCATACTATGGAGAACAGAGGCTTCTGCTATCACTTTGTGCTTGATGTTCCTATATCAATACCTGAAAGAGCCATTTCAAGCAATTCTTAAGAGAATGACACATGCAACTACAGATATTAAAGGTCCAATAGCAAGAAAAGACATTGAGCTGATCCAGCCATAGTTCGCCCCAAGAAATGTTGCTATAAATGGACCAAAGATGTCTGCTGTATTCCCTACAAATCCTGCAAAACCAGCACCCTCCCCCACCTGCTCTTCTGGAAATATCTCTGCTGGCAGAGCCCAGTAGGGACCATTTGTCCACGGGACGCCAAAACCCATGAAGACCATTGCCCCGAGCGCTACTGCATAGCCAAACTGCACAAGGAAAGGCACCAGAAGAGTGGCAATGAATGCTATAACAAAGCCTATAAGCATGGATATGACCCTTGCCCTGGTCATCTTCATTCTTTTAGCCATAACATCAGATGTTATCCCACCCATCGGAGTTGAGAAGACTCCAATAAGACCCAGAACTAGACCGAGGATACCAACAGCCTCCAGTCCATAGCCATAGTCAAAGAGCATGCTCTGTGTTACTCCATACATCGCAAAGATTTGCCAGCAGTTACCCAGCATTATAAAGGCAAGAAGCAGCGCTATGGGATTTTTATATATAGCACCCGTACTTTTCTTCTCTTCTCTCTTTTCAGGCCTCTCTTTTATCGCTGTTTTAGAAGCAACGAGAGCAAACCACAGGACTACAAAAAAGAGCGCTATAAAACCAAGCGCTATAAATGTGTCCTTCCAACCAAGCAACGGTAGAAGCACAGAGCATAGATAATTTCCAATGGCAGTGCCCAGGGGAGCACCACCCATGAAAATACCAGATGCTAAGCCGTGCTCTTTCTCTGGAAACCATAATCCATTCATAGCTACTAAGCCGGGGAACATTGCCAGGACATTACCCTGAACAAACCTGAGAAACACTATGGCTCCCCATGAAGGGACGTAGGGTATAAGAAACTGGGGAAGGAGAAAGAATGTGCTGGCAAGGATCATTGTTTTATTTATTCCATGCCTATCAAAGAACTTGCCGCCCCACCACATGGATACCACAAGACCTGCAGTATAGGCTATATACCCATAGTTTAGCGTTATATCACTCAACCCAAAGTCTTCCTTCAGGAAAGGAGCGGATATAGAAAAAGAGATCAGTATCGCCATGAACATCATATAAACGAGCATATCCATGACCAGGACAACAAACCTGTATTTTGTTGCATTCTTGTTCTCGTTCATGGCTTGAGCACCACCTTAAGAGCTTTGCCCTCATCTATTGTTCTTAAAGCCTTTTTATACTTCTCCAGGGGCATAACATGTGTTATTATTTTTGCAGCAGGTATATTTTTGCTTGCTCCTCTGAAAACAGGCTTATTTAACAGCATAACCACCTCCAGGGATATTAACCTTACTCTTTAGTCTCTCCAGATCCCTGCTCATGTCCCCTGGAATGACAGACGTAGCTGCTGATTTCATCCTTCTCATCTTCCTGTAAGCAAGAAGATCATCCCCTTCTCTGTATTCCTCTCCTTCTGTCAGCATCGCATAGATTATGCACAGGAGTTTCTTTGCAGTGGCAACTACTGCTACCTGCTTTGGTTTTCTCAAATCGCTACCGCATATAGCGCAAGCCTCAACCCTCAATAACAGACCACCTTCAGGACATGGAGGCTCAGGGATCTCTTCAAGTCTCAGATCCTCTTTACCGTAAAGTTTAAGCCCTCTCATAATATCAAAATAAGATTGCTGTGCTTAAGCTTTGCGATTATCCCCCATAAGCTCAGCGTTTTTCCTGTAAGCCTCTTTGTAAAGCCCGTAATAATTTGCATATTGCTCTGCTCTTTCTTCCTCAGGGTCTATCTTTTCTCTCATGTGAACCAGAGTACGTCTGTAACAAAATTGCTTCCCAATCTCATACCTACTAGCAAACCTTTTGCTAAAGGATCTTTGTGAGGCGTTCTGTTGCCCTGAAAATACTCAAGCGCGATTATGCCTTTCGAGCCTGTTGGCACAGTTTCTGCTTTACAATCTAAAGCAGCATACCCCTCATCTGGTGCAAAGTTATCCCTGAACCACTTTATTACAGAGCCACTGGATATCTGCCCTCCTTCATGGATCCAGGAGCCCTCTATCACCGCATCCCTGTACGGGCCCCATATTCCATTCATGACATAGCAGCATTGCCAGAGTTTAGAGGAAAGAGAGCAGGGAGCTTCTCCAGTAGCAAAATGGATATTTTCAAGCCTCCATTAAATGCATGGATAAAATCTTTGATAAAGAGTTAGCTTTAAACTTCACAGAGCTTGCCCTTAAAAACATAAGGAGAGAATTCCCCCATACAGGACATTTTTTGAGCGATCCTTCAGATATAAAAAATCCTGCTGCTGTGCATCCCGCATTCTATGGCTGCTTTGACTGGCATTCCGCGGTGCACACGCACTGGATGCTTGTCCGTATTTTAAGGCTCTTTCCTGATTTGCTACCAGAGATCCATAGCGCTCTGGACGATACGCTCAGCTCTGAAAACCTGGAGAAGGAAGCAGAGTATTTTAAAA
>JAXHST010000115.1:0-9498 GCA_034190325.1 Thermoplasmatota archaeon
ATTTCATAAATGAATTCAAAAGGCATGCTTCACCAGCAATGTCGGAAGGGATAACGGATCATCTGTGGAGCTGGAGTGAGTTTTTGAAGTATCATTATGCTGTATAAATTAGGACACTACCAACAATTTCTTGAATACCGACCCACAAGGTATATCTAACAGAAAAGTTTTTAAAGTAGCATATATATCAGATATATATGAAGAAGTTAGACATAACTCCCACAAATGAGCTGCACATCAAAAACATTAAAGGATTTTTTGAAAAGAGGGTTACCAAATTCGGTACTGGGGCCAAGATTGACTGCCCGAAAGAATACCTCGGGGATAGAGTCTATGTAGTGGTATGCAGGGATCGATGAGCTATATAAAGCAACTCGAAGAGTCCGATTGACCTCCGAAAGGGATCGGGCTATCGAGCAGATTCGGGAGCTTCAAAAGGAAAACGAAGCGCTGAAAAATAGGCTCAGATTCTACGAGAATCCAAACACTCCACCATCTCAACCCACGCTGAAGAAGCAAAAAGATGAAAGAGATGAAAGAGTGGAGAAGAAAAGGGGAGCACCTCAGGGGCACAGAGGTGCTACCAGAAAGAGAAGAGAGCCTGATGAAATAGTTCATCTGAGCACAAAAGAGTGTCCCTACTGTCACCATTATGGATTGGGAAAACCGATAAGGACTGAGACGAAGATAATAGAGGATATACCTCCACCCGGAAAGATCAAAGTAACTCAATTCGATATGGATGTCTACCGATGCCCCAACTGCGGGGCAGAAGTCAAAGCTAAGCATAAAGATTGCCCTCAAATAGGAGATATTGGTATCTACCTGCTGGTTTACATGACCATGCTGAAATACCATCTAAGAGGCCTTTTAAGGAGAGTAAAGGATTTCCTCTACTATAATGACTCATTTGAAATAAGTCCCAAAGGGGTTATGGATGGACTATTGAGGGTGGGAGATTCCTGTAAGAATGGGTATGAAGATATGATCAGACACCTCAGAAATTCAAGATGGGCTCACGTGGATGAAACTGGAATAAGGGTAAATGGTGAGAAATGGTGGCTATGGATCTTCAGAACTGATAAGGGCGATGCCCTGGTAGTCATCAAGAAGTCAAGAGGCAGGGATGTGCCCCATGAGATCTTAGGAGAGTACAGGGGTGTGGTGATAGCGGATGGCTGGAGAGCATACAATGAATTCACACTCCAGAGATGTTGGGCTCATCTTTTGAGAGTGGTCGACGAGCTTAAAGAGCTAATGCAGGTAACAAACTGTTATCCGATATCCGCCTGAAGTTCAGGGAGCTGAAAGATCTTTTGGGTAAAGATCTCTCTACGGAAGAGAGAGAGCAGATAAAGACCCGGTTAGATAGGGAAATGGAAGAGCTCGTAAAGAAACATGAAGGCTGCAGGGGGATAGAAAAACCCATCACGTACATCAAAAATGGTCTGGGCAGATGGTATACCTGCCTGCTCCATCCAGGAATAGAGCCAACAAACAATCTTGCAGAGCAGGCTATAAGGGAGCATGTGATCATGAAGAAGATAATAGGAACTTTCCGTTCGGAGAATGGTTCTGTCAATTATCAGTACATAGCATCCATGCTTGCAACATGGAAGTTGCAGGGAGAGAATGAGGAGCTTGAAGCTCTATTGAGAATGGAGTTGTGTCTCAAGTGAGCTAAACAAATACCTCTGTCTTTACTTCTCTCTCCCAGAGGATCTCTCCACTCTCACCCAGAGCTGTTATGTAACAGCTCTCCTTATGAACGTCTATACCGACGTTCATTTTATATACCTTTACTTCCATATTTTATACCTCCTGAACAAGGGTCAAGGATCCAACAGACTCCTCTACAGGCTTTATGCCCAAGATGATGGGTCATATTGGCAGCCAGTCTAAAGTGCAGGCTTAAGAGCCCAAGTGCTGGGGCGGCTGCCTCCGACCCTTGTTCGTTGGTTTTATTCATCTTGACATCTCCATAGATCTTCTGGTAAAAGCCTGTTTTCATATAATCTACACACTCAATAAATGTGGTTAAAAGAACAGAAAAGAGATACCAATATCTAAACGCAAAAACTGAAAACAGGAAATAACATAGATTTATAAAAAACTACCCCCATCGCATTTATGGATGATGATTCATTCCACATGGCGATCGCAATTATTGAGCTTGTTTTTATTCATTTTTTAGGGATTCTAACAGCGCTCTCAGCCCCTTTAATGAAAATGAGAGCAACAGCGCTCCTCTTTGGTATCTCTTACACAATTTTTATCATCTTCGTAGCACTGTACCTCTTTGATAGCAGGGTCTCAGAAAGGGTGAAGAAAAATACTTTGATAAAAAACAATCAAGCAATATCCTTTCTTCTCCTCATCACACTCATTTTCTTCATTTTCTGCATTGGAATAGGGGGAAATATAGCTGCCATAATGGATGGATTGAGCGCATCGCCCACCCCAGAAATGATGTTCGCAAATGGAGTAATGAACTTCTTCATATTCTTTCTTGGACCATTAGCATACATATCCCTTGCAACAGGCTACAAAACAAAGGAGAGTCTTGAGAACTTAAATTTTAGGATAGGTAAAAGAAGTTTGCTATATTTCATAGCAGGAATACCCGCTATGCTTTTGCTGATTGTCGCTTTGCCATACCTTACCCCATTGATAGAATGGATATTTGACTTTCAGTTAGCAGAGAATGTTGTTGCCATAACGGCTGCGCAGGGCATGAGCATATCAATAGCATTTGTTGTATCAGCGCTCACGGCTTTTAGCGAAGAGCTCTTTTTCAGAGGCTTTATGCAAAACAAGATGGGGATTCTATTTACAACAGTTGTATTCACACTCTCGCACATAAGCTATGGTAACCTCTATGAGATCATAGCTGCTTTTATACTCTCTCTGGTCATGGGGTATAGCGTAAAGAGAACAAAAGATCTGGGTTTTGCTATTGGAATGCACTTCACAAACAATTTTGCTACGATTGTGGTTATAAACTATCTTCCACATCTTGTGGGTATCTGATAACTCTTGCGCCAGCTCTGAAGTAATATGGGAGTAGAGAGAAAATGTGAGGCTTTGCATAGCGCTCATCCCCACAAACTATGAAAGCCTTATCATCTAAGCCTCTCAAAGCCCTTCCCATGGCCTGCGAAACTCTCCTTATCGCAGGCACAGTGTACGCATAGTATCTTCCCCGCTTGGCCCCATAGAGGTTCATGTAGTACTTTATATAAAGCGTTGTTTTCAGTGTTGCCCTCTCAAAGGGTATGCCTGCTATAAACACAGAATCTAAAGCTTGAGGCAGATCTATGCCCTCTGCAAATCTGCCCTGAGCACTTGCTACAAGGCATCCCCGCTCTGCTTCCCTGAACCTCTCAAGCATCAATTTTGCTTCAGCTCCGCTCATAGAGCGTTTCTCAATAAAGATGTTATCGGCATTCAAACCGGCATCTAAAAGATCGCCCATTATCCTGTAACTTGAACAGAACAGTGCGCTCTTCTTACCCTGATTAAGAAACCATGAGACCGCTTCCACATACCTGTTAGCCATAGTTTTGCTCAGAGCCTCTCCCTCTGTTGATAAGCCCTCTATTATGTAGCCCTTCACATTTTCTTTCTTGAAGGGCATGTAAAAACTCTTTCCTTCATAGTCCCTTAACCCTATGGTCTCGGCGAATCCCTCTACAGGTTCAAGGGTGCCAGAGCAAAAAACACATCCTAAAAACTGGTCCCATAGCTCTGAAAGGAGCTCTCTAGCTCTCATATCGTATATCTCAAAGCTTTCATCACTCGCTATCATAACAACACCCTCAGCAGAGGCTTTTTCTTCAACACTCTGCAGAAAAGATCCAAGATGATAAAGCGATGATCTTGGTGCAACATTTCGCTCAAGTTTCTCAGCCCTTATTTTCTCTCCATATTCCATAAACCGGGAAGCTAAACCCCTGAGGTTTAAAGCGTTAAGGAAGCCCTCCATATCAACCCTGCTTTCTCCTTCTATACGCTCCATAACCTCTAAAAGCGCTTTAAGAGCTGCTTCACCATCCTCATCATCCATGCCTTCTATCTCATCGATGGCATGCTCAACACCGCCCTTTCGAAGGGAAACAGAGCTGAGATTTATGGCTGCCTGCTCAAGGTTGTGGGCTTCATCCACAACTAAAAAACTATCAGGGAATGAAAAAGAAGAGCGAAGAGAATAACCGGCAGTAGAAAGAATGTAATTGTAGCTGAGACCTATAACACTTGCATACGGTAAAAGCTTCCTCTGGAAATAATAGGGGCAGATCTTTTCTTTCTTCGCTATCTTCAAAAGCTCAGAGTAGAGTAAGGGCTCTTCCGGCGAAAAAGAAAAGTCAGATAGATTCTTATTGAAGACGCAATCCTTCATCTTTTTCTTGCAGAAGTAGGAAGCAGTATCATAATCAAGCCCTTCCTTGAGCAAACACATGTCCTTTTTCCCTCTGTATGAGAGACCGAAAAAATTGTTTATCACTTTAAGTTCCTCAATAGGTCTATCGCTTTCATTCCCTGTCCTCACAGCCCATATTATCCTTTTGCGAAAAGGCAGAAGGGCGGAGAGTATGCAGGGCGTCTTTCCGAAACCTGTGGTGGCGTTTATGCAAAGCGGTTTATCAATGTGGGAGGATACAAAATCAATTAACTCCTGCTGCTCAGCCCTTATATGATATGGAAAGATCAATTTCCTCACTACTCAAGCTCCTTCCTGCTTTTTGTTTTTATTGCAAGATCATAGCCAATCTTTATTTCACCCATTCTTGAGATCGCTTATTCTAAACAGAGGGACAAGCTCCAGCTTGTTGCTCCTGAGTATTTCCTCAGCCCCCTCTTCTCTATCAACAACAGTAACAACCCTATCAACATAGCCCTTGTTGCTTCGTATCACTTTGGCAGCACGCAATGCGGTTTCGCCCGTAGTTGTAACGTCCTCTATTATACATAGTCTCTTGCCCTCAACCTGTCCTATATGCTCTTTTTCAACTCCGTGCTCTCTTTTTTCTTTTCTTATTATCACGTAGGGCTTTCCAGAGTAGAGTGAGGCAGCAACAACAAGCGGCACTGCTCCGAGCTCAACACCGGCAAATCCATCATACCCTACCCCCCGCCAGGATAGCTCCTTACCAAGGAGCTGAAGAGCTGCTGGCTGTGTTATGAGTCCTTTTATATCAACATAGTAGTTGCTCTTTCTACCACTTGTCAGAACAAAATCCCCCTCTTTAACACAATTGCTCACAAGCGATCTTAGCTCCTCCACGTTCTCTTCCTTTAGTGGCGCCACCGGAGCACAATCTGTACAAAGCCCGAGCATGGACCTGTAGCATGATGCGCACACATTTCTCTTGCAGCTTATGCACACATACCTTGCTTCATTTACCCCGCATATCTCACATTTCATATCATCACCTCACCATGGTACGTCCTTTAACCCCAGCTTGTAGGCAGCTATATTGGCTGCCCGATGAAGCAGTGGCGTCATTACCAATACAGTTATGGCTATGTACCAATTAAAGCTTTCGAAAAACCAGTTTCTGTCGAACAGAAAACACAACATCCATGAGCCAAAAACGAGGTTGAGCTGATCCAACACCGGCAGCTTTCCTCCTCTCTCGACATTCAGCCTCCTTTTCAAAAATGAGTTACACATATCACCAAGAAGCCCACCAAAGGATAGAAAAAATATGTTCAAAAAAGAGCCGTAAAGATTCTCTTTGGTGCACACTTCTACTATTATACCTGCTACGAAACCAAGCAGCGTCCCTAAAGCAAGGCCTTCAAACGTTTTTCCGTCTCCTAATATTCTCTTACCATCAAAGAAGTTCTTGCCCATGTCGATGGGTCTTTTTCCACGAGACAGAACGGCACCCGGACTGGAGACATAGGCAGGAAGCATCAGGAGAAAAGCTCTTATTATGAAGTTCATTTTATTTCATTCCGATATCTATATTTACTTTCTCGATCTGGCGCAGCACGTAATCCCTTATCTCGTCTGCGCTCTTAGACCTATAAACCCTGTTGCCACCTTCCATAACTTTTTTCAGCATCGGCTTCATTCTTTCCCCACAGCACATTGGCGGCTCAGCCCCCCATGGCAAAACCTCAAAGTTGAAACAGTGGTCGCATCGAAACCACTGCTTCTTTCCCCCAAGTTTACCTCTCTTAGCAACGGGTTTGCCCTCCTTCTCAACGAGATCCATGGCAAAATTGATGGTCGGAGCATTGCTTATGCTAGTTCCGACCCCAAAACCATCCGCCAAATCCCTGAGTTTCAGAACTTCTTCCTCATCAACACCGCCGGAAACTATGACCCTTACATTATAGCCCCTTATGCCCAGCTCCCACTTCACTTCCGCAACTATATCCTCAATCTTTCCTTTTCTTGAGCTAGGAGTGTCGAGTCTAAGACCATCAAGCTTTGCTCCAAGGGTCTCATAAGCGAGCAGCGCTTCTGCTTTTTCGTCATAGTACGTATCTACCAGAGCAATCCGTGGCATACCTGCTTCTGCCGTCTCATCGAATGCCTTCCAGGCAGATCTCTGGTCGCCAAACATTATGATTAGCGCATGTGGCATCGTGCCAACAGGTTTCTTACCTATCGTCTCTGCTCCTATTATGCTGGACACGCTGTCACAACCACCGATATATGCGCTCCTGTCTATCATGGGCGCTATTGCCGGGTGCATTCTGCGTATGCCAAATGACAGAACAGTCTTAGAACCTGCCAGTTTCTTTATTCTAGCGCTTTTTGTTGCGATACCTGAAGACTGACATATGAGGCCTAACGCAGGTGTTTCAAGTTCGCAAAAAGAGCCGTAAGAACCCTCTATATACGCTACAGGCGCTCTTATTCTCTTTTTGTCCTTGTTAACGAATATTGTGCCTTCATCTACAGCATAGATGTCGACGCTCCTTCCTTCAAAGAGAGACAAAAATTCCTCTAAACCGCAGAAAACCACCCACGAATAACCATGCGGAAACGTATCTGCGGTAAACTCTGCAACCACCTTTTCCGTATCCTTACCGTACTTCTCCAGAGCCGTCAGGGTATTGATAAAATAGACATCTGTGGTTCTGCCGTTGATTATTGCTTCGGTATCCGCAGTAAAAAAAACCATAGGATGAAGAGTCTTTACTCAAAGAAAAAGGTTTCCATAGCTCATGAAGCGTTTAAGTAAAGAAATGCTCGCATCATTGCAGCGTAACTGTGTAGATATTCCCGGCGTCAAAGGCTATGATGTTGCTATAAACCCCGGGATTGCTCCATCCAGCGGTACCTCTTGATCATTCCTCCAGTCCTCCCAGATCACGATACCCACCTGAGTCCCGTCTACGGCGCAAACAACAGCTCAACCCAAGTTGAAAGTAACGTATTTCCATTTCTAGCGCCTATCACAGCAGTGATCTGCTGCGTGTGTTTCCAGCACGCCTTTGAGCCGCTACAGGAGTTGTGCCATTAGAGCCGAAAACGCGATCCCCTGCACTGCAATTCTACAGATGACTCTCCAACAAAACTATTCCAGCGTTGATGTGTCCCCGAGGTCTGTGCCCATCTCCTTTGCCTTCAACAACCGTCTCATTATCTTTCCGCTCCTTGTCTTTGGAAGGGAATCAACGAATTCTATTTCTGACGGCACCGCTATGGGGCCCAACTCGTGTCTCACATGATCCATCACGCTTTTCTTCAGCTCTTCCGATTGCTCAACCCCTGTCTCAGGACCACGAATGCTTTTATCACATTTCCTCTTATCTCGTGCGGTTTCCCTATGGCTGCGGCTTCTGCAACAGAGGGATGGCTCACTACGGCGCTCTCGATCTCCACAGATCCTAGCCTGTACCCAGAGACCTTTATCACATCATCCTCTCTTCCTGTTATCTGTATGTAGCCCTCTTCATCAATCTTCGCTGCATCCCCTGTGTAGCAATAGCCCGGGATCACTGCCCAGTACTTTTCCCTGTACCTCTGTGGATTTTTATACAAACCCCTCAACATAGAGGGCCATGAAGGCTTCAGCACCAGATGCCCGCTCTCATGGGCACCCACTGGCTTTCCTCTGTCATCGACAACAAGAGCTTCTATACCGAAGAAGGGCTTCCCCGCCCAGCCAGGCTTAAGCTTCATCCCGGGCATGGTCAGTATGGTGTGCATGCCCGTCTCTGTCTGCCAGTATGTGTCAACCACGGGGCACTTCCCGTCTCCCACGGCGTCGTAAAACCATTTCCACGCTGCAGGATTTATTGGCTCCCCAACTGTTCCAAGAATTCTGAGAGATCTCATGTCATGTCTCCTTGGCCATGCATCACCGAAGCGCATGAGCCCCCTTATGGCTGTGGGGGTGGTGTAGAAAACAGACACACCATACCTTTCGATTATGGACCACCACCTATCAAGATATGGATGGTTTACAGCCCCCTCATAGATCACCTCTGTGGCACCGTTCAGCAGAGGACCGTACACCACGTAACTGTGACCTGTTATCCATCCCGCATCACCGGTGCACCAGTAGGTGTCATCCTCCCTTAAATCAAAATCAAGTTTTGTCGTCATATAAGTTCCAACCATGTACCCGCAATGGGTGTGCACAACCCCCTTTGGCTTTCCTGTAGTGCCTGAGGTGTAGAGTATGAAAAGTGGGTCCTCAGCATCCATGACCTCGGTTTTCACACCGTTGGCAAGCCTCAGAGCCATGAGATCATGATACCAGTAGTCCCTCCCCGGCTCCATGCCAACGCTCATCTTCTCACCCATCCTTCTGACAGCTATGCAGGCTTCTATGGTGGGGGATCTGCTCAGAGCCTCATCCACCACTCCCTTTAGTTCTACGGCTCTTCCGTGCATGTAGCTCCCGTCTGCTGTTATGAGTATCTTTGACTCAGAGTTGTCTATTCTCTCACTGAGGGTCTCCACACTGAGTCCGTTGTAAACAACGTTGTGCACAGCCCCTATCTTTGCGCAGGCAAGCATGGAGATCACCTGCTCAGGTATCCTTGGCAGGTACATAGTAACTCTATCCCCCTTCTTAACGCCGAAGCTCTTGAGCACAGTCGCAAACTTCTCGCTCTCCTGAGCGAGCTGGTAGTAGCCCAGCGTTCTTGTCTCTCCATTCTCCCCCTCCCATATCACAGCCAGTTTGTTCTTCCGCCATGTCCTGACATTTCTCTCAAGTATGTTGTAGGTTATGTTGCAATTCGCTCCCACAAACCACCTGGCGAATGGCTCATCCCACTCACACACTCTATCCCATGGCTCAAACCACTCCAGTTTCTGCAAAACGTAAATAAAAATTAATACTTCTAAAGTCAAGTATATAGTGTATTTAGCAAATCATATGAGCTGTTGTTTCGATAAGGGCACATGAGAGGCTTGGCAGCACTTATAGGACTACTGCTTGTCCTGCCACTGGGCGCAGGACAGCAGGATATTGAGGAAGAACTCGGAGGGATGAACATATACTTTGGAAATCTGCATAGCCA
>JAXHST010000115.1:9598-42241 GCA_034190325.1 Thermoplasmatota archaeon
CGGTATATCCTCACAGAACTGCCGTAATAGCGAGCGAACTGACAAGGGAAGGACTCTACGAGGCCCTTGCGCAGAAGAGGTTCTACAGCACCGATGACAGCAACCTGCGGGTGATATTCAGGTGCAATGGTGAATGGATGGGCTCAGAGGTCTATGGACCACAGCTCAGCTTTGAAGTTTTGGTGGAGGATGATGAGCCGATAAAGAGACTCGAGATCCTCAACGAGAGGGGCGAGGTGGTTCTTTCAACTGAAACTGACAGCAACAATGTAGAATGGAGACCCACCATAGAGGCAAGAGATAGAGCGTACTACCTCAGGGTCTTTGAGATAGACACAAACAGCGATGAGCCTGAAGCTCCGGAGGGCATGCAGATCGCTGTCACAGCTCCAGTGTGGGTGATGTAATGATGAAAGGCGTTGCTATTCTTCTTGCATTTTCCCTCCTCCTTTTTTCGGATGTCTATATAGACAATACCCTGCAGAATAGCGATGAGATCATAGCGATAGCTCATAGAGGCGAGGCAAAACTGGCCCCGGAGAATACGCTGGCCGCTTTCGATCTCGCCATAGAGGAGGGAGCAAAGTCAATAGAGATGGATGTTAGGATGACCTCCGATGGGCACCTGGTTCTGATGCATGATGACGACGTCAACAGAACAACGGATGAAGAAGGAAAGATAAGCGAGATGACCCTGAATGAGGTGAAGTCCCTGAAAATAGAGCCAAAACCATGGATGTCTGTGAGCGAAGAGCAGGAAGTCCCGACACTTGAGAAGGCTTTGCTCTTCATAAAGGAAAGAGCTCTGGCGGACCTCGATGTGAAGAACGCCGACCCGAGAGTGCTTGTTGATACAATAGAGGCCGCTGACGCGCTGAACACCGCCTATGTGGATGTCTCCAGCGTTGAGGAAGCTCTGCATCTCAGAAGCCTGAGCCCTGAGATAGCGATACAGGCAGGCGACATAGACAGCACCGAAAAAGCCGCAGAATGCATAGATTCCCTAGACCGCGTAGAGGTCTTCGAGCTTGAGGAGATCTACGAAGGAGTCAGAGATGCAATAGAATTCTGCCACGAGCACGGGAGCAAGGTGCACGTGCCAGAGAAGGAGACACTCTATCTCCTAGGCTGGCCTCTCGCGCTCTCTCCCGGTGTGGATGGGATACAGACGGACAACCTGCAGATGCTCATGCCCTACCTTGACAGGATAAACGGTGAGGCGAGGGCGGAGGAGCTATTCTGAGCGTTAGACGGGAGCAAAAGATAATTTTGGGGGGGGGCAGCCAGATAGACTTGGTACTATAGCTTATCTTCATGCCTTGCTGATTTCTGACGATGTAATCGATATGTTTAGCCTTCTATATCAATTTAACCCGATATATATATATATATCAGGAAGCATATAACTGTTTGATCCAAAAGGATCAGGAGGTAAAAAAATGGAAGTAAAGCTGTTGGAAAACGGGGTCGAGGGAGAAAACGTAATAGCACAGTCGTGCTTTGTGGACTTCTGCCATCCACTCTGTGGCCAAACATTTGGCGCGTGCTGCTAAAGAAACTAAGAGTGGGAGAAATGGAAGTAAAGCTGTTGGAAAACGGGGTCGAGGGAGAAGTGATGGCGGGGTTTTGTCACGATCCTTGCCTTATAGACATTTGTCCCACGTGGGGAGATAACTGGTAGGCTAGCGCTGAAGAAAAGCGAGAATTTTTCTCTCTCCTTCCTTTTTTATAAAGGTGAAAAGGTTCGTGGAGATAGACTATGAAAGAATCCAAATATAACTTCAAACTCAATGTAGGTGAAAAGAGTGTTATATATAACGCTCTTAATGATTCCATAACCCAACTAGATTCAGAGGCAATTGATCTATTGGAAAAGAAAGATTTTGATAAATTTCCGCCGGATTGCTTGAATGAACTTATATCAGGCGGGGTATTGGTAGAGGATGAAATGGAGGAAATGCAAAAATATCGATATCTTGTCAATAAGCACAGATATCAGAGCAATGTGTACATATTTACCATAGTTACGTCACACATCTGCAATCTGAAATGTACGTACTGTTATGAAGGGGGAGGATGGTATAACAAGGCAATGAGTGAAAAAGAGGCTGAGAATGTTGTTAATTTTATGAAAGGAACCCTCGCTAAAAAAGCGCATAGGGGACTATCTGTGCTTTTTTATGGCGGTGAGCCTCTTGTTGCTGAAAAGGCATGTGTAAAGATCGCTCAAGATGTAAGTGCTTTTTGTGATGAAACAGGTTTAGAAACATATCTTGCGATGGCAACAAACGGAACACTTATAACAGAAAAGACCATAGAAAAACTCTTTGCTCCCTACAATTTCAAGGTGGTACAGATCACACTAGATGGGAATCGTAAGGACCACAACAGCAGAAGGATGTATAAAGATGGCTCTCCCACCTACGACATAATTCTTTCAGCCATTAAAATGCTTGATGATGCGTCGGTTCCGGTCCATATCCGGCTGAATATTGATAAAAAGAATATAGAAGGGTTGAATGATCTTTTTGATGATCTTAAATCTCTAAATTTGAAAAGAGCTGATTTCTACTATTCCCCTATCTACTCAATGACGGAGGAGTGCAAGCACATGAGTGAAGTATGCCTTGGAGACTCGGAACTGCTGGAAGTCCAAAAGAGCGTCTATCCAGAGATGAAAAAGACCGGGATGGCAGCAACAATCCGCCCAGTCCAGCATTTTGGATGCATGTTTGAAACGGACGACTCTTTCGTGATAGATCCGTATATGGACATTTATAAATGCTTGACCTTAATGAATAGAGAAAGAGACAGAGTAGGATATCTGGATGATGAAGGGAAAATGAGACTTTTACCACGTTTTTATGATGTTATGTCCAGAAGCCCCCTTAATAACGGAGAGTGCCTTGAGTGCCCATACCTTCCTTTGTGTAACGGCGGATGCGCAGCTCAGGCTGTGGACAGAACGGGAAGTTATCATGGTACTGTATGCACGGAAGAAAAAGTCCTATTAAAAGATCGCCTAGAACAATACTGTAAAGGGAAGTTTGAGGGAAAACGTGAATAAAATGGTCTGGCTTGCCTTTGGGGTGCTGATAGCGCAATCCTTGGCACAATCTCCCAATAGCATTAATCCCAATGTTATTAACTATGATATTCGAGTAACGCTATTTCCTGAAGACCACTACCTGTCTGGCGATGTGGTTATAAAAAACTATGAAGGTGACAGAATCTACCTGAATCCTTCTTTGGAAGTATTTGCTATTTCCAGGAATGGAGAAAAGGTCCCCTTTCATAGGAACGATTTTGAAATCATTATTGAGGGAGGGCGCGGGGATGTAAATATAAGGTATGGAGGAAAACTCCTGTCAGAGCCTGTTGGTACATGGCTTCAAAGGTTAAAGAAAGAATACAGACGTTGCTACATAAATGCAGATTCCTCCTTTCTTATGGGTGAGGAGGCGTGGTATCCGCAGCCAAAAAACTGTGTGGATATTGCTAAAATAACCGTAGAAGTTCCAGCAGAACAGACAGTTATTACCTCCGGAGATCTTGAAAAGACAGAAACAGATGGCGATAGGAAAATATATAGTCTTAATATCAAAAATCCTGTTCCGCTTATAAGTATCGCAATTGGCAAATACAAAGAATCCAGTTATATCGATAGAAATTTTGAGGTTTTTTTGTATACATTACCAGATACTAATGTAAACAAGGAGGAAATAATGAAAAGGTCTATGGACATTATCAAATTTTACTCGGAAAAACTTACTCCTTATCCATATAAAAGATACAGCATTGTCGAGGCATCCCACTATCCTGGTGGCCATGGTGATTCACAGTTTATTACAATCAATTTTAGGTCTCTTGGAAAAGACTGGGAAACTACGATGGCGCACGAGCTCGCTCACCAGTGGTTTGGGTATCTTATCTGCCCACAGCAACACTGGCAAGTTGAGGGGTTTGCAAATTTTTTGGCGTCTTATTGGGCCAACGACTCCCCTGAAAGTCTCATCTCCTATTTGGAAGCGGAGGAGCCATCTATATATGAAGGAGTTGTTGCCAACGATACCAAGATGGCGACTCTTTATTATAAAAGTGCAGCAGTCATAGATATGCTCAGGTACGTGGTTGGGGATGACACTTTTTTTAAAGCTCTCAGGGAATATATCCTAAAATATCCATTACCATCCACTCCAACCGATGAGGACCTCCAACGCACCTTTGAGACGGTGTATGGAAAAGACCTCGGCTGGTTCTTTGATGAGTGGCTATATGAACCTGGATGCCCGTCATATAAAATTGGAGATTTGACTTCTTCTGAGGGGAAGGTTAGTTTTTCCATATTCCAAAAAGGAAATTTTTCTATGCCCTTGGAACTAAAGATTACCACGGAAAAGGGGTATGTTTTGGAAAGAGTCTGGGTAAGTGATGAGATGACTCCTGTAACTATAGATGTGGACGGCAAAGTACTGTCTGTTGAAATAGATCCTGATAACCATATACTAAAACTAAAGGCGTGATATGCTACAGAACGTGATTTTTTCTACAGCCGCTCTCCTTGGTATAATTGTCATCGTAAAGAACTGGAGGAATATCAACTTTACTTGGCCCACTCTGCTGGCCCTTTTATGGGGAATAGTCGCAGCAATATTGAATGGCGATATTCTTATTTCAACAGAGTACTCGATCTTGCTTTTTGTTACATATGGTGCAGTATCTTATCTAAAAAATGCAATCCCAATAAAAAATGAAAGAGGCAACGCAATAAAATTTAGCGTTGCATCCTGTATTATTGGGATTTCAACTCCTCTAATCTCCTTGATTTGGAAGAAGATTGCGCCTCTCCCAACTAATGAAATTCCGATGCTTGTCGTTTTGTTGCTTATACAGTTCTTTTTTCTGGCAATATTCGAAGAAACAATTTTGCGCTTTTTTCAAGCGTTTTTTACAGAATGTTTAGTGAAATTAAAGATTAGATATTCTTTTTCTGGAGGGGCGCTCCTTAGCGCTATTCTTTTCACAGTGCTTCATGTAGATAAATACATAGGCCTGTCCTACTATTATTTCAACGAATTTAATTTTCTTTGGTGTGTTTTACAGTTAATCATTATCTGGCTTGGGGGGCTTCTCTATGCTTATTCTTTTTTAAAAAGGGGGTTAGGGATGAGTGTTTTCAATCATGTGACTGTAAACCTCAGTGGTGCATTATTTGCAATAGCCCTGTTTAAATTGTGGGGAGGAGGAGTTTAAATTGAAGGTCAACAAATATCTTACCTTTTATAGATCTTATGTTCATCTCAGAGGCTATATTCTCATACTTTTTGTTCTTGGGATCGTGGGCGTCCTCTTTGCATCAATAAACCCCCTGCTTATGAGATCTCTTATAGACAACGTGATCGTCCAGGGGGAGACGGAGCTATTTATGAAACTTATTTCTCTTCTGGCTCTTCTCTACCTCTCTTCGAGCGTAGCAACCTACTTCTCGATATATCTGAGAGGAAGACTCGGCGCAGAGGTGACGAACAAGATAAGGTCAGATGTCTTCAGAGATCTTCAGTTTAAGAGAATAGAGGGCATCTACAGGATAAAAAGCGGGGACATCCTGAACAGGATGATGAGCGATGTCAGCGCATGCCAGCAGATGCTTATCGCTTATCCCATACAGCTCTTCATGAGTGCTGCGCAGATATTTATGCCACTGGTGATAATGGTCTATTTGAGGTGGGATCTTGCTCTCATATGCATTCTGCCGACTGCCGTGTACGCTCCATTCTCACTCTTTTTCGGCGAAAAGCTGAAATCAGGACACAGAAGAGTTCTGGAGAGTAGTAGCAAGATATCCTCCTTCCTCAAGGAGGCTCTGTCTCTGTTTCCTCTGGTAAAAACCTTCAGCCTCGAAGGATACCAGAGCAGAAGGTTTGAGATTAGCCTTGATGACTACTATGACTCTGCGGTCTCAATCTCAAAAGTTAGTGCCTTCTTCTCATCAGTGGCAACAATTCTGATATTTCTGCCGATGGTCCTTCTCTTCTATTTCGGCGGTACAATGGTGATGAACGGAGCGATAACTATAGGAACCCTGGTCGCCTTTTCCACATATATTTTCCAGTTCTACGGTCCAATAAATGCCATAGCATCCCTCTGGACGAGCATAAAACAGAGCTCTGCGGCTCTGGAGAGGATAGAGGAAATTCTGGAGCTGGAGGAGGAGAGGAAAGAGGGCAGAGAACTCACTGTCGAGGGGGAGAGAATAGACATAAAGGATCTCTACTTTTCTTATAACGAAAAACCTGTTTTTGAGGGGCTAAACTTAACCTTCAGGAGAGGAATAAACTTTTTGCTTGGAGATAATGGAACGGGGAAAACAACCATTTTCAACCTACTTTTGCGCCTTTACACCCCACAGAAAGGAAGGATAGAGATAGATAAACAGGATATAGAAGAGGTAAGCCTGAGATCTCTTCGAAGGAACGTCTCCTTGCTCTCACAGAATATCCAACTGCTCGATACAACAATATACGAGAACGTGCTCATAGGGAATCTTGATGCTTCAGAGAGCGAAATCATAAGTGCTGCAAAAAAAGCAAGAGCCCACGATTTCATAACAGCACTTCCTGAAGGATATAAGACTCCAGTTGGAGAAGAGGGTTTAACGCTCTCAGGAGGAGAGAGGCAGAAGATAGCCCTGGCCAGAGCCATATTGAAAGGCTCTCCGATACTTCTTCTGGATGAGGTGACAAGCGGCATAGATGAGGATTCCAGGAAATCTATATATGAAGCTCTCAGGGATATCGCTCCCGAGAAGATAGTTGTTATTGCCACGCATGAGAGGTCATTCATAAAAGATAAAGATAATGTGGTAGATCTCAACATGTAGAGCCCGGAAATTATTTCGTCTAGAAAAGAATACTAGAAATGGGCTCGATCCGGTGGTCAAGCCCAGCAACAAGAAGATAGCGTGGATAGTAAGGCACGTCAGCAGCGGAGAGGTATCAACAAAGGATGCTGCTGATCGTAACCCCGGGAGTGCTCCGCAGAATGTGGCGACGTGGGTAAGGATAGACCCTCTCGCGCTCTCTCCCGGTGTGGATGGGATACAGACGGACAACCTGCAGATGCTCATGCCCTACCTTGACAGGATAAACGGTGGCGAGAGAGCAGAAGAAGTGTTCTAGCAAAGGGTAATAAGCAAAAAAAGAGTTCATTGCTTATGTCCATCTTCAAGGCGTACGACATCAGAGGCGTCTACCCGCGAGAGATCAACGAGGAAGTCGCAGAGAGGCTCGGCAGGGCGATAGCGAGATATTTCAAGACGACTGTAGTTGTAGGAAGGGACACAAGACTCTCCTCGCCAGCACTTTTCAAAGGTCTTGCAAAAGGCATAACAGGAGAGGGCTACGATGTAGTAGATGTGGGTATAATAGACGCCCCAGGGCTCTACTTCGCAACCGCGTATTATGATTTCAAAGCCGGAATCATGATAACCGCTTCACACAACCCCAAAGAATACAACGGACTGAAGATCTGCAGAGCGGGAGCCATACCAGTCGGCTCTGACAGCGGCCTAAAAGATATAGAGGAGCTCTTCGAGAACATTCCAGTGCTCTCAGACTCGAAGCGCAGAGGAAAAATCGTTGAGAAGGATATACTAAACGATTATGCAGACCACCTCATGCACTTTTATAAGGGCGCAAAGCACAAGGCAGTGGTAGACTGCTCCAATGGCGCCACTGTAAGGATAGTGCACAAGCTGCAGGAGAAGGGAATAGAACTTAAGGTAATAAACGATGAGATGAATGGCAACTTCCCGGCGCACGAGCCGAATCCTCTAAAGGAGGAGAACCTCCAGCAGCTCAGGGACAGCATGGAAGATGCTGAGCTGGGCATATGCCTTGACGGGGACGGGGACAGGGTTGGTATTGTTTATGAAGGCGAGACAATAAGGAACGATTTTATCACAGCGATCATAGCAAAAGAAATGCTGAGAGCAAATCCCGGGGCAACCATACTGTACGATTTAAGGTCGAGCAGGGTTGTGAGGGAGGAGATTGAGAGAGCGGGCGGAAGGGCTGTGATGTGCAGGGTAGGACACGCGTTCATTAAGAAGCAGATGCGCGAAGAGGACGCTCTGTTCGCGGGTGAGCTCTCGGGGCATTTCTATTACCGAGAGAATTACTTCGCAGACAGCGGACCAATAACGATGCTGCTGCTCCTAGGCATAGAGAACATGGACACACAGGGCCTGAAGCGCTATTTTCCGAGCGGGGAGATAAACGTGGAGGTAAATGATCCTCAGGCTGCTTTAAAAAGAGTTGAAGAAAAATTTGCTGGTAGAGGGAAAATCTTCTACCTTGATGGGATAAGCTTCGAGTGCGAAGACTACTGGTTTAACGTGAGACCCAGCAACACAGAACCACTTGTGAGGATAAATGTAGAATCCAACAACAAAGAAAGAACACAAGCTGTGGTAAGATTGCTGCTCGGCACCGTCAAAGATTGAAAATGAAAATAAGCTTATCATGTCCCAAGCTTTCCTTTAACCCCCTCGATGCAGCCATAAGAGCAGTGGCTGAAAAATTCGAAGGCATGGAAATACTTGCTGAGGAAGAGCATGATGCGAGTCACATAGAACAGTTGAAGGACATAAAACCTAAGATAAAGTTATCGATACATGCTCCTTTCAGTGACCTTAATCTCGCCTCCCTGAAAGAAGAGCATAGACGCTACTCTATAAGAGAAATAAAAAGAACCATACTGGCAGCTGAGAAAAAAGGAATAAAACTTGTCACTTTTCATCCTGGTTGGCCTTCACCATTCTCCTTGCAGGCCAGAGAGAGAGTGATCAATAACGCAAAAAGGAGCGCAGAGGAGATCAGTGCATTCGCTTCTTCACACAACGTCACGCTCTGTGCCGAAAACCTGCCCGGCTTCTTCTCAACGGCAGAAGAGCTCCTTGAGATCACAGAGAACATATGCTTTGACATAGGGCACGCGAACATAACAAAGACCATAGACTCATTTCTGGACAACAAAAAAAGCATAAAAAACGTGCATCTACACGAAAATCACGGAGTGCAGGATGAGCATCTACCCCTGACTGGAGAGCACATAAACATAGAGTGCATAGTACGAGAGCTCGGGGACAAGAACTATGTCATAGAGGCAACGAGCCTTGAGGACGGGGAGAAGAGCAGGGAGTTTCTCAAGAGGGTCAAATAACATACCAAGAACATCATTTTTTGAATACTAAACCCATATGAGATCGGGGTTTAAAGCGGTGGTGCCTATTTATCGCCAGCATCAGACAATCATTTATGCCGTTGATTCATACTGCATTTATAAACAGGATTGCAGGAGCCATGATCTTCTCTGTGCTGCTACTGGGAGCTCTAACAACAGCACAGGTAATGTCTGATAGGGATCAACAGCGGATAGCTGCGGCATGTGAGGGAGATGCCCAAAGGTCAGAGCCCTGATCTCTGCAGCGCTGATGTTGATGCAGAGACTGATGAGTGGCGGTCAGTTCTAGTGTTTGCGACAGGCAAGCCTGAGACGGAAGAAATCCTTATAGGCGCAGGCGCTGATGTGAATGCGAAGGATGATGGGCAGACAGCCCCAAGCATCGCAAAAAGAAATGGTCATGAAGACTGCGCCAAGCTGCTTAAAACGGCCGACGACAAAAGCTAGCCAAGGGCTAGTGCCCTCACCTCAGCTCAGAGCGAGCCCACACTGCTGTCTATGATCCTCTTTATCTCCGCATCAAGCGCAGGTGGCAGGCCCTTTATGTCCACGTTCAAGAAGCCTCTCACAATCACGCTTGTGGCCTCTTCCTCACTCAGCCCTCTCGACATAAGATAAAATATCTCTTCCTCTGCGATCTTTCCTATAGCAGCCTCGTGCGACAGGTCAACATCGTTGAGCAGGGCCGTGAGTTCCGGTACCGAATATATCATCCCTTTCTCGCCCATTATGAGACCCCTGCATTCAAGATGCCCTTTGACACCGGCAGCTTTGCCTGTTATATCTCCTCTCAGAAAAGCATTACCCCCGGTGCTTATGCCCCTTGAGACCATCTCTGTCCTTGCACCTCTGCCTTCGAGATGAGTTCTTGAGCCCACATCGATGTTGCTGCCATCTTTTGCCACAACTATGGTGCTGTAACGCACCGTAGCATTCTCCTTCGCGTAAGCCGTGGGGTACATCTGCATACTCTGCGTTGGCCTCATATTAACATAATTGCTCAGAAATGTGCCATTCTCCTCCACTATAGCCCCACTCCTCGGTCTGACAGCTACCCTCTCACCCCAGCTGTGGATCATGGTAAAGCTCACCTTAGCGTTCTTCTTTATGTAAAACTCGCTTATGCCTATGTGCAGCCCTCTGTTGTTCCTCTCCCCAACAGCACAGCCGGTTATTATGTCTAGCTCCGACCCTTCTTCAGCAATAATTATGTTGTGCACATTTTGTAGAGTGTCAGAGCTCTTCATATACAAGCACGATTGAACAGGGAACTGAGATCTAACCCCCGGGAGGGCTCTTATAAAATACCCCTTGGCCGGATGCAAATGAGAGTAGGCGGTATACTTGTCCTGATCAACCTGCACCGCTTTCCACCAGTAATCCCTCAACCAGTCATACTTTTCAAGAGCCCGGTTTACGCTCATTACCTCTATCCCTTTTTGCGCGCTCTCTTCACGGAGCACAGAAGCATCGAATTGCATATAAGTGCCGGAACGACCACTCTCCTGGATCCCTATGTCAGGCAGCCTCGCCTTATCGCGAGAATCTATGCTAGGAGAACCCTCCGGCTCCTCGTATTCCTCTATATTTATGTCCTCTCCGTATGCCGCTTTCTTGTTGAGAGCCTTTAAGGCCCTCTCATCTAACACCGTGTTCTGCATCTGACGCACCCCTCGTATCCATTCTGCTTTACGTCCTCCAGAAGCTCCGTGGGATTTCCGGAACACGCTATTGTTCCATCGAACATTATGAAACCTTTATCCGCACGCACATACTGCATTATGGAACCCATGTGAGTTATTATCAACCCTGAGTTCTTCCTTGTCCTCGGCTTCTCGCTCTTCAGCAGGAGATTCATCGCCTTCCCTATGAGCTCAAGATTCTCAACATCAACTCCAGAGTCAGGCTCATCAAAGAGTGAAAGCTTTGGATCCATAAGAAGCAACTGAAGCATCTCGCTCCGCTTCAGCTCGCCGCCAGAAAAGCCAAGGTTAACATCCCTCTCTAGGAATTGAGACATGTTCAGCTCTGACGCGACCGCTCTTATCCTCTCTTCATCCGAGCATATGTGCCTCAAAAGATCTATGAGCTTAACGCCCCTGACTGCAGGAGGCTGCTGGAATGCCACCGCTATGCCCTCCTTTGCCCTCTCGTTTGCCGGCGTCTCTGTTATTTCCTTCCCATCAAAAAGGATCTTGCCTCCGGTAACTTTATACTTCGGATTTCCGACTATGGTCTGTATGAGCGTTGACTTGCCGCTGCCGTTCGGGCCCAACAGTACACAGCTCTCGCCATCCTCTATCCTGAGGTTCACTCCCTCAAGTATGGGCTTACCCTCGACTTCCACACTGAGATCCTTTATCTCAAGCATCAAAGATAATGGGCAAGAGAGTATTTATCGGTTTCCGCTCACATAAGCGACTATGGTCTCTTCACGTCCGTTTGCCTGCCTGTGGAGAGATCATAGAGCAGGTATGTGTATGTCTCGTTCTCATAACCCCGGAGGAGAAGAGTGTTACCCTCGAGATCTATAGGACTAAACTGTCCTTTCTTCACGAGCCTCGTCTCATTCTTCTCTATGCTGTATGAATATACCGCTGGATCGTATTTTCCGCTCGCATTATTGTATTTAAACCAGACAACAGTGTCACCAGAAACTATACTGTCATCCTGCCTATCTACTCGGACTTTCGAGAACGGCCATATACCCTCTTTTCCGTCCACGCCCTTTGACACCAGCCTTTCCTCACCGGTGAGGTAGTTCCACAGCCAGATATCGCGGCCTACGTCATCGCCCATAACTGCTTCCGTGTAGACTACCCATCCCCCGTCTATGGAGACCGCATACGGGTTGTCCTTTCTGAGAGAGGTGGAAGCGATCACCTTTTGCTCCAGTGGATCGTATACCCCTATAAAGTCCACTCCCCTTATAACGAAGAGATTGCCCCACGAATCCTTAAATCTGTTGGCGCTTGCAAAAAAGTTTTCAGATATCTCACTTCCATCCACAGAAGAGATGTAAAGCTTTGAATCCCAAAGATCCTCTCCCTCGCAATAGCCTACGAAGTCATCAGAGAGCACCACATTACCATAGAAGCGCTTCTCCGCTGTTTTTATAGTTTTACCCACTTTAGTTTTAAGGTCATAGACTTTCAGAGTCTCACCCTCTCCTTCCTTTTCTATATACGCTATTTTTCCGTTGTTCATGGTCATGATCTGGCGATCGGGCCATACAACATCTATGTGATCTACTGGAGATAGACCGGGTAAGGAAAGAATATCTATCCCGCTCTCCACAGGCAGAGCGATGAGATCGCCGTCGATGAGCCTGACAGGGCTCTCATCAACAAGGAGATACTGACCTGAGGATGCAAAAGACGACGAGACCATAGCTAACAGAAATAACATCAGAGCCCTATGCATTTTTCACCTCCTCTTTTCCTTTTTCTTCTTTTTCTTCTTCTTTTTCCGTTTTCTCGCTACCCCACACATACCTGTTGTCCCTGAACCTGTCAGGATAGCTCTTTATGAGATGGAGCTTTATCTTCTTATCGATGATCTCATGGGTAGGATCACATCCCCCGTCACATCCACAACTCAATAGCCTATCAAGCCTTGCCCCTTCCATTATCTTCAGCAACATTTTTTCCACCTCTCGATCATGCAATTACTTCCTAGCATATACATATATATATCGATTGGGCGCCGAATGGACAAAAAACGGGTAATTAAAAATGGGGAGAGCGCTTCGGATCGGGATCAGGCTGAAAGACCTATGTTTCTGTGGACAGGATTCTTGCCGTTTTTATGAGACCTCTGTAGAACTCTATTTTCCCCTCATCCTTCCATGCTATTCTGGGACAATCCGAGGGCAGAGCAGACAGAGATCCACTTTCCAGATAAACGTGAGCTCTGCAGCTCGCTCCGCACAAACCACAATCGGCACACATCCCTTCAACCTCTATGCTTCTCCACTCATTGTAAACAGCGGAGTGCTGCCATATATCCAGAAGATTGCCCCTTTCATATCTTTCCCCAAGCATCTCATCGCATCCAAGGAGCCAGCCACAGGGTAGGATCCTGCCGTCCGACGCTATTGTCAAAGTTCCTCTGGCAGCTTCGCACACGCTCTGCTTACCCTTCATCAGATTGCAATCAACGTTCTCCACAGCGGGATGGCCTAGGGTATCTGTGATATATTCGAGCCCGAAATCCTTCGCCTTTAGTGAAGTTAACAAAGCGTGAAGCGCAAACCCTTCTTCTGTAGAGAGCGTCAGTTCTTTTTTATCCTTCCCTCTTCCCACGGCGCTGCCTTTCATAAACTTTATCCCTCTTGCTCCTCTGTCCCCTGCAAATTTTACCATATCGACCACTTTATCTGCATTCGATCTGAGCACAACCGTATTCAGTGTGAAAGGTATCCCCTCTTCTCTTACGTTATCTATTGCGGAGATGACCTTCTCAAAATTTGTTCCCGGCCGCTGGTATTCGTGTGTCTCCTTGTCAGGTGCGTCTATGTCTATCTGAAGGTATATCCTGTCACTGAACTCGGAGAGCTTTTTGGCAACATCTTTGCTCAGGTAGGTCCCATTTGTCAATATGGAGACGAACATTCCATTATCAAAAGCCCTTTTACATATGCCATAGGTTTTATCCCATCTCAACAATGGTTCTCCTCCTGAAACCGTTATTGAGCAAACATCCAGATCCGCAGCTTCATCAACCAGATCCATCCAGTATCGCAATTCCCGCTCTTCCCTCTTTACCGTTCCTGCTTGGGCATAACAGTAGAGACACCTTCCATTACATTCCTGTGTTATGTTTATCTCGATTCGCGTCGGTGTCAAAAGATGATCAACCACTCTTCTCAGGTACAGGTTATTGAAAAGAGCTTCAGGCTCCTTATTGCTTCTGCAAGTGGACAATTTCTGAAGAACCTCCTTCTCTTTTTCAGAGAGCTCCGCCCCCTTAAGTTTCTCTACTGCACCGAAATTACCATTTAGAAGCTCTTTGTGCAGCTCAATCTCCTCCTTGTCTGTTACAGCAGGAGCGGGCGGCACCTCAATGGCTTTGATGTCGGTTTTCTTTCTTGACCAGAAAAGGTCAAAGTGCTCTTTTCCTGTAAACGCGACAACACCCTTTCCAGGCATAACATAAGCCACTACAGGAACCCCGTCTATTATCTCACTCCTCGCCAACACATCTTTTATCATCATTTTCTCACCTCACGCGTCCTCATCAAAATTGGAGAGCTTTTCATAACCATCAAGGCAATATAGATAGTATGGGGTATGCAGAGAAACGAGCAAACCCTCGTTTTGTTTTCTATCCTTTCCAACCAGTGTCAGGGGAGCCATCATCCTTCTGCTATCGCCACTCTGAAGTATGCATGAGACCCGTATTATGTCTGTTGTGCCATTCACCACATCAGAGCTGTACTCTATCTTTTCAACATAGGGGTATCCGTCAGGACCCAGACTCAATTTCTCTCTCTCTTCCTGCACATCGTTCAGATAGTACTGCGCACCCTCCAATGCCCGGGGATCATTCACCTTTCTCCCATCCACTTCCCGGTCTATGCCCGGCCTGAACAGGTAAGGCTTTACAAATGTGGTATTAGCCATCTTCAGATCTCCGTGTACATACAGACCAATCCACCTCTTATTCACTGTCAGGGGCACAACCACTGTGCCTCTCTTTACTGTTGCAGAGTGCTCTCCTATATCGATTCTGAGGTCGCTCTCGAGCACAAGAGGCTCTCCAACTTTTATATCCTCAAATCCTATGTTCATTGCACCCACCTCATTCACCGCCAGCAAGAAAAAAGACAGGATAACAAAAACGGAAGCTTTCATTCTTCACCCCCTATCATGAATATACAGTACGAATATGAGGGATAACATGCCCTGCAGGCTCGACATGAGACGCAGATCTTGCACCCGACACACTCCCCGCAAATCCCACTTGTTTCTCCTGATCCGCTATCTAAAGCAATCACTCCCATATTTAAACCTCCCTTTTAATTCCCCACCTTATATCCCAACAACCCCAGCAACTTCTTGATGACATCGAGCAGCACCTCCTCAAACTGGAACTAGGGGATAACAACTCCGGCAGCTCACACAAACCTGACACCCCACACACTCCTGACATTTTATACAAGTTTTACAAGCCTCACATCCGGGAATGCACAACACCCCAGCTTCACCCTCACCCATGTCTATCCATAAGATCATTCCCATATTTAACTCCTCTCAAGCCTGCAGCCTTCACAGATCTGGCACTCTACACAAGGCTCACACTCCTTGCAAGTCTCGCAATCTTTACAATACTCGCACCAGAGCGGACACCATCTCACAGTGTCATCTGCTGGATCCAACAAGCTTATGGTTATAACGCCCATTCATCCACTCCTTTTGTAGTTGCAATCATTACATCCCTGACAGACCTGGCATCCTGCGCATTGTTCACAACTTTCGCATGTAGTACAGCTCTGGCACCAGAGCGGACACCATCTCACAGTGTCATCTGCTGGATCCAACAAGCTTAGGGTTATAACGCCCATCCTACCCTCTTATTTCCTGGCAATTATTACACTTCACACAGGTGTGGCACTCAACGCAGTCGGCGCATTGTTTGCATTCTCTACAGTATGTACAGCTTTCGCACGCTATGCATGTTATGCATGGAATTGGAGGGACCCCTCCACTATTTAGCATAAACAATATACCCATCTATACCGCCCCCCACCGTTTCTGACAGTTTTGGCACTCCTGACATGTATGACACCCCTCACATCCTTTACACATTTCACAATTATCGCAATAGGTACAACTTTGACAAGCTATGCACCATGTTGGAAAAGTACCATCCACCAAACCCGACAGCAGGCTCACTCCCATATCTTTCGCCCTCCATTACTTCTGTTTTCCTTACACAGATCATAATGCATACCTTGGTTCTCTTCCTCACTCAGCCCCATTTTCCAAAGCTCCAAGAGCATTTTTTCCACCTCTCGATCATGTAATTACTTCCTGATATATATATATATGTCGATTGGGCATCAGATAAAAAGATAAACCACCCTGCCCATTCCCGTAAAATGAAAGAAGAGGTCATAGATGCAAGGAACATAACAAAGTATTACAGAACATCCTTTTCGGTCAAAGAGTTCATAAAGAATCACTCCCCCCAGAGGAAGCTCGCTCTCTCTGATCTCTCCTTCTCAGTGCGTAAGGGAGAGGTCTTCGGTGTCCTTGGCCCGAACGGCTCAGGAAAGACCACGCTGATAAAGATAATATCAACGATCCTGGTACAGGACTCAGGATCTCTTTCGATATTCGGCCATGAATATCCCAGAGAGGAAAAGGAGATAAGGGATCGCATAGGCATGTGCTTCGGGGAATACGAAAGAACGTTCCACTGGAGGCTGACGGGCGAGCAGAACCTTCGCTTCTTCGCGAGATTCCTTGGCGTCCCCTCTCGCGTTACCGAGGAGAGGATCAAAGACGCTCTTGATGTTGTAGGCCTCACAGACGTTAAGGACAAGCTGTTCCTTGAGTACTCAACGGGCATGAAGCACAAGCTCGCCATAGCAAGAGCTCTGCTCTTAGACCCGGAGCTCCTGATACTGGATGAGCCCACAGCAGGAATAGACTTCATAACTAGCAGGGCCGTGACAGACATGGTAAGGAGGCTTGCCTCCCAGGGCAAAAGCGTCATATACACAACGCACAGGCTCGAGGAAGCCGTTAGAGTCTGCGACAGGGTAATGGTTCTCAAGGAGGGAAAGAAGATCTCCGAAGAGACACCTGAGAACCTAGAGAAGCTGGCAAACCTCACGGACGTCGTCGAGATAGAGACCGAAGCAGAGATACCCGATATGGATTTCATAGAGAGGAAATACAGGATGGACGGGGTGACAAGGATACACATGAGAGACATGGAGCACAACTTACCCCTGCTCATAGACGCAATAAAGGGCCCCATCAGATCGATAAAGTCATCAAAGCCCGATATAGAGGATGTCTTTCTCAGGATCCTGGAGGCGAAATGATCGCTGACGTCGCTGTATCAATAGCCCTGGTCTCAGCATTCCTTGCTCTGATATACTTCCTGTGCGGCGGAAAGGGATCGTTCAGGGCGGCATATGCCATTGTTGTCAGAGGCTTCCAGACCTTTCTGTCATACAAGATGCAGATAATAACCCAGATATTCAACCTGCTTCTGATGATAGCCCTGATATACATCGTCGGGTCACCTCTCGTTTCAATGCTTTTTCCTGCTCTCAGCGTCGTAGAGACGGACTACAACATCGTCTTCTACTTCCTCATAGCCACGGTTGCCCTGCCGATGGTGTGGAGCGGCTACAACGTCGCCTCCCAGAGGATAAGGCAGGAGCAGTACACAGGGACATTTGAGATAATGATAGCATCGAAGAACGGAGTGACCATACTTCCCTTTGCCTACCTGATCACAGGTCTCATCCCTACCCTCCTTGATTCCCTCGTTTCCCTTCTCATGTTCAGCTATTTCTTCCCTGAGCTCAACATCAGCCTCTCCCTTCCTTCTCTGATGTCCTTCTTCGCAGTTGTGACTGTGTCAATACTCATGATGTGGGGCATAGGCCTCTTCTTCGGTGGGCTTGTGACGGTATACAGGCAGATAGGGCCGATACCGCAGATGCTGAGAACCATTATGATATTCTTTGGCGGCGTTTACTTTCCCGTTGACGTTCTGCCGGAATACATACAACCCCTCTCCAAGATCCTGCCCCTCACATACGTTTTCGACGCCGTGCGCCATTTCCTCTCCGGTGATGCAACGATCACCGGGATGCTCCCTCTTGTTGCAGTGATATGCGTATTTGCGCTCATCTGCATCCTTGGTGGAATTGCCATATACAGATGGATCGTTAAGAGGGCGAGGCTCTACGGAACCGTCTACGGTTACTGATCTATAGGCTCGAACTGATCCTTCTTTGCCCCACATATCGGGCAGCTCCACGTGTCTGGTATCTGCTCGAATGGCGTGCCCGGAGCAACGCCGCTCTCGGGATCCCCTTTTTCAGGATCATAGACATAGCCACAGACCGTACATCTGTACTTCTTCCCTTCAGCGCTCATCTTTCCAGTCTCCTTTCCCTCAGTTTTTTCCTCCTTTATATAGGTTGGCGCTGTCTTTGGTGCCTTGCCGCCCTTTACCTTGTGATAGTAGTCATAGGTCATGGGCTCGTCATCGCTGAGTACATCGCAATCAACAACATCGCCCACAAATACTGTATGCGTTCCCACATCGAGGGTGCTGATCACCTTTGCCTCGATGTAAGCTATAGAATAGTCTAGGACTATCGGCACACCAGTTGTTCCTTTCCTGTACTTAACACCGTCAAACTTGTCTGTGTCTCTCCCGCTCTTAAAGCCGAAGCGGCCTATGAACTCCATCGGCGTGTCCTTCGATAGCACCGAAGCGCTGAAGACCCCGCTCTTCTCGATCATACCGTGCGTCAGATTCTCCTTGTTCAGCGCTACCGCGACCCTCTGGGGCTCGGAGGTAACCTGAATGAGCGTGTTTGCTATCTGCCCATTCTTTTTGTCACCATCAAAAGTGCTTATCACATACAGCCCGTAACTGATCCTGTGCAGAGCTTTCGTATTCATAACAAGATAGTTTTTTTCTCCCTTATCTAATCTCGCATACCTTCCTGCGCTTGTATGGATTCCAATATCTCTCTGCATTCAAAGAGATCCTTTGCACAATAGTCTGCCTCATCGCTCTGCCCAAAAACCAGCACTGTTTTGAAGCCCAGCGCTTTTGCTCCCCTTATATCCCTCTCAACGGAGTTGCCCACGTAGACACACTCCCTTGCGCTGAGACCACTTCTGCTGAGGGCCAGCTCGAATATCCTTCTGTTCGGTTTGGCATAGCCGGCTTCTTCGCTCGTCGTCACTGAGAAAAAATACCTGCGTATCGGTTTTATCTGAAAATCTATGTACTGCTTATCCGCGTCGCTTATGAGACCTACAGGAGCAAACGCTTCTAGGAGCTCTATTGCTCCCTCGTTCAGCCTCACGTACATCTTGTGCATTCTGAAGTACTCCTCCAGAAACCAGTTTGTTGGGCCGTTTTTCACCCAGCTGAGAAACCAGTCCTGTGCTATCTCGAGCGTATTGTGCCACTCACCTCCGGCAACGTTCTTCTGCATCGCTCTTTTATAGCTCGCTAAAAGCTCTTCTGCCTTGAAACCATATCTTTTCTCTATCGCCTTCATCAGCTCTTCGTGCGCTCTCTCGTCGCTTTTTTCATCCATGAGCGTCCCGCCGAAATCAAAGAACACCTTCATTTTTCCTCCTCCGAAAGTATTGAAAGGAAGCTGAGCACCTCTCTCTCGTCCCTGAACATATACCTCGCTTTCGTCTCCCTCTTGCCTACCGCAATAGTTATCCCTTTTTCCCCTATCGCCTCAAAAGCGAGCTCATCGCTGTTGTCATCCCCTATGTATATCGGCAGGCCCTCATAGAGACCCGTCAGGTATCTAACGACCTGCCCCTTGTTCCACTCCTCATTGGGGCGCAACTCTACCACTTTCTTGCCGTATTCTATGTGCATGTTGTCCAAATCAAGGCCATCAATCATTCTTCTGAACTCTTCAAAGAACTCATTCTCATCCGCATTTCTGTAGTGCAGCGCTATGCCAAAGGTCTTGTCCTCCACGAGTGCACCTTTCGTTTTCATATCCTTAAAATACTCGTACAATCTCTTAGCGGTCTCTCTATACCTTTCAAAACGCCCAAAGCCCTCCGGCTCCTTAACCTTATAGTATTCAAAGCCGTGGTTTGCTACTATGGGCATGTCCAGATCAAAGACACTTCGTATAGAACGCAGGGATCTGCCTGTCACTATAACGACATGATCCCGCTCTGCGAGAGCTTTCAGGATCTTTTTTCCCTCATCGCTTAACACCGCATCCTTTGGGTTACTGGTTATAGGGACCAGAGTGCCGTCGTAATCCAAAAGCACAAGCCTTTTCTCCGATCTAAGAGCTTTTTCAGCCATACTGAGCTTCTCAAAGTCTTTTGCCATCACCTCTCTCTTCCCATAGAAGGCCATTGAGGGATGATAAGATATAAAAAAACGACCAACAAAGGTACCGTGATACTGTTCCACACTCAACTTGCCAAGAAACGTTTCTACAGCGGTTGAACCGAGGAGGGCTATCAGTCTTGGCCTTACTCGCTCTATCTCCTCCTTCAGGAATGGCATGCACCGCAGTATTTCCTCCTTTTTTGGCTTTCGGTTCCCAGGAGGTCTGCATTTCACCACGTTGGTTATGTAGATGCTCTCCCTCTTCAGCCCGGCACGCTCCAAAAGCCCGTCCAGCTCCTTTCCAGCCTTGCCCACAAAAGGCATACCGAGTTCTGATTCTCTCTCCCCGGGAGCCTCCCCTATCAGCATAACCGGTGCGCGCTCATTCCCGTAGCCATAGACCGCCTTTGAGGCTAGAGGACAGCCATTGCACTCACTTTTCTGCATTTATGATCCCTTCAGAGTATCCTGCTTCAAATGCAGTTTTATTGAGTTCCACAAATCTCTTCGCTACTCCACTTTCTATAGCTTTCTCAAAGCTCTCTTTTTTGATGATCTTGGTAATGCCGAGGAAGAAGCCTGTTATCACCATATTGGCAACTATTCTGTTGTGCAAGCTTTCAGCTATAGCTGTAGCATCTATCCCGTAGCCCTCTCTTTTAACCCCTGGCACAAGGGAAGAGTCGTAGATAACAGGACCTCTTAATAGCGGTTCATTCAGCTCATAACCTTCCTTTGATAGGGCTATGAGATAATCTGCACTCTCAACAATAGGATAGTCTATGGGCTCATCAGATATCTTCAGGTTTGCCTTGCATGCTGAGCCCCTTGCCTCTGGCCCATAGCTCTCCTGAAAAACAGCCTGCTTTCCCTCATATATTGTGGCTGCTCTACCAAGAAGGTAGCCTGCAAGCATTATCCCCTGTCCGCCGAACCCTGCGATTATTATCTCCATTGTTTCACTTCCTCAAGGTATGACCTCTTTTTCTTCTCCACAAACTTGCCTACAACAATCTTTTCCCCTATCTCAGTATCATCAAGATCCGGAAAATTCTTAACCTCGCTCCTTGCTTTCATATCCTTTAGCATTTCTAACCCATCCGCAAAACCGTTTTTTCTACCGAAGGTTGTGGGGCACATAGATATTACCTCTATGAAAGAGAAGCCCTTCCATTCCATTGCTTCTCTTATGCTCTTTGTGAGCTCTTTTGTATGCGCCGTGGTCCACCTTGCCACATAGGTTGCCCCGCTGGCGGCTGCCATATATGAAAAATTAAAGGGGTGCTCATAATTACCGTAGGGAGTTGTTGTTGTTTTAGACCGTAAAGGGGTGCTGGGTGCAACCTGCCCTCCCGTCATGCCATATATGGAGTTGTTTATGCAGATAACATTGAGCTCGATGTTTCTTCGCGCAGCATGAATGAAGTGATTTCCTCCTATTGCAAATATGTCCCCATCTCCGCCCCACACAGTTACTGTGAGCTCTGGATTTGCCACCTTCAAGCCTATAGCAAAAGGTATTGCCCTTCCATGCGTCACATGAAAGGAGTCTACAGCCACATAGCCAGCTGCTCTCCCGCTGCATCCTATGCCGCTCACAAATGCAACCTTATCGAGATCCATGCCAGAGAGAGCTCTGAAGTAGCAGCCAAGATCTGTGCCGAGACCGCAGCCTGGGCACCAGATGTGCGGCATGCGATCTGAACGCAGTAAATGTTCCAGTGGATGCTCTTGCGGTGCCATCAAAACACCTCCATAGCCTTCAATATGTCTTCAGGCCTGTGAAGCTCCCCACCATGGCCTCCGAGAAGCTTTGTGTTTCTGTTCCAGCACTTTGCATCTGAGTAAAACTGCCCCGAATTGAGTTCAACCACAAGAACCTTTTTCATATCCTTAACATAATCCTCAAAGTTGCCCAGGGGCCACAGCACCTTTGGTCTCAGAAGCCCTGCCTTTATACCCTTTTCTCTAGCCATTTTTACTGCCCTCTTTGCACTCCCTGCCTCAGAACCGTAAGCAATCACACCTATCTCAGCATCATCCAGCATAAAAAATTCAGCGTCAACTATCTCCCCCTTTCTCTTCTCAACCTTATCCACTAACCTTGTGACAAGCGCCTGCTGAACTTTAGCAGAGGTAACAGGGTATCCTTTTTCATTGTGTGTCAAACCCGTTACATGAAATCTATAGCCTTCACCAGCAACAGCCATCGGCGGGATAAGATCAGCATCTGCTTTAAAAGGGAGATACTCTGAGCTCCCGGGCTTCTTTCTACTCTCTATATCAACATTCTCTCTGAGATCCACGCCGCTAGTTATGTGTCCGCAGACCTCATCGCTGAGCACAATTACTGGCGTTCGAAAGCGCTCTGAGAGATTGAAAGCTCTTATGGTGAGATCATACATCTCCTGGGCATTGGAGGGAGCTAAAACTATCGTTCTGTAGTCCCCATGTGATCCAAACCTGCTCTGCATCACATCCCCCTGGGCTATAAGTGTCGGAAGACCTGTACTTGGCCCTGCACGCTGGATATCAACGATGACGCAGGGTGTTTCTGTCATAGCCGCAAGCCCTATAGATTCCTGCATCAGCGAAAAGCCCGGGCCGCTTGTGGCAGTCATTGCCTTTTTTCCAGCCCATGAAGCGCCTAAAACGCACATTATGCTGGCGAGCTCGTCTTCCATCTGCATAAATGCGCCTCCAACCTGTGGCAGGCGCAATGCCATGCGCTCAGCTATCTCTGTCGATGGAGTTATGGGATAACCCCCAAAAAATCTGCAGCCTGCAGCTATTGCGCCTTCTGCGCATGCAACATCCCCATTAATAAACTCAAGCATATTTAACCCTCTCCTTAGATCTATACCTGTAGATCGCAAAATCAGGGCATATCTCTGTGCAAATATCACATATTATGCAACCCTCAACATCATAGAGCTCTGGCGGATGATAACCTTTTGCGTTCATCACTTCGCTCTGCCGCAGAACCTTTTTTGGACAGAGGTCTATGCAAAAACCGCAACCCTTGCATCGCTCTTCCTTCAAAAAAAGAGAACCCCTCTGATTCTGCCAGCTTTTTATGCTCATTATTACGTAATCTCCTAGCTCTCCAATAAACTTTACGATTTAAAGAACGAAACAAAACGAGAGCCAAAACAAGAACAAAAAATAAAAATATAAAGATGGCAAATATTTTTTTATAAAGTGTGCTATTTTGGTAGCGCTGCTCTTTGTCCTGCGGGCTTGCTCCGTTGCCCATACTCAACCGATCCCGGAACAGGTGATCTCAATGCCACGGGAGCAGCAGGCTAAGCTGCCTCTGCAAATGTGCTGTTTGCCTTTATCCTCTGCGCTTTTCTGCTGCGAATTTATACTTTTTGAGCTGCTTTACGTTCCCTTGATAATAGCCAAAGCTCTCAGACAGATCTCAAAGACCCTGCTTTGAGGCACCAATCATATGCATTGAGGATCTAGCTGTTCTGTTAAGGGATTTACCTGGCTCTGCGGCGCACTTCGCTAGCGCGCATACCTTCTATACACATAGAAAACCACAGCCATTGTGGCTACTAGAGAAAGGAGCGGTATCACAATCCCCATCCAGCTTGGGCCCAATGGTGTGTGCTCGTATGGTGGCAAGGAAAGTTCCTGAAGCAGCGCGATCATTTTTTCCTCCTTTTATAAGAGAAATACGCCAGACCCATCCCTATAAAGGAAGCAATATATCCAATGGTAAGACCAACCATTCCCATAAACTCCTGTTGGGTCACAAAAAGCGCCATCATTCTTTTGCCTCCTCCAGTTCATTTATCTCTTCCTCAAGTTTTTTTGTTTCCTCTTCAGTCAAAGACCAGCGCTGTGAATCGTGCAGAAGCTTTAAATAATGCAGCTGTCTCTTCTCGAAGGTTTCAGATTGCGCTTTTAGCTTTGGATCTATTATGTAAAACGTCAGATAGGTGCTGACAGCAGCAACAGCTATGAGAACAAAGCCGATAGGCTCGAGCATTATGGCCCAATAGATGCCCAGAGCCCATGCAAAGTAGCTGATCACCGAGAAAAAGCCTGAAAGGTAGTCCTCCTTAGTCCATGCATCGCAATCCTCTTCACTCCATTCTCTCTTTATCATATTTATTCCTCCTTTATGAGGCCTCTTCTAATAGCCTCTTTTCTCACAGGTCCCCAGAAGCCTGGTGGTCTTGTCATTGTATAGAATGTGACCAGGTGGTCCATGTCCTCAGGCTTTGTTAAGAATGTAACTGGTAGATACATAAGAGCGCTTATTATCATCATGAGCCAGAAGCGCACGGCATCGTTGTACACCGGTATTACGCCAAGGGCAGGCAGCACCCAGGCAATGAGCCATGAAACGCCAAGGTTAACAATCATTGCTGTCAGATAACCCCATCCATTGAACCTCCACCATAGCACCTGCAGAAGCTGAGGGAGCCATATTGCAGAGCTCAAAAACCACATCGCGAATATTAGCCAGCCAACAAAGTCCTCTCCAACCATCAGGCCGAAAACAAAGGAGCCCAGCATTATCAGAATCGTAGCTATCCTACCAACACGCACAAGCTGCTTCTCGCTCGCATTCGGATTTATGTAATGGTGGTAGATATCTCTTGTAGCATACTCTGCACCCAGGTTTATGTGCGTATCTATTGTAGATATGTGTATCGCAAGTATCCCAGCAAAAAAGAATCCTATAAGCCCGGAGGGTAAAAATTTGAAACCGATCCAGTAAAAGCCCATGTCATAACCTGATGTGGGGTCGGCTATGCTGAGAACAGGTAGCAGGACGAAGAAAGCGAGAATCATAGCAACCCATATGGAGTTTCTTATGATTATAAACATCCCTCCTCCCCATATGCTATAAGAGGCGTCTCTCACGCTCTTGGTTGATGCAGCCCTCTGGGCATCGGGATAATAGTCTATGTGGGTTCCCATACCTAGACCGCCGAAAACAAGGATAATTATCATTGTTATCAGCCAGAAGAGAGAGAAGTTGTTGGGATCTGTGGCATCAAATGCATCAAAATGGAATGGATTCAGACGCCAGCTCTCCCCCATAGCAGCCAGTGAGGCTTTTATTCCTTCTATACCTCCTGCACCAGATATTCCATAGGCCGCTACCAAAACTATAAGGATGAACATTATTGTTCCCTGCTGAAGGTCTCCCACAACAACTCCCCAGTAACCTGCAACCATGGAGTATATTCCAATAATGAGAGTAAAGATTACCATCCCCATCCACAGTGGCCAGTCAAAGACCATGTTGCATACTTTACCCATTGCTATGCCAACCCAGCCGAGAACAAACATCTGCATAAACACCTGCCATCCTGCAAGCCACCCACGCAGGAGCTCAGATGGCAAACCAGCAAAACGAAGGGTTTGATACTCTGCCTGCGTATAGGCTAGGGAACGCTTGAAAACCTTTATGCTGAAGAATGCGCTCAAAGCGCACCAGCCCATTGTGAAGAGGTACCAGATACCCCTCGCTCCATGCCTGTAGAGTACCCCTCCCATCCATATTGGAGTGTCTGTTGCTGTATGCGTTCCATAAACCGAAACAGCAGGCATCCACCATGGAAGGCCCCTTCCTGCAAGGAAAAAGTTCTCCTGTGATCTGCTGGCTATCCTGATGAAAAGGAAGCCGAAGGAGAAAAACCACACCATATACGCGAAAACCCATACCCAGTCAAGCAAACTGAATGGTACCATTGATTCACCCTAGGTTATGATTGCCTTTTTTCTATATTAAAGTTTCTCTTTTTCCTTACTGTCTTGTTTCTGCATGCACTCTGCTCTTTTATGGGCACAACGATCTAAAAAAGATCCAGCAAAATAAAAATTCTCATAGATGCCCCAAGTTCTAAGAAGCTGTAAGCCTCTGCACATCCATCAGCGATCCATTTACTCTCCTCTATGATCCAGGTTTGAGATCTCAGATAATCGGCAGAACAATAGCTTCAGCATACCCGAGGAGCAGAGCTGCCTCGATCTATGGAAAGCTATCAGTTTTATTCTTAGGTCAGTACAGCTCTCTTTTATCCCACCTTATATTCCAAAAGTTTTTCCTTGACTGCAGGATACTTCAAAGAGAGGATCTCAGCAGCGAATATGGCAGCATTATCACCCCTATCCAACCCCATTGTTGCAACTGGAACACCTGAAGGCATCTGAACCATTGATAGTATAGAATCTAAAGATAGCTTACCACTCACAGGCACGCCTATAACGGGCTTTTCCGTTAGAGACGCTATAAAACCTGGTAAAGCTGCGGATAAACCAGCTATCGCTATGAAAACCTCAACATCCTCGAGCTCTTTTATGCGCTCCTCAAGCTTATTGTGTGATCTGTGGGCTGAGATGAAATCTACAGAGTGCTCTATATCAAAACGCTCAAGCATTTGCTTTGCCTTCTCAACCACGCTTTCGTCGCTTCTGCTTCCGGCTATTATCGCTACCCTCATCAAAACGTAAAAGCGTTGTGTATTTATATATCCTTTTTCCGTCTTTTGCTGTGTGCAGCTTTTTGCTCTCTTTTTTCTCAGCACTCTTCAGATCGCGTATCTTTTTCACGACCTCTTTTTCCTCAGATAGAGAGGGAAAATAGAGATCTATACCACCTTTAACATCCTCTGCGTAAGCTTCTGTTATGTAATCCTCCCATCCGTCCGGTATTTTACCTCTAAGCTGAAGCTTTGCTTCATAATAGCCGCCATGTTTTTTTCCACATGAAGGACATAAAGCGTATTTTACCTTGACCTCTATCTTTTTCTCCCTTTTTATTTCAATTCCAAAAGCGTTCAGTATCACAGAAACCTCAAATAACTGAAGATAAGGATCTCCTTTTATGCTTTTTACATCGATTTCTTCAAGCTGCGCGCTCCTTTCAAAAGTAAGATTTTCCAGAATAACATCTTTTAAAGGATCTTTATCCTCTTCCTCCACCCACAAATTTCCCTTTTTCCGGGCTCCGCAATCTCTACATACTTCCAGAGTTATCGTCTCAGGCAATTTTACTTCTATATGCTTTGATGCGCACTCTGCACATAAACCGTCAAAGAGCTTTTCTGTCTCTTTCCCGCATTCGACGCAAAACCTCATAACCTCACCATCTGCGCATGAGGGATCTTTTCTATGTAAATCACACTGTTCTCATCAATCACTCCACATTTTATGGCACAGTTTACTGTTTTTTCCCCAACCAGATTTGCTATTGTTGCCTCTTCGAGAGCTTTTGAAAGCTCTTTACAATTAGCGGGATTGCCTTTGTAAAAAGACTCTTTTATCTCAATCTTAAGCTTCCCTTCTCTGAATGTTTGACCTAATAACTCCTCATCGCATGCAGCCACTACTGTTTCATTACCTGAAGCTGTTATTTTTAGCGTTATCATCTATTTTACCTTTCCTCTCTCCAGTTGTATTATGTCTAATTGATTTGATATCTTTTATAGTCTTCTTTGTCTGAATCTTATTTTCGCCGATATACATTTAAAATCTCTACCTGAACCCCTTTGTTTCAACTGGAACTTTTTAATTCTATTATAAAAATAAAAAATTATAATATAAAAAATTATCGATTTGATTCAATAGATATCCAGAACATCTCCAGTTGAAATAAGGGGGTTGGATGGTATAACATATACCTGCAATTATTTATAAAAGCAAACAGTCTATTATGGTATATGCACTGGATAGATGTCATAGCAAACAGACTTTTAGAGAAAAAAAATGTTATAGCAAGCGGAACATCGATCTCAGGAATGATTCACATAGGAAACCTTACGGACATCGTGATAGCTGAAGGCATTCATAGAGCTATAACCGAAAAAAAAGGAGATAGTAGATTACTATGGATAATGGATGATATGGATCCATTACGTAAAGTACCTCCGCAATTGCCAAAGGAGTACAAACAATATATAGGCTATCCTATAGCCTCACTATCATGGAACTCTAAGGAAAGCTTTGTTGAGCACTCTACAAAAAGCTTTTTAGAGGCAATGGAAAAAATAGGCATTAAGCCAGAGGTGATTTCAGGTGCGGACATGTATAAAAAAGGGCTTTTTGATGATATGATAAAAATATCACTTAAAAAAGCACCGGAGATAAGAAAAATATTTGCAGAGGTCTCTGGATCTAAAAGGGGTGAGGGCTGGTTACCATTTAATCCCATATGTGAAAATTGTGGTAAGATAGCTACCACAGAAGCCATTGGTTTTGAAGATGACTTTGTGCATTATAGGTGCATGGAAGGCGTCGCAGGCAAACAGAAAATAAAAGGGTGTGGTTATGAGGGTAAAACAAGCATAAGGGACGGAAAGCTTACATGGCGTGTGGAATGGGCCGCAAGGTGGAAAATCCTTGGAGTAACATGTGAGCCCTTCGGTAAAGAGCATGCAGCAGCGGGAGGCTCTTATGATACTAGCAAAAGGATAAGTGAGGAAATATTCGGCTATCCAGCACCCTACCCTGTTGTTTATGAGCACATACTGGTAGAGGGAAAGAAGATGAGCAAGTCTCTGGGCAATATAATAACGCTTGAAGAGCTTTTAGAGATCCTTCCGCCAGAGGCCATAAGATTTTTCTTCTTCAGGGTAAAGCCCACAACCCACAAGGACTTCAACATCGATCGAGAAATACTGCAGTTGATGCGAGAATATGAACACGTTGAGCGCTTATACCATGAAATCGAAAAGCCCTCTAAGAGTGAGGATATAGAAGATCTGAAAAGAATGTATGAACTCTCTCAGGTAGAATGGCCCATATCTAAACATATATCTCAGGTGCCTTATGTGCACTTAGCGACTCTGGTGCAGATAAGCAGTGATGAAAGCGACGTGTTCAGAATGCTTGAGAAGAGTGGGTATGAAGTGAATGAAGGAGTAAAGAAAAGGGTCAGACAGCTTTTGCCCCTGGTTGAGAATTTTCTCAGGATGAAAGGCTCGGAACCCATAAGGTTCACGATAAAAAAAGATCTTGGGGACGAAGAGAAGGAGAGCTTCAGCCCCTTTAAAGAATGTCTGTATGATATTGCGGAGTTTTTCACTGAAGCAAAAGATGAGGATCAGCTAACAAATTATATTTATGAATGCGCAAAGAAGTATGGTTTTAAACCAAAAGAGCTATTTAATGCAATCTACTCTCTGTTCCTGGGAAAGGGCTCAGGTCCCAGAGTCGGGACGCTTCTACTCGCACTCGATACAGATTTTGTTCTCAGGAGACTAAAACTGGAAGGATAATCGAAGGTATGGTACAGAGCATAGAAAGTTAAAAATAAACCCAGCGTAATTACTTATGTGAAGTGTTTTTTTGAAAAAAAGCACCCTTTAAACCTCGGAAATATAGAACTCCAGCTCTTTGATAGAATGCCCTCTAGAACTGGAGAGATCGAAAAAAAGGACTGCGACAGAATATTTGTGCTTTTAGATGGAGAAGTTTTGTTTAAGATCAGAGATAAGGTTTATAAAGCAAGAAGAAACAACCCTTTTTTAACAAAACCCTCCGCTTTATACTTGCCATGCAATAAGAGCGCCAGGATTGAAAAGAAAAGCGAGAGCATGCTCATGCTCTCTGCGACTGTAAAAAGTAGATCTAATGGAATCGCTAGAATAATAAAGCAAAAAGATGTAAAAACAACCTATATTGGAAACAGCGGTATGAGGAGCAAGGAGAGAAAGATATTTGAAAAAGGTGCTGTTGCATGTGGTGAAATTATATGCGCTCCGGGCAAGTGGGTTATAAATGAGTGTCCTGGAGACAGAGCGCTGTTCTTCTTGTTGAGATCAGAAAAAGATTTCGGTTTTATACGCATATGGAGTAACAGGCATGATGAGACAAACCTTATAGAGGATAGATGCGTTGTCTCCTACAGTGAAGGAAAAGAGGCTATGGTTGTAGAACCGGGTACAGCAATGTATGTGTTGTGGTTTTTAGAAAAAAGTGGGGGAGAAAGAGATGAAAGATGATAGAAGGATCTATGAACACCCTGTGCTAAAATTTGAAAGAGGGAAAAGATTAGTATTCTATCTAGGTGGCAAGCCTATGGAGGGCTATGAGAATGAAACGATCGCAGCAGCCTTGCACGCAAATGGCATAAAAACCCTCGGTTTTAGCCCGAAGCTAAAGAGACCCAGAGGTTTTTTTTGCGGGATAGGTAAATGCAGCTCATGTCTTATGCGCGTGAATGGTTACCCTAACGAAAGAACATGCATACTTCCTTTGAAAGAGGGAATGAAAGTTGAGGTGCAGGAGGGGAGAGGCAGAGCGGAAATAAGGGGGAGAGGGAGAAAGGGAAAGGTTGAGAGAAAAAGCACAGACTTCTTGATAATTGGCAGCGGTCCAGCAGGCTTGAGCGCTGCAGCTGAGGCAACAAATCTGGGCTTTAAAACCCTGCTTGTTGATGAGAACCCCTCTGTAGGCGGGCAGCTCATAAAGCAGACACACAGATTTTTCGGCTCGGAAAGAGAGTATGCGGGCACCAGAGGTATAGATATACCGGCAAAACTTCTGGGTGAATGTGCCGGAGAGCTGCTTGAAATAGAGAAGCAGGCCAGCGCCTTTGGCTTTTATCCTGAGGGTATTGCTATAGAGAAAAGAGATAGAATAGAAATGGTTGAGGCAAAGAAGGTTATAGTAACAACAGGGGCTCAGGAGAACTATCTGCTCTTTGAAAACAATGATTTGCCTGGCGTGTATGGTGCCGGAGGCGTTCAAACCCTCATGAACGTTTATGGTGTTTTGCCGGGTAAAAAAGCGCTGATGATAGGTTCTGGTAATGTGGGCTTGATAGTGGCCTACCAGCTCTTGCAGGCAGGAGTTGAGGTTGAAGCTCTGGTTGAGATCACGGATCACATCGGTGGTTATCAGGTGCACGCTGCCAAGCTATTGAGACAGGGCGTCCCTATCCTGTTGAATCATACAATAATCAGAGCGCTTGGAGATGAGTGTGTTGAGGGCGCCGTGATAAAGGATGTAAAAAGCGGTGAGGAGCAAACGTTAGCGTTAGATCTCATATGCGTCGCTGTCGGGCTTAGCCCGTCTATCCAACTGTTAAAACAGGCCGGCTGCAGGAGCGTCTACATACCTGAGCTTGGAGGAGAGGTCGTGCTGCACGATGAGAACTATAAGACAGATGCAGGGATATTCGTCTCTGGTGACGGATCTGCAATAGAGGAAGCTAGCAGTGCGATGATAGAGGGAAGGATAGCCGCAATATCTGCTGCACTTGAGCTTGGAGAGATCGAAGGAGCTGTTGAAAAAAGGAGGGAGCTCAGAGAAGAGCTCAGAAGCCTGAGATCCTGCAGAGGGGGAGAAAAAATATCAAGGGGCGAGGAAAAGTTGCTGGAGGTTTATAATGAGCGCTAAAGTGGTTATAGAGTGCTATGAAAACATCCCCTGCAACCCGTGCGTTACTTCCTGTCCCTTCGGTGCAATAAGCAAGCAAACGATAACCTCTGTACCAGAGGTTGATGAATCTAAATGCACCGGTTGTACCATATGCGTCTCCAGATGCCCCGGGCTGGCAATGTTCGTTATAGAAGAGGTTGGGGATAAAGCGCACATAACTTTGCCGTACGAATTTCTTCCCCTGCCGGAGAGAGGTGAAAAGGTAAAAACTCTAAATAGAGAAGGAAAGGTCGTCGGGGAGGCAGAGGTTGTAAGGGTTCTGACAAAGGGCAGAGATAGAACAGCCGCTGTGACCATAGAGGTCCCTGTTGAGCTAGCAGGGGAAGTGAGGAATTTCCGGTGGTATGAATGAGATCCTTGATTCCTGGAGCTCTGGCACTGCTCATCTTCTTTTCAGGGTGCGTTGAGCAGCAGATCTCCATCAAGGATCTGAGAGTTGATATTCCTGAGCTTGTGATCGACAGCGCTGGCGGGGCTGTGAAGATCTATGTCATGGGCGTTGAGAAGTATAGATACCCAAGGATAGAGCTCTATGTAGATGGTGAAAAGGTGGCGGAAGAAGAGCAAAGTTTGGTGCTGGGTTATGCTACCAGAGAAGAGGAGTTTGATCTCAAGGTTATAGCTGTTACACAGAGAGACACCTATACATATTTTTGCAGGATCTCTGTTGAAGACGGAGGTATAAGGATATACGAAAGCTATGATAAAAGCGAAAGGTTAATCAGCTGGAAGGAGATGCCCTATGAGATAGTTATGGAGGCTGAAAGATGAAGGAGAGAACATTCTTATTAACAATTGTCTTTATAATCTGTGTTGGAGCCGTTTTCTTAGCGCTGGGCATCCTTGGGATAATACCCGTTGGCTCAATACTTATACAGCTAACCTACATATTGAGCCTTTCCA
>JAXHST010000116.1:0-42184 GCA_034190325.1 Thermoplasmatota archaeon
CAGGCTTGCAAATGTCATAGGTGAGGGATGCCACGGAGTCATAAAGGATTTCATAGAGAAGCTGAGAAAAGATCCTAAGGCGCTGGAGATCCTTGGTGATGGGAAGCAAAAAAAATCATACCTCCACATAGATGATGCCATAGATGGAATCCTTTCAGGGCATGCAGAGAGAGAGAGCAGGGTTGAGGTATACAATCTGGGCTCTGATGACTGGATAGAGGTAACAGAGATAGCTCGTATCGTAGCAGAAGTTATGAAAATAAGACCTGAGTTCAGATTTAAAGATGAGCTCAATGGAAGGGGCTGGGTGGGTGATGTGAAAACGATGCTGCTGGACTGCTCTCACATTAAGGAAACGGGCTGGAGAGCAGGGGGGAGCGGGGAGGCAGTTGAGCTCACTGTTAAAGAGCTATTGGGAAAAGCATGAGAGTGATAGCGCCTGGCAGAGTGAACCTTCTGGGGGAGCACACAGACTATAACGGTGGTTTCGTTCTGCCATGCGCTGTGAACAGAGAGATAGGAATCAATTTTGAAGATAGCGGCGAATTTGAGCTTTACTCAGAGATCTACAACGATCATGTAAAACAGGAGGATAAAATTGAGGGGTGGAAGAGCTATGTTCTCGGCACAAAAAAAGAGATATCAAAGCACTATAAAACACGGGAGATAAAGGGGGAGATAAGGAGCACAATACCTGCAGGCTCAGGTATGAGTTCTTCAGCGGCCTTGGAGATAGCTGTAGCTCTCGCCATAATCAAAAACAGGAGAGCTAAACCTATGAGCATAGCAAAGCTCTGCAGAAGAGCTGAGCACAGATATGCTGGTGTGAAGTGCGGTATTATGGACCAGGCAAGCGTCATTCTCTCTAAGAAAAACAACCTTTTCTTTCTCGATTGCAGGGAGCTGAGCTATTCCTATGCTCCATTTGATAGCATCATCGTTGTTGTCGACAGCGGCACAAAACATGAGCTCTCTGCATCCTATTATAACAGAAGGGTATCCGAGTGCAAGAGGAGCGCAAAAATCCTCAGCACTAAAAATTTGAGGGAGGCGTGGGAAAAAAGATTAGAGCTAAGTTCTCTGGAGGGAAAGCTAAAGAAGAGAGCAGAGCACTTTTTCAGTGAGATGGACAGGGTTGTTGAAGCAGCCGATGCTTTGAGGAATAGAGATATGCATAAATTTGGAGAACTCATGAACCTTTCGCACCTTTCACTCTCACAAAAATTTGAGGTCAGCACCCCACTCATGGATAAGCTACAGATGAAACTTTCAGCGCTCTGTTATGGAGCAAAGTTAACAGGTGCAGGCTTTGGTGGCTCTATCGTTGGGATATGTGAGGAAGAGGACATAGAGAAAATAAAAGAGGCTTTTGAGGGCTTTCAGATATATTTTTTGAGAAGCACTGATGGTGCATGGTTCAGTAACTGAGAAATAGGGCAATAGCAATTAGTTTCATGCCAAAAGAGCTGAGATTTAACCCACTTTTGAGGGAATGGGTGATATACTCAGATAACAGGGAAGAAAGATCTCTATTTCCGCAAAAATGCCCCTTCTGTGGTCTGGACGAAGCACCCATCGCTCTTGATAAAAATACTCCTCTTTAGCTGGGGGTGAGCCAAAAGTGAGCCCTATGGGCAGGAGAGCGAAAGGAAGATGCGGTATGAGGAGGATATCTATCTCTGTCGTAGCAGAAGTATTCGACATATCTAGGTCAATGGTCTGGAGACAGCGTAAAAGAGCGCCCAGGAAGAGAATCATTCAGGGATTGCTGTTATCCAGAACAGCGATTGTTCTGAGGAAGCATGGTCTAAATAACTCAAGCGAAAGTTGGAAGTTCTTTAGAGCGAAAGAGTCAGATGAACTATGACAGCGGATATCAAAGGACCTTTTTCGGCCAATGGCAACAACTGTAGGTCTATCGAGTTGCACTGTTGTTGCATCGGGAAGTTTACTTTACACGATGATAAAGTATTTATATTCTGAGTAGCTCACTAATTACGATGTGGGAAAAATTCTTTGTCGGTATGCTGATTTTTGCCATCGTAGCTCCGGTAGCCACCCCCGCGCTTGATTTCTTTGAATCTGGGGTCACAGTAAAAGAAGATGCTTCCTCAATTTTTATTCAGACAGAACTTTACTCCATCAACATAACGAAGAGCCCGTTCCAGATATCTACCTATAATGAGCTGGGTAGCCTTGTTCTAAAGAGCGAAAAAGCTGGTTTCGAGAGGAGAAGCAGACATTACCAGCTTGCAGAGGTCACAGGTTTTTCCTTCGATGAAACGAATCGCGAGGCGGATCTGTCCATCACAACAACCTTTAATGGACACAGGGCTGTGCTCGGGATATCACTGGAGAATCGATTTTACAGGATCTGGTGGCGGGTTGACGACGGCGAGATGAACGATTGGATAGGTGATTCCTATCTGTTATCCTCAGGTGGGCACTGGTATGGGCAGGGCGAATTGTTTCGTCAGATCTTTTCCCTGGATAAAACCTCGATCCCATCAAATACCCTGGTGGATCTCATCTGCTGGTACCTCCCTTCATTTGAACCGTTGCTGGCACCTATTATAGAGACTGTGGGAGAGCCATTTTTCAGATGGATTGCCCCGTTGATCCTGCAGTTGCCGTATCAGTATCTGCCTCTGAATTCATACATAGCTATGTTGCTCTCCTTTGCCTCTGAGCAATTGATGACCCGGGATATGGGGATGAATGTAAACACTCCCTTCTGGTTAACTTCCAGCGGAGCAGGGATCTTTGTGCCTTCTTACGATCCAATGACATGCGCGCTCAATGAGAGCAATGACGGGCTGTTCAGGATAGGGTTCACGGACTCTTCCAGGATGGATTACATTGTGATACCTGCACAGAGCATCAGAGAGGTGTTCGAGGAGTTCATCACTCTGGTCGGAAAACCAGATCAGCCGCCTTCTTTTTTGATGCTCGAGAGACCCATATGGACTACATGGGCTGAATACAAGAAGGATATAACCCAGGACACTGTGTTAGCATATGCCAGGTCCATAGTGGAGAATGGATTCCCACATTCCGTGATAGAGATAGACGACAGGTGGCAGGCCAATTATGGGGACCTGGACTTTGACCTGAAGAAATTCAAGGATCCTAAAATGATGGTGGATGAATTGCACGAAATGGGATTTAAAGTGACTTTGTGGGTGATTCCATTTGTCAGCATAGATTCTGATAATTTCAGGGAAGGGATGAGAAATAGATATTTCATCAGGGATCCTGCAACCGGCCTGCCCTTCCTGGTAAACTGGTGGGCGATCGGCGGGATAGTGACCAGTCCGTCTCTCTGGGAGCTCTTCCATCTGCCCTCATCTTTGATGGGCAGCGCTCTGGTAGACCTGAGCAATCCAGATGCCGTTGATTGGTTTTACACAAACCTGCTGGAGTTGCAAGAAAAATATGGAATTGATGGGTTCAAGTTCGACGCTGGCGAGGCAAATTATTTTCCAAAAGGGGGTATGAGCTATGAAAGCATGAAGCCCTGCGAATATTCAGATGCTTGGGTAGAGCTTGCCCGCAGGTTTGAGTTATCTGAGGCCAGAACTGGCTGGCTCTCGCAGAGGCATGGTGGGCTTGTCAGGGAATACGACAAATCCTCGAGGTGGGGGTTGGATAACGGCCTGCACGCAGTGTTAACCCAGGCCCTTACCCTCTCGATGATAGGTTATCCCTATGTTCTTCCGGACATGATCGGGGGAAATGAGTATGTGGACAGAGCTTCGAAGGAGCTTTTCATCAGATGGACCCAGCTGACAGCTTTTATGCCAGCCATGCAATTCTCAATACCTCCCTGGAGATTTGACGATGAAACGATTGAGATCTGCAGGAATTTCACAGCGTTGCATCAGGAGCTTGCCCCTTATATCTACAGAGCGGCTCTGGAAGCAAAAGAGAGTGGCACGCCCATCCTCAGGCCTCTCTTCTTTGACTACCCAGAGGAAGAGATAACATACGGCATAGACGATGAGTATATGTTCGGGGGAGGGCTGTTGGTTGCTCCGGTGCTTGAGGATGGTGCCAGATACAGAGAGGTCTACATCCCGCAAGGGTTGTGGAGGGATTTCTGGTCCGATGAGGAGTTCGTAGGGCCCCTCACAACGATCATCCCTGCGCCTTTAGACCAGATCCCTTTGCTCATCAGGGTTGAATGATCTGTGAGCTAACAGAACCATACGAATGATGACCATACGATGCGCCACACATCGCACCAAGGTGCAGTTCATGATGAGAATGCTTGTTTGAGTTAACTATTTATGTGCAAAACAGTATCCTTGTTTCGTGCCTAAAGAGCTGAGATTCAATCCCCTTTTAAAAGAGTGGGTCATATACGCGGACAACAGGGAGGAAAGGCCTCTATTTCCTCAGAAATGTCCTTTCTGCGATCTGGCAGAAGCACCCGTTGCCCTTGACAACAGGTATCCTTCTCTGGCAGAGGATGAACCAAAGGTGAGCTTGAGGGGTAGAGAGGCAGAGGGTAAATGCGAGGTGATAGTATTTTCAAAGGATCACAACACAAAGCTATCCTCTATGCCTATAAATGAGGTAAAAAAGGTGGTTGATCTCTGGAAAGAGCGCTACAGAGCTTTATCGAAAAGATACAGGACAGTGTTCATATTCGAAAATAGGGGCAAGGAGATAGGAGTTACCATGGATCATCCCCATGGGCAGATATACGCTATGGACTTCTATCCACCTGTTATAAGGCAGGAGAGGAGCGCTTACAGAGAGCACCTGCGAAAAAAGGGAAGGTGCATATTTTGCGACATTATAGGGCAGGAAAGCGGGGAGAAAAACAGGATCGTTATGGAGAATGATGCTTTCATTGCCTTCATACCCTACTTTGCAAGATGGAGCTTTGAAACCCACATATACCCAAAAGAGCATGTGAGCAACATCCTTGGAGTGGACTCTCTAAAGCTGGCAGAGACTCTGGTATCGGTTCTGAAAAAAATAGAGAAGCTGGGTAGCGCTTACATCCTTTGCTTTCACCAGTCAAGAGATGATTTCCATTTTCATGCAGAGATCTATCCCCCATATGCCTCTGTCGGCAGGGTTAAATACAGGGGCGGAGTAGAGACAGGGGCTGGCACATTCATAAACTCTCTTTTTCCTGAAGAGAGCGCTGAGATTCTCAGAGATCTTTAAACAGTTTCACACATCTACCCCCAGAAATACCCTCACAACAGAGCCTATCAAAAATGAGAGCAGTGCAACGCCAAGGCTTATCGAAGCCATCTCTGCGAACCTTTTCTTAAAGCTAATATCCTGCACAACAGAGACATAGAATGTGAATATGGCTATGAGCACAACTCCAACCATGAGTGTTATCCCTATAGAAGCGTAAGGGCTCACAGGAAGAAAGAATGGGGAGATGATCAGCACTACGGTTACTATATAGGCTATGCCTGTATAGAGCGCCGCCTTTGTTGCTTTTTTCTCCGCGCCCTCTGCCCTTGTTGACAGATACTCAGAGGCTGCCATCGATAACGCCGCAGCAATGCCTGTTATAAGCCCTGCCAGAGATATGAGCTGATTGTTGCGAAGAGCAAATGTTAATCCTGCCAGAGTTCCAGTAAGCTCAACCAGTGCATCATTCATGCCCAGCACCATCGCGCCGACATAATTTAGCCTCTCCTCATTTATAAGCTTTAAGAGCTCCACTTCATGTTTGTTCTCATCTTCGATAAGTTTCTCTACCTGAGGGTATTTTTTCGCGAGATCCGCATATTTCTTCTGCGCATTTTTTTCTCCATTCTCCATGATCTTCAATGCAAAGGTTATTCCAAATATAAATGCCAGGATCTCATAGAATATCACCTTTGATCTCTTCTCCTTTATCTCTCTCCTGGTTACGCTCTTCCATACACCATAGTGATTGAGCTCATCATCAGCTATCCTCTCCAAAACCTCTCTGTTCTCCTTCTCTCTCTTCGCCAGATTTTTGTAGACCATGTGCTCTGTGATCTCATTCTCCTGCGCTTTGAGTGCTTCATCCATTTTTCATCATCCCTTTTATGATAACGTAAGCCTTTTCAGAATCTTCTACCCCCTTTAGAGCTATATCGTAGTTGCATTCTCTCATGTTTACGACCTCTTCATACTCTATTTTTATTCCTTCCCTGTTCAGATATGACAGAGCCTCTTCCGTTATCCTCGGGGTATAGAGCATGTGTGCTTTAGAGTAGCACGACAGAAGTGCTGAGGCTTTGCCAATTATCCTGTCACCTATCAGAGATCCCTCCAGATCTGCGCTATCTATAGCGTCTATGAACGGCTTAAGTCCCTTATCTTCACTCTCAAACACAACAGAGCCTTTTTTAACCGCTACAAAGCTCTTATTTTTCAATATTTTCTGCACTTTTGCAAGATCCATCACTCCGTAGATGTGCCTTATACAATATATAACAGTATCTCTGAATGGCAAAAAGAATGCGATGGAAAATTCTAAGAGAGTTGATAAGAGATTAACTGCCGCCTCTATGCTTTGGGTAAAGCGATCTACGTCTTTATTCTTGTGCTATCCGAGTGGATCTCTTACCCTTTCTTCCAGCTTTTCCAGCCCTCTCTCCATATAGTTATCATCTATACAACGGTCTTCCAGATGCTGGCATGTTTGCTGCTATTTTATTCACAAAAGAGAAAAGCTTTTTAAAGAGGCTTCCTATCTCCATTATGGAAGTGTGGCTCAGAGGACTTTTAGAGAACCTTATAGATATACTTGTAGAAGAAAAAATATCCGAGATAAAAAGGCAGGCAAGCTATTTTATGGTTGAGGGAACGGATAAACAGAACCTTTATCTGGGATATTTCAATGGCTATGTCTCAGGTTATGCGAATGCCGCAATAATGCTCCTGTGCAGAAGGGATCCAACAAAAGAGGAGCAGGATGAGACAAGAAATCTGATAATGAAAAGAAGTGAAGAGATCCTGAAGAGACTCGGTATACTCTGATGAAGAAAGATACTGGTATCCTGTTCTTACCAAAAGAGATGATAGAAGGAAAAGAGGGCATAGATCTTGAGGGTTATACCCCCATAGGCTCCTTCAAGGGTATTCAAGAGAAGGAAGGGAAGGTACACATAGAGTGCGAGAACGCTGCCATCTACATCTCTGCCATTAACGATGGAACGATAAAGGTTCAGCTAGCGCCGCATGGAAAGATAATGGAAGAGCACTCATACGCTGTGGTGAAAGAGGATGCAAAGCCCCTGTCAATAAAAGAGAAAAAAGATGAGATAGAGCTCTCAACATCTGAGGTTAAGGTTGTTGTAAACAAAAAAACCGTTCTGTTATCATTCTATGATAAAGAGGGCACAATTCTTTGCAAAGATAGAGAACCAATGAAATGGAAAAAAGCTAAAGAAGGACACAGATGTTTATGCACCAGAGAGATGCCACTTGAAGAGCATTACTATGGCCTGGGCGAAAAATCGGGCTTTATAGACAAGCGCAGGAGCTCTTCAGTTATGTGGAACACCGATGCGTACAGCTATGATAGCAGGAGTGATCCCCTTTACGTTTCTGTTCCATTTTTTATAGGGCTCAGGGACGGAAAGGCATATGGAATATTCTTTGACAACACATACAAAAGCTATTTTGATTTCGGGGTTAAAAGAGAGGACAGCTACCTATTCGGGAGCTCTGGTGGAGAGCTCAGATACTATTTCTTCTATGGCCCAAACATAAAGAAGGTAGTGGAAAGATACACTGAGCTAACAGGAAAACCATTCATGCCCCCACTATGGGCTTTAGGGCACCAGATCTCAAGGTATAGCTACTACCCTCAGGAAAGAGTAATAGAGGTAGCCAGGAAAATGAGGGAGCACAGAATTCCCTGCGATGCGATGTATTTAGACATTGATCACAATGAAGGTTTCGTGCCATTCACATGGAGCAAAGATTTTCCTCAACCAGAAAGAATGGTGAAGGAGCTCAAAGCTATGGGCTTTGAGATCATACCCATAGTTGATCCCGCCTTAAAAGATGAGATTTATAAAGAAGCTTTTGATAGAGGGTATCTGTTAAAGAGAAAAGATAAAGTGTACATGGACCACATGTGGCCCGGCTTATGCGCATGGCCCGATTTCACCAGAGAAGAGGTTAGAGAGTGGTGGGGAGAGAAATACAGGACATACACAGAGCTCGGAATAGAGGGCATATGGAATGATATGAATGAGCCAAGTGTCTTCAATGAGAGAAAGACTATGAAGGATGATGTTATCTTTGGCAACGGTTTCTCTCATCTAAAGAATCACAACGCCTATGCGTTGCTTGAGGTCTGCGCTACATACGAGGGGTTAAAAAAGTTAGGCGTAAAAGAGCCTTTCGTGCTCTCAAGAGCAGGTTTTGCAGGTATACAGCGCTATGCTGCCCTGTGGACAGGAGATAACACGGCAAGCTGGGAGCATCTAGCGCTTCAGATACCAATGCTTCTGAACATGGGCCTCTCTGGCTTATCTTTCACAGGCTCGGATATTGGGGGCTTCATAGATGCTCCCTCTCCTGAGCTTCTCGTGCGCTGGTATGAAGCAAGCGCTCTTGTGCCTTTTTTCAGAAATCATACAGGAAAAGGGAACTATGATCAGGAGCCGTGGGTCTATGGAAAACATTACGAAGACATAATTAGGAAACATGTAGAGATGCGATATGAGCTTTTGCCCTATCTCTATTCCCTGGCATACGAGAGCCACACAAAGGGCTACCCTGTGATAAGACCCCTGTTCTTTGAGTTTCAGGGGGATAAGGAGACATACACAATAGATGATGAATTCATGATTGGGCCCTTTATTCTGGTTGCTCCTATCATAAAGGAAGGAGCCAGAACCAGAGAGATCTACTTGCCTGAGGGAAAATGGTATGACTATCATGATAAAAAGGAATATGAAGGGGGCAAAAGAATAGTTTATGAAGCGCCCCTGGATAAATTACCCATATTCGTAAAGGATGGAGCAATAATACCAAAGCAGAATGTTACACAATCAACAAAGGAAAAAGCGACAATATTTATAGAGAAATATGGAAGCGAACACGGCACCTTTACTCTATACTGGGATGGAAATGAAAGGGAATTGAATAAAGGATAAGGGCACTGATAAACCGTACTAAAGGGGGAGATAGTTTATTGCTGCATCCTCCTTCTCTAAAAATGTTTCCAGCTCCTCTCTGCTTGGAGAGCTCTGCGCTCCCTCCCTTGTTACCTTAAGGGCCGCTGCGCCGTTGGCAAATACTGTGCAGTCCTCAAAACTCTTTCCCTCTACCATTGCTGTGGCAAAAGCTCCTGCAAATGTATCCCCTGCTCCCAGCGTGTCAACTACATTAACTCTAAAGGTGTTTACCTCAAAGCTTTTATCGCACAAAACTATGGTTTTATCGGAGCCCTGCTTTATGATCAGCACCTTATCCTTGAGAAGCCTCTCTGCTCTTTCAGCTATTTTTTCTATGGCTGCATTTCTTTCATCCTCTATCTCCATGAGCCTTGCCATTTCTACCCTGTTGCTTATTATCACATCACAGTTCTTCAATATCGGTTCCAGCTTTGTATAGCCGAGATGGGAAGCGCTTCTACCGGGATCGAACATAACCTTTATGCCTCTCTCTTTCGCAGATGTGCTCACGTACATGAGAGCACTCAGATTTGTACCTGTCATGTGCACAATTTTTGTGTCAAAAAAATCTGACTTTATGTCCTTGACAGATATTGGCTCATTTGCCCCGAGCATCTCCACTATCTCGGGCTCACCTTCTCTGTTTATGATCACCACGCTCACACCTGAGGGCTCATGGTAGTCTATGATTACGTTTGATGTATCAACCCTTTTTGATATGAAATTCTGAATCAGAAAGATCCCGTAATCGTCAAATCCTATCTTTCCGCAGATTGTCACATTTTTTCCAAGGTTTGATGCACAGACGGCGCTGTTGCATGCAGAACCGCCAGCACTATACTTTATCCTTCCTTTCGTGAGGCTCATTTTATCTGGCATAGGAAAGTCATCTGTATAGCACCGTATATCATAGAGCATGTGTCCCATCATTGAGATGTCATGCATACTGCATATGCGCTTTGGGCTATTAATCTTTTTAGTTTTGAAGTCTGGCTGATCTATTACAGCCAGTCTCTTCCCTTCATCCTGTACAGTCTCCTATCCCGCATCGCCTTTGCGATCGGTATAACCTCGCTCATCCCTTTGAATATATTTGATGTCCATTTGAATATGTCATTCTCTCCAACCTTTTTCTGAAGTCTCTCCATCCTTTTCTTCCTCTCTTCGAATGGCATTTCAAGAGCCTGCTTTATTGTATCAGAGAAGCTCTCTATATCATATGGGTTTATCAACAGCGCATCGTCGCCCAGTTCTTCAGCAGCTCCTGCGAATTCACTGAGTATGAGCACTCCTGGATCACTAACGTCCTGCGATGATATGAACTCTTTGCACACTATGTTGAGACCATCATTCAGTGAGCTTATAATGCAGACTTTTGCCTTTTTGTACATTGCAACAATCCTGGTGAACTCCATCTTCTCTTTCATGTACTCTACAGGCTTCCAAGTCTCTGTGCTGTAGCGCCAGTTGAGATCATCCACCAGAGAATCAAGCCTTCTGTCAAGCTCAAGGAACTCCGGCACCCTCGGGCGTTCAAGTATAACCGTCTGAACAAATGTGAATTTGCTCTGGTATTCAGGATACTTGAAGAGAAAACGATCTATGGCAGAAAATTTTTCCGGCAAGCCCTTTATGTAGTCTATCCTGTCAATACCTACACCGATAGGGCAGTCAAACCTCTTCTCTATGACCTCCTCCTCCCTTTTTACGGTCGCACTTGTTTTAAGAGCATCTATGCTCTTATAATCTACACTTATGGGAAAAGCCCTTACAAAAGTTATTCTTCCATCCCTCGTTACAGTCATTCTGTTCCAGTCTATCTTTGAGCCCTCGATCTCATTCTCTGCGGTTAAGAGGAAATTCCTGCAGTCCTGAGAGGTATGGAAACCTATGAGCGTATTTTCAAGCATGCTCTCCATGATCTCTCTGCGCCATGGGACTATCCTGAATACAGTGTGCGCAGGCCATGGTATGTGCCAGAAGTAAGCTAGCAGCGCCTCATCACTTTCCTTCCTTATCATGCCGGGTACAAGCGTAAGATGGAAGTCCTGAACCCACACAAGGGGCTTTTTATCACCCAATTCAGATATCGCCGATTCCGCAAATTTTTCGTTCACTCTTTTATACAGTGTATAAAATATCGGATTGAATCTGGGCTTAACAAAAACATTGTGGCATAGAGGCCACCACATCTGATTTGAGAAACCATTGAAGTAACCATCTATCTCTTCCTTGTTGAGAAAGACTCTTCTTAAAGTATACTTTGGATTGTCTGGAGGCACCATAACCTCATTGTTTTCATTCACCGCAGCTCTATCTGCATCGCCACTCCCTCTAGCAACCCACACACCACCGCATGTCTGCATCACAGGATTGAGGGCCGTGGTAAGCCCCCCAGCAGTCGTTTTGCATATTATACCCTCCCAGGTTCTTGTGTGTATATACGGCTCCCCATCGGACACGACTATTAGCTCATAGTTCCCCAGCCTGTTCAGTATTCTCTTTGTCTCTTCAGCATAGTCCATGGAGGGAATATCAATCATGCAATTAACCTTTTCCTATCCATTGCGATTATTTCCCTATAGCTACGGCAACAATTGTGCCGTTAAGGTGATCCATCGGTATATTCGCTGTTGAAAGATGCTCTCCCATAGTGTAGAAACCTATAAATGGTGTGCCCTTCGATGCTCTCTTTATCGCCTCAACCTCTTTTTTTGTGTTATCTTTTAAAAAGGCCTTTCTCTGCTGACAGTCAAAAATAAGCAGCACTTCAGGATCCTCTACTTTTCTCAAAGCTTTGCTTACAGCTACTTCTGCACTTTTTATAATGCTGCTCTCTGTGCTTTTTGCTGCAAACAGGATATTACCAACAGCCATCCTTGTCATGAATGTCATCGAACCGTCCTCATTTGCTGTGAATGGCGCCTTCATCCACTTCTTTCCTTCATTATCAAAGACCACAAAAGGGTATTCTACCGCAGTATGGTTTATTAACCATCTTTCCTTCATCAATTCTTCAACACTAAATCCTGTGATCTCAGAGTATACCTCGACAGCCCTTTTCCTGTTTATTTCGTAAACCACTCTATCTCTGGCATCCGTCACCATATACGGCTTTTTGCTCCGTAACATGAGTCCATTTTCGCAGGCATAGCCTATGCTCTTTGTGGTAGCGACTAGGGCCAGCACCGCACCGTCTCTCATAGCTTTTCTATCACAAAAGAGGGTGCTCTTCCCTTCCTTTCCGTAAGCACTCCCTCCAAAAAGGGGGGAGAGCCTCTGTATCCTGAAGTGGATCCCTCTTATTATCTCCTCATCACAGTTTTGAAAAGGATCGGTGAATAGAAGCATATAGTAATATGGCTTTATTATCGCTATCTTCTCGGGCATGTTGCTGACTATAGCGCTGTATCTCGCAAAGATCCTGGATAACTCTTCTCCGTTTTTCCCTATGTCGGCAACAGCTCTATCTACAAGGAGTGCTCCACTATTTCTCGGATTTTTGCCTATCTTTACCGAAGAAAGCCCCATCAACAGTTCGTGTGAGCTTATACCATAGGCAGCAGCTGCACAGTTGTTCAGCGTGCCATACGACGAGCAGCCTATGGCCCTTGCATGACATTCGCTTCTGAAACCTTTCATAAATGAATTGAGATCCTGGTCTATATCTGCAAACAATATAGCGTAATCATAGTCCTTCAGTCCCCTTCCAAGATCTCTACCGCCCTCAAGGCCTCTCTTCTCTGTGCAGACAAGCATTATGCACTATATCTTTTTTCCTTTATATTTTTATTTTTGTCTTCTAGGCTATGATTTAATGTCCCTCATAACCCGGATCCTAGCTTATCTAAGGCAACCACTTCTCAACAACATCTCTGTTTTCTTTAACCCATTTTTCTGCAGCCTGTTCGGGTTTGGTTTTGTTCACATTTATGTCATAGGTTACCTCCCCCAATTGATCATCGTTCATGCAAAAGCTCTCAATGAACTCTGCAGCCTCTGAAAAATCCTCTTTAAAACCTTTTCTGCCTATTGCTCTTATGTTCTCTTCCTCACCATAAGCGTTTTCAGGATCCTCCAGAAACTTGAGATCGTATGCGAACCACATCCAGTGGGGCGTCCAGCCAGTTATCACGATCCACTCATCTCTCTGAACGGCCCTATCTAGCTCGGCCATCATTGCTGGATCACTTGAGGAGATAAGGTTCCAATCCTCCAGTTCGTATTCTGGCATAGCAGCCTCTCTTGTATGGATCATTATCCCTGATCCAGGCTCTATTCCAACTATCCTCCCACCAAACTCTTCCTTGTGCTCTGTTAACTCATCTAGAGAGTCTATTGGAACATGAGTTGGAACAACGAGCCCTATCCTTGCCCCTTCATACACCGATCCAAGGTCAACTACGTCCTCACCATATCTCTTCCAGTAATTCTCATGCGTATATGGCAACCATGCACATACTGAGAGATCGACATCCCCTTTTGCTAATCCTGTCCACATCACGGCAGCGGATACAGCTCTTGTGGTCACATCGTACCCCATCTCCTCCAGCAGGATCTTTGTGATGTGCGTCTGAGCCTCTGCTGAAGCCCATTGCACATATGCTATCTCTATTTCTCCCTTTTCCGCCGTTGCTGGTAGCACAGGCAAAAACAACAAGGCTGCCATCAGAACAAAAGCCTTTTTCTTTTCCATTCCCTTCATCTTTTCACCTCCTTTTCTTTGCGCTTAAATCTTATCCTTATCTCTCTATAATTGCCCAGAGATCTGCTGGCTCTATCAAAGACTATAGCCAGGATCACTATTGCTAAGCCTCCCTCAAATCCCATCGCAATATCCAGCCTATTGACCCCCATCAGAACCACTTCACCAAGACCACCTGCGCCTATCATAGATGATATAACAACCATAGATATCGCCAGCATGATGCACTGGTTCACTCCGGCAAGAAGGCTTGGTATGGATAGAGGCAGTTCTACTTTTGTGAGAACCTGACTTTCGTTTGCTCCAAAAGCTCTCGCAGCCTCTTTTAGCTCCTTTGGAACCTGTATTATGCCGAGATGCGTGAGTCTCACGGGTGGAGGAATAGAAAAGATTAGCGTCGCAAAAAGTCCAGGAACCTTTCCTATACCAAATAGCATGACTGCGGGAATGAGATAGACAAAAGCAGGCATGGTCTGCATGAAATCGAGAAAGGGGACGGTGATCTTTTCTACAGTGCTACTCCTTGTCATCCAGATGCCCCATGGGATGCTGAGCAAAAGTGCTATGATAACAGCTACAAATACCAGAACCATTGTCTCCACAAGCTCTCCCCATAGATCCAGATCCAGAATCAACAGAAGACCAACAAATGTTCCAAGAGCGAGCCATTTTGTTCCAACTAGCCACACCACAACCGCGATAAGGATTATGAGAGCGATGGGGGGCAAAAAAAGCAGAGCGCCCTCCAGAGTAGAGATCGTGCCATTGAATGCCCACGTTATCGCATCAAACAGTGGCATGAGCGTTCTTATGATGAAGTCCAGTGCTATCTCCACAGCTCTGCCTATCGGTAATTTGGGCAATGCTTGCATCAGAGGTAGCATTAGATTCATCTGCTCCCTCCAATTATCTCCATAATTCCCCTCCAACCCACTTCACCGATCAGATTCTTCTCTTCATTAATCACAGCCACTCCGATTCCGGTGTTAAGGATCTTTGAAGAGGCTTCGTCAAGTGGAGCAGAAGGTTCTAAGACCTCTGGTTTTTTCAGCATTTTTTTTATGTTTTTCTCATTCTCGTCCACAAGCCTTATAACATCTTCGAGCAGAAGCACCCCGACAAGTTTGTTGTTTTTGTTTATGACAAAGATGTAGTCCATGTCTTTTCTCTGCATCTTTTTAACCGCAGCCCATGCTGTTTCCCACTCTCCAAGAACATCTGGAGGACTGGTCATGACATCCTCTGCGCGGAGAACGCTTGCTCTATTTAATTTATCAAGGAAGCGCTCAACGTATTCATTAGCTGGTTGGGTCACAATGTCTCTTCCATCCCCTATCTGTTCTATACGCCCATCTTTCATTATCGCTATTCTGTCCCCCAATCTGAGTCCTTCATCAAGATCATGGGTAACAAAAACTATTGTCTTTTTCATCTCAGTCTGAAGGGCGAGAAGCTCCTCCTGCATCTCGTTTCTTATCAGAGGATCAAGGGCGCTAAATGGCTCATCCATTAGCAGGATCTCAGGATCTACCGCTAAAGCTCTCGCAAGACCAACCCTCTGCTTCATTCCTCCGCTCAGCTCTGTGGGAAATCTGTCTCTCCACCCGAGGAGGCCAACTCTTTCAAGTGCTTCTTCAGCTTTTTTGTACCTTTCATCCTCAGGCATCCCCCTGATCTCCAGACCGAAAGCTGTATTATCAAGAACTGTTCTGTTAGGGTAAAGGGCGAAGTGCTGAAAGACCATAGCAATCTTCTCTCCTCTTATCTCCCTGAGCTGTTTTCTATCCATAACATCTATTCTTTTCCCATCAACGTACACAGATCCACTGGTTGGCTGAACTAAAAGATTGATGCACCTTATCATTGTGGATTTCCCACTGCCTGAAAGTCCCATAAGCACAAAGGTCTCTCCCTCCTCTACTTCAAAGCTAACACCCTGAAGAGCAATGGTCTGATCTATTCTCTTTAGTATCTCTTCTTTGCTATGGCCTTCTCTAAGCATTTTTAGAGCTAACTCTGGTTTGTCTCCGTAGATCTTGATGACATCTTTAACTTCGATTTTAACAGACATGTTGCCTCCGGGTAAATATAACAACAATTGTTATTGTCCCTAAGTAACTTCACGGTATAAATCTTTTGACTCTGAAGGTTTTATAAAATTTTTATTTTTTTATTTAACTTAGGGTCAATGACCCAGCATCGTTGATGTATGATCTTATGAAGATATGAAGAAGTAGATAGTAGATGAAAGATACTGAAGTTATACCCTCCAGTTAAGCCTATTGCGGGTACTTCAGGCATACGGGCTTTCTGCAACTTTTTTATTCCATTATTTCACTCCACATACGGGCATAACTCTTTGCGTTTTCAAGCATACCTAAGTCGTTGTTGAAAAACGCATAGTTCCTATCGCAATCAAGCGCTTTCTGTTTTCTTATAAATTCCATAAGCTCTTCATCGCTATATCTGTATGCATACCAATCCTTATGCCCATGAAAACGGAAGTATGAAACATCTGAAGTTTTTAAGAGCCACTGGAAATCAGGGCAATCAACAGAAACCAGGGTTATGCCTAACCGCTGAAAATCCTTTACGTATTCGAGCCAGCTCGCATCCCTTGGCTCTATAGCTATCTTTTCCCTATTCCTTATTTTTGTCTGCTCCACGAAGCTCTCAATCCTGTTAAGGTTTTCATCACCGCCCTTGAATGATGGAGGTAACTGAAATAGGAAGAAATCTATAAGATCATTCATCGGCGAAAAGAGCTCTGCAAACCTTTCCCAAAGGTCATAGCTTTTTTCGTTGAGTTTATGGGTATGGGTTACATTCCTGTTCACCTTTACACTCCACCTCAACTTTCCCTCACTCTTTCTCTTCCATGAAGCAACATTGTTCCTGTAGGGAAAATGATAGAAGCTTGAGTTCAGCTCAACCGCTTTTAATCCTGTATTTATGTACCATTCAAGGCCGTCAGGATTCCATGGATATGACCAGCCAGAGGTCCCTGCATAAAGCTTCATTTCAAAATTCAAATTTTTATTGCCATTCTAATATAAATAGATGATTGTGGATAGGATAGATTTTATATGAAAGGTTATGGCAGGATCCTGGCAAAGAGCATATTGTATACCCCAATGATCCGGGATGGATTGACTGTAAAAGGGCTAACAAAGATGGATCGCTACATAACCAGAAACTGCCAGCATGGAGCAAAAGGAAACTGCCTCAAAAATTGTTGCAAAAAATGTGGTTAATCAGGTTTGATCTATTAGAATAAAAATTCTCTAAAGAATGTTTTTGTTAGGACGCCCAACCCCGAACAAAGCTCGGGCAAAAGTTTAATATGTGAGCAAAACGGTTATTTGCTTATGAATGTACTATATCCTGCATTTGTGCTCGCCGGTGCATTGATAGCTATTGTTTACGCTTTCTTTTTGATGCATAAGATAAGGGCTTTTCCTCCAGGCACAAAGGAGATGGTAGAGGTCTCTGGCTATGTGAGAGAAGGAGCAAAGGCGTATCTTAAAAAGCAGTACAAAACGATAGCGATCGTTTTTGTTGTGCTATTTTTCATCTTACTCATAATGTCTTTTCTGGGCTACCAGGCCTCCATGCTGGTGCCTTTTGCCTTTGCTTCCGGTGGCATTCTCTCAGCTCTCTCTGGTTATATAGGGATGAATGCAGCCACAATGGCAAACACCAGAGCTGCAAATGGTGCAAGAGATAGCTTTGCTAAAGGTTTTAACATCGCTTTCTCCAGCGGTGGTGTGATGGGCTTTGTTGTTGTAGGTTTTGGCCTCTTACTTGTTGCTATCTGGTTGCTTGCGCTTGTGAACACCTCAGATCTCAGGGCTGTATCGGGCGTGCTTCTGGCATGCAGCATGGGAGCAAGCTTCATAGCCCTCTTTGCCAGAGTTGGAGGTGGAGTGTTCACAAAGGCTGCCGATGTAGGTGCGGACCTTGTTGGTAAGGTTGAAGCAGGGATACCTGAGGACGATCCAAGAAATGCAGCCGTCATAGCTGATAATGTGGGCGACAACGTTGGGGATGTGGCAGGTATGGGTGCTGACCTGTATGAAAGCTATCTGGGAGCAATGATATCCGCAATAGCCCTTGGTGCTTCAGCCTATGGAACCATAGAGGCTATGTTCTTACCTGTTGTCATAGCAGCGATAGGAGTGTTCTCCAGCATGGTGGGTATGCTTCTTGTAAGGATAAAGGATGAAAAGGTTGAGGCAGAGGTTTTGCTGAAGGCAATGAGGAGAGGGAATTATTCAACAGCCTTACTTGTCGTCGTGCTCTCTTTTTTTGCTATCTATCTTCTTTCAGGAAACTATGGTTTGTACATATCCCTCATCTGCGGTCTTCTTGTGGGAGTTCTGATAGGCAGAATAACGGAGCACTACACATCTGAAGCTTATGAGCCTGTGAAGAGGATAGCTGAGAGCTCTTCCACAGGACCTGCGACGGTCATACTTGAAGGAATGTCAACAGGAATGGTTAGCGCTGTTATACCATGTATTCTTATCTCTATGTCTATTATTGCAAGCTATTACCTCTCTGGTTCATGGGATAGCGGATTTGAAGAAGTGTCCCAGATACATGGACTTTATGGTATAGCCATATCCGCTGTTGGCATGCTCTCTACTCTAGGATTCACCCTATCTACGGACGCCTATGGGCCTGTGGCTGATAATGCAGGTGGGCTTGCAGAGATGTGCGGTCTTGGCAAAGAGGTTAGAGCAAGAACAGACACCTTTGATTCTATGGGGAACACAACAGCAGCTACCGGAAAGGGCTTTGCTATAGGTAGTGCAGCCCTTACAGCTGCAGCGCTCATTGCGACCTATAAAGACAACATAGATTTTATGGTTGGGGAATCTTTGACGCTGGATCTTATGGATCCCAGGGTGCTGGTAGCTGTGTTTATAGGTGCTATGTTACCCTTCCTTTTCAGCTCATGGATATTAAGTGCTGTGGGTAGGGCTGCTTCTGCCATGGTTGAGGAAGTAAGAGCTCAGTTCCATAGGGAAGGGGTTATGGAAGGAAAGGTTAGACCGGACTATGCAAGATGCGTGGAGATAAGCACAGGAGCTGCATTGCGAGAAATGGTTATGCCTGCATTGCTTGCGGTTATAGCACCTTTGGTTATCGGCATTTTGCTCGGTCCGCAGGCTGTTGCTGGTTTGCTTATAGGTGCACTGGCGAGCGGTTTTATCCTTGCTATCTACATGGCTAATGCAGGTGGAGCATGGGACAACGCAAAGAAATATATAGAGGATGGTAACCTTGGAGGAAAGGGCTCTGAAGCGCACAAAGCCAGTGTTGTTGGCGATACCGTGGGCGATCCGATGAAGGATGCTGCCGGGCCATCCATAAATATCCTGATAAAGCTCATGTCTGTTGTTGCGATCGTATTCTCAGCTTTATTCTTTCTGCTATAATCTCCAGCTTTAAAAAGGCGAGAAGGGAAAGATTTAAACGCAGAGATTGTGATTATCCAGAAGTGCAGAGAGTTATAATTGTTGGTGGTGGTCCTGCAGGCATGTTTGCCGCCTATGAACTGCTGGGCAAAGCGGATATAACAATAATCGAGAAAGGCAAGGATATAACGCAGAGATACTGCCCTATGGAGAGAAAAAGGGTTTGCGCAAAATGTAAAGTCTGCGACATAATGTGCGGCATTGGCGGTGCCGGTACATTCTCTGATGGAACTCTCAATCTGAGGCCGGACATAGGCGGGGATCTGAATGAGTTCACGCATGATGATGAGCTCTCATGGGCTCTTGTTGATTATGTTGATAACACATATGTAAAATTTGGTGCGCCTGAAAAAAATAAGAATGGAAATGAGAAGGAGATAGAAGAATTAAAGAGGAAAGCAGCATCTGTTGGTGCGAGGTTTATAGACATACCGCAGAGGCACATAGGCACGGATTATGCACCGGCTCTCATAAAGAGGTTTAAGGATTTTTTGGAAGAAGCACAATTTATAGTCAACAAGGAGGTCACAGATATAATCGTTGAAAACAACAGATGTGTTGGTGTTAAGCTTGCTGATGGGAGAGAGCTAAAAAGTGATTTTGTTCTTGTTGCTCCCGGTAGGGTGGGGGCAGATTTTGTCGATAAGATAGTTGAGAAACATGGAATAAAAGCAGAGCATGCACCGATAGATGTTGGCGTGAGGATAGAGGTCCCGGCGATAGTTATGGAGCCTATCACCGCCATAAATAGAGATCCAAAGTTTCACATAATGACTAAGAGCTATGATGATTTTGTGAGGACCTTCTGCACGAATGCGAAAGGTTTTGTGGTAAAAGAGGATTATGGCGAGTTTATAGGGGTAAACGGGCACGGGATGAAGGATAAGTCCTCTGAAAATACAAACTTTGCATTTATCGACAGGATAAAGCTGACAGAGCCCCTGGAGAACACAACAAGATATGGTATTTCTATAGCAAAGCTTGCAACAACCATAGGGGGAGGAAAGCCCATAGTGCAGAGGATGGGGGATCTGCGCAGGGGAAGGAGATCAACATCGGCAAAGATCGAGAGCAATACAGTTAAACCAACTCTGAAAGATTTTACAGCAGGTGATGTCTCCATGGCTCTGCCCAACAGGATTGTTGTTGATATATTAGAGGGCCTTGATATTCTGGATAAGATAATCCCGGGGGTAGCAGCGGATAGCACGCTCATATATGCACCTGAAATAAAGTTTTATGCAAGACGCTTTGTCGTGGATGGTAACCTTGAGACCAGCATAGAGAACCTTTTTGCCGCCGGTGACGGCTCCGGGCTTTCAAGAGACATGATCAATGCCAGCGCTACCGGTGTGCTTGCAGCCAGGGGCATATTGCGCAGGATGGGAATATGGAACTAAATAGGATAAGGGAAGGCATCTCCTTTCTCTCCGGGCCCACAAATCTGGGAGTAATTGAAACTGATGGTGGGGTTATACTGATAGATTCTGGCATGGATGATGATACTGCAAGGAGGGCATTAAACCTGCTGGAAAAAAAGGTCAGGGCTGTGATAAAATTGAATGCAGGATGGAAAAGGAAAAATTAATATGGACTACACCTTAAGCTGTTGCACTTCAATACTGCTCTCTGCCAATAGCTCTTTTGATAGCTCATCCGGGTATTCATCTGCGTAAATGATCTTTATTATACCGGAATTTATTATCATCTTTGTGCACGTTATGCATGGAAAATTGGTTGTGTATATCGTTGATCCATCTATGCTAGCGCCAAAGATCGCTGCCTGTATTATCGCATTCTGCTCCGCATGTATCCCTCTACATATCTCCTGTCTCTGCCCTGAGGGTATGCTCAATCTCTCTCTTAAGCATCCAACCTCGGCGCAGTGCTTTAGCCCTCTGGGGGCACCATTGTAGCCAGTTGTGAGTATCCTTTTATCCTTCACTACGACAGCACCAACTCTTCTTCTGAGGCATGTTGATCTCTCAGCTACCAGAAAAGCTACCCTCATGAAATAGTTGCCCCAGGATGGGCGGGTATTTTCCATAAGAAGAAGCATATTCTGGCAATAAATAATTTTACCCGCTGCGCAAAGAATAGAGCGTTGAACGTAGTTATATTATTACATGCCCACAAGCGTTTCTGTCATTTCAATCTCTGGTACGCTCCTTACTTTTGTTATTATAACATCTAGCTCATTGAGAGTATCAGCGTTCACCTTTACGATCAGATCCCATCTGCCGTAAGTTATCAGAACTTCTTCTACTCCTTTTATAGCGGATACCTCTTTTGCTGCTTCATGCTCCTTACCGGTATCCACCAGAGCTATCAAATAGGCAACAACCATGTTGTAAATATGCTTTCCTATATTTACACTTTGGCTTTGATGTTCTTTTCTGATGCCAGGATACTTAGAGTGTATAATAAAGGAAGGCAGAATACTTTATATAAATCATAACAGATTTTCTGTAATGATCTGCCCTATAGATTTCAGGTATGGAAGAGAGGAGATGAAGAGTGTTTTTTCGAGAGATAAAAGATTTGATCTCATGCTTGAGGTTGAGGTCGCTCTGGCGTATGCCCACTTTGCTCTTGGCGAGATAAGCGAAGAGGAATACAGGGATATAGAGAGCTCAAAGGATAGAGTGAGCATAGAGAGAGCTGACGAGATAGAGAAAGAGATAAAGCATGACGTTATGGCAATGGTTAAGGCTTTCTCAGAGGTTTGCACCATAGGCGGCGGGGTTATACACCTGGGGGCAACATCAAACGATATAACTGATACAGCAACAGCACTCCAGTTTAAGGAAGCTAATGGAATTCTAAAAAATGATCTGCAGGCTCTTGTAAAAGCATTGGCAGAAAGGGCTGGAGAGCACAAAGAAACGGTATGCGCCGCCAGAACCCACGGACAGATAGCTTTACCCACAACCTTCGGGTATAAACTGACGACATTTGGCTATGAGTTTTTGAGACATCTTGAGCGTTTGAGCAATGCGGAAGAGCGCATATGTGCTGGCAAGATGATGGGGGCTGTTGGCACAGGTGCTTCCTTCGGGGAAAGAGCCACAGAAATAGAGGAGAAGGTTATGGAGCGACTGAAGCTAAGGGGCGAAGAGGCACCGATACAGATAGTAATAAGAGATAGATACATAGAGCTTATATCCATCCTCGCAAACATAGCCACAAGCGCTGAGAAACTTGCTACGGAGATAAGAAACCTTCAGCGCACAGAGATAGGGGAGGTATCTGAACCCTTTGATGTTGAAAAACAGGTTGGTTCAAGCACAATGCCCCATAAGAGAAATCCCATAATCTGCGAGAACGTCTGCGGTTTAGCGAGAATAATCAGAAGTTTCCTTACACCGATGCATGAGAGCGCCCTTCTCTGGCATGAGAGAGATCTGACCAACTCAAGCGCAGAGCGGTTCATAATCCCGCACTGCTTCATTCTTGCAGACGATATTCTTTCCAAACTTGTTTATGTTGTCAGGAATATGAGTGTAAATGTTGAGAGAATGAGAGAAAACCTTGAGCTGGGCGGTAAATCGATGATGGCAGAAAGCCTGATGATGGCTCTAGCAAGAAAAGGGATGTCAAGACAGAAGGCTCATGAAATTGTAAGGAAAGCATCAATGAGTGACTTTGATAGCATATACAACAACGAAGAAGTACTGGCGTATATGAGCATGAATGAGATCGATAAAGCCCTGGACTACAGAAGTTATCTGGGTGTGGCTGTTGAAAAGACAGAAGGGTTTTTAAGGAAGGCAGAACAATGATCTGCAAAAATTGTGGCCAAAATTTTGAGATAAGATGTCCTTCATGCGGAGTTATCCTTGTTCCAAAAATTTCAGAGATAAAGGTTGATAAGCTTATGGTAAAGGATGTCATCAGTGTTGGACCAAAGACTCCTGTTAGGGATGTAATGAAGACAATAAAAGAAAAGGATCTTAATGCTCTTCCGGTCGTCGATAAAGAAAAAAACCTTGTGGGCATAATCGCGCAGAAAGATCTTCTCTTTAGAGATGAATGGTTTGACGCTCTCTGGGGCAGCACATATGCGAGCAACATGTTCATAGATGCGGTATTGAGGAGAATGTCCTCAACTGTTGATAAGCTTATGGTGAAGGATGTGATAACCGTTGAAAAAGATGATCCCTTGTGCAAAGCCGCTGAGCTGATGATAAAAAAGAGAAAGGATCAGCTGCCAGTTGTTGAGAAAGGTAAGCTTGTGGGTATAATATCGAGAAAGGATATAGTTAAGTTAGTGATGAGCGGTTGCGATGAAGCTTAGGGTTAGTGTTGGGAGTGCTATTGCTCTGGGGTTGATGAAAGGCTCTATGAAGGTTGAGCCAGGCATAACATATCTTATGCTTCCCGGCATCTGTGATGCGAAATGCTCTTATTGCACATGGGGAAAAGAGGACTACCTCTCAAGGGTCAGGTGGCCCGAGTTTGATGTGGAGCTCTTAAAGGGTGTGAAGAATTACTGTCTTCAGACAGTAGAAAAAAAAGGACTTGAGAGAGAGCTGGAGGCAGTTCTGGGCGCTCTGGGGGGCGATGGGGACGTAGCCATAGCACATCTAACGCCAGAGAGAGCGGAGATCCTTGAAAAGAACGCCGTCAGGCAGGTTGGTATAGGTTTGGATGCGTGTACAGCAGAGCTCTATAAAAAGCATAAGTCAGGGCTGAGCTGGGAAAAGGCTCTAGATAGTTTCGGTTATGATTTTGATTTTGCCTGCCATATCATACTTGGTCTCGGGGAGAGTGATGAAGATTTCTTGAGGCTCACGCAATCCATGAAAGATAAGAATGTAAAGTTAGCCCTCTTTGCTTATACGCCGATAAAAGGAAAAAAGCCTGTTGGTTACATATCCCTGCGCAGACACAGAGCTCTGCAACTTGCCAGTTATCTCATCGAAAAAGAGAAAGCGTCTATAGAGGACTTTGAATTCAAAAAGGGAAAGCTTGCAGTTATGCCTTCGTTTTTCGATGAAAGAGCGTTTCTGACAAGGGGGTGCGAGAATTGCAATAGACCATTTTACAATGAAAGGGCTGGAACAGAACCATACAATTTCCCTGCAGGCTGTTTTGGGGGCTATGATCTTATGCAGGAAGTAAAGGAATATCTGGGCAGCGATAATGATAGCTAAATTAATAACCTACCTCTCTCAGATCTTCTCCAGAAAGCTCTCCATCCTATCCATAGCTTTCTCAAGTTTCTCCATTGATGTGGCGTATGAGATGCGCACATGCCCACTACCACACTCTCCAAAAGCCTCTCCATTCACAACAACAACCCCTGTTTCATCAAAGAGTTTGTCGCAGAAATCTGCCGAGCTTAAGTTTGTATCCTCTATATTCGGGAAGAAGTAGAAAGCGCCCTCGGGCTTTGTTACCCTCACATGCTTCATCGCGCTCAATCTATCATACACATAGCTTCTCCTTCTTGCATACTCAGCTATCATCTTATCTACACTTTCGTAGCCCCCTCTGAGAGCTTCAAGCGCCCCATACTGAGAGAAGGTGTTAATGCATGATGCTATGTACATATGTAGCTTTAACATCTTTGAGAATACCTCTTCTGGTGCGATTGCATACCCTATGCGCCAGCCTGTCATAGCATAGGTCTTTGAGAAGCTGTTTATTGTTATTGTTTTATCCCTCGCTTCAGGCATGCTCGCTATGCTGAAGCTTTTTCTTCCATCATACATAAAACGCTCATAGACCTCATCAGTTATTATGAAAAGATCCTTCTCTATGGCGAGCTCAGCTATGCTCTTTAACTCTTCTTTGCTGAGGGCTGCTCCTGTGGGATTATTCGGGCTTGCGATGATTATAGCACGCGTCCTATTGTTGATGCTTTGCTCGATATCTTTAGCATTGATGTGGAAATTGTTTTTCTCCATGCACGGGACCTCTATAGATTTTCCCCCCGCTAAAGAGATACTTGCGTTGTATGTGAGAAAGGCTGGTGCTGGTACCAGAACCTCATCTCCTTCCTTCAGGATGGATGCAAGAGCAAGGAACAAGCCCTCTGTTGCTCCAATTGTGACCAAAACTTCATCAGCTGTGCAATCTATGCCATTTTCTCTTCGGCTCTTCTCTGCTATAGCTTCTCTGAGCTCCGGTATTCCCGCATTGGGTGCATAGTGTGTGGCATCCGCATCTAATGCTTTTTTTACCCTTTCCTTTATGTCTTTTGGTGTAGGAAAATCAGGCTCTCCTATGCCCAGGGATATGGAGTCCTCTCTCTTAGCGGCCAGTTCAAACATCCTCCTTATCTCGGAGGCTTTTAATTCCTTCAGAACATCAAATATAGACATAATCAGGTAATGGATTGGCTCTATATATCTTCTCCGATGGAATAGCTAATAGGGAAGAGGGAGGTTAGACAATATAAAAACAGGCTTTTACCATGAGAAATATGGATCAGGATCCAAAAAGGAATATAGAATAAAGGAAGAATGAGGTAAGATAAGTAAATATCTATCTCAATTCACCTGTGCTAAAGATCTCTCACCCTGATGGTGATCGTACCACCAATCTTTATCTATGCTTAATATGATTCGTTGATGTGAGAATTGGCTTTATAGTAAACCCGGTTGCAGGCATGGGGGGCAGGGTTGGCTTAAAGGGCACTGATGGAGAAGAAACCCTGAAGAAAGCGATAGCGCTGGGTGCAAAACCAGTAGCTCCAAAGCTTGCGGTTGAAGCATTAAGGGAACTGAGAATGAAATTAAAAAAAGAACCGGCGATAAAACTGGAGATCATAACTTATCCTAAAGACATGGGAGAAAATGAAGCTATAGAGGCTGGATTTGAGCCAACAGTTATAGGGGATACGAAAGATGGAACAACAGCGGAGGATACAGAGAGGGCAGCTCTCGATATAAGCGAAAAAGTTAGCTTCATACTCTTTGCTGGAGGTGATGGAACAGCCAGAGACATATGCAAAGCTATAGACGAAAAAGTTGTTGCTCTCGGTATACCAACAGGCGTAAAGATGCATTCCGCCTGCTTTGCTACAAGCGCAAAAAACGCAGGAACGCTCGCTTACATGCACCTTAAAGGCTCATTATCCACACGCGAAGCAGAGGTTATGGATATAGATGAGGAGGCTTTCAGAGATAACAGGATCTCAGCAAAGCTATATGGCTTTCTGAAGGTACCATACGAAGAGCATATGATGCAGAGCGCCAAGGCTGGTGGTACCACATGGGAGGCTGATGCTATGAAAGGCATTGCTTTAGAGGTTTTGGATATTATGGAAAGCAATTGCTATTACATCCTTGGCCCTGGAACAACAACAGGGAGCATAGCTGAAGAGCTTGGCTTTGAAAAGACATTGCTCGGAGTTGATATTGTGTATAATAGAAAGCTGATAGCAAAGGATGTGAATGAAAAGGAGATATTGAGCACAATAGATGACAAGAAAGCGAAGATAATAGTAGCGGTCATAGGGGGGCAGGGCTTCATCTTCGGCAGAGGAAACCAGCAGATAAGCGCAGAGGTTATAAAAAAGGTTGGTAAGGAAAACATAATTATCGTAGCTACAGAGAGAAAGATCCTGTCTCTAGGCGGAAGACCGCTGCTCGTTGATACCGGGGATGAGGGGGTTAATGAAATGCTCAGAGGTTATGCGAGGGTGATAACAGACTATGGAAAGAGCATGATGCACGAGGTTGAGTGAGTGGGGGCAGAGTAAATGATAGCAGAGCGCAGGATAAGATAAATAAGCAAAAAACGCATATTTTTTATTATGAAGTTAGCTGTCTTTCTTATTACTGTGCTTCTTCTACCGATATTTGGCACCAATCTACCGAAATCTGGTACCAGCAGGGCTATGGATGTCGTTGAAAAGGCTGTTGATGAAGGTGCTTTTCCCGGGGCTGTGGCGCTTGTAGGAAAAGGTAATAGAATTGTAGCGAAAGAGGCTTTTGGTTATGCCATGGTTGTGCCAGAAAAGAAAGAGATGAAAATAGAAACCATTTTTGATCTTGCATCACTAACAAAGCCTATAGCGACAGCCACTTCAATAATGATCCTCGTTGACAGAGGCTTATTAAGGCTTAACGACCCGGTAACGTTATTAATACCAGAGTTCGGTAAGAACGGGAAAGAGGGTATAACCATAAGACAACTCCTGACGCACACCTCAGGCTTACCTGACTGGGAGCCATTCTATGAATACTGCTCCTCTTACGATGAAGTTATAAGCGCTGTTTGCAATGTTTCTCTGAGATATAAGCCGGGAGAAGAATACCTCTACAGCGATCTTGGTTACATGACCCTGGGTGAGATCGTGCGGATCGTTAGCGGGGAGAGACTTGATGTCTTTGCCCATAACAACATATTCGAACCCTTGGGCATGAAGGATACAATGTTCAATCCTCAATCAAAGGACAGATGCGCAGCCACAGAGCTGTGCCCATGGAGGAACAGGGTTATTGTGGGGGAGGTTCATGATGAGAATGCATATGCAATGGGCGGTGTAAGCGGACATGCAGGGCTCTTTTCAACAGCAGAGGATCTATTCATATTCGCCCAGATGATGCTGAATGAGGGGCAGTATAGAGGAAAAAGGATATTGAGCCCCTATGCTGTGAGGGCTATGACCCAAACCCAGAATGATTATGATCTAGGATGGATGACAAAATCAGAGAGCTCTTCTGATGGGGATCTCCTCTCAGATAGATCTTATGGGCATACGGGTTTCACAGGCACCTCTATATGGATAGACCCGGAAGCTGGCCTTACGATAATACTCTTAACAAACAGGGTGCATCCAACAAGGGAGAACAATGCGCACATAAGGATCAGGGCTCTGTTTGCAAACGCTGCGGCAGGAGAACTCAGCCAGTGAGTTAACAGCTCTCTCTATTGATAGGTTAAAGTAAAGATTATCTAACAAAAGGATATTACTTTACTATGATGAAAGCCTTAGTTGTTGGTAATGGTGCGAGGGAGCATATAATAGCAGAGAAGTTAGCAGAGAGCTCAGAGCTCTATGCATTTATGGGCAAAAAGAACCCTGCTATAGCAAAGCTCTCTAAAGATTTTAAAGTAGGAAGCTTAACAGATTTTGATAGCATAAAAAAATTTTCAGATGGTGTGGATTTCGTCTTTGTCGGACCGGAGGAACCTCTGGTTAATGGGATAGCGGAGCATATAAAAAATGTTGTTGGACCCACAAAAGCAGCGGCAATGCTGGAAGGCGATAAAGGCTTCTGCAGGGATTTTTTGAGAGAGAAGGTTGGTTTCGGTTATCCTGAGTATGAAGTATGCAGCACATATGAAGAAGCAAGGAGAGCAATGGAAGAGATAAGGGATTTTGTTTTAAAACCTGCTGGTTTAACCGGAGGCAAAGGAGTTAAGGTTCTTGGGAGACAGCTAAAGAGCACAGAGGGGGCAAAAGATTACGCAAAAACCCTGTTGAAGAACGGAGACGTAGTTGTAGAGGAGAGACTCGAGGGCGAAGAGTTTACCCTTCAAGCGTTCTGCGATGGAAAAAGGCTTGTTCCAATGCCGCTGGTTCAGGATCATAAGTATGCATATGAAGGCGACAGGGGGCCCATGACCGGGGGCATGGGATCTTATAGCGCTGAGGACACCCTTTTACCATTTCTGGAGAAAAAAGATGCTGATGAGGCTTTAAGGATAATGAAAAAAACTATGGCTGCCATAGGCTATAAAGGCGTCATCTATGGCGGATTCATGTCAACCTCTAATGGTGTAAAGCTCTTAGAATACAACGTGCGATTTGGAGATCCTGAGGCTATAAATGTTCTCTCCCTGCTTAAAGATGATCTCTCAGAGGTCTGCCTGAGGATCCTTGACGGAAACCTTGGCAGTGTTGAATTTGAGAAGTGCGCAACAGTTTGCAAATATCTTGTGCCTGAAGGCTACCCGGATAATCCTGAGAAAGGGGTTGAGCTCTCTATAAAGGAGCCAGAAAAAGCAAAGCTCTATTATGCTTCTGTAGAGGAGATCGATGGAAAGATGTATACAACAGGCTCAAGAGCTTTAGCTATCCTGGGTAAGGGGAACACAATTAAAGAGGCTGAAAAGATCGCTGAAGCCGGTGTTTCGGAGGTGAAAACCAACAACCTCTGGCACAGAGAGGACATAGGTAAAAAAAAGCTTATAGAGAAGAGAATAGAGCACATGCGATCTCTGAGATCACAGAAGCTCTGAGCCCTGGGTTATGCTCCTGTGATCTAGTTTTTCTTGCACACTCTATCTCTCAAGACGGGTGTTTCCAGTGCTTTCTCACAATTCTCTCCGGTCAACTGGAGCATAAAGCATCTGGAGCTGCTGGGAAAAAAGAAGAGCATCACGGTTAAACCACACAAAGCGGCAAAGCCACTGAAAGTGGCTGAAACACAGATAATAACAAACAAAGATGCGCATATCATCCATAAAACGGGTCTTGGAAGAAAGCACGATCTATTCAAGGATAAGCACCCCCTATCCCAATCATGAGCTTTTATTCTATGCAGAGCATAATTTTTATATGCTTTGCATCCACATAACCTTAATGGAATACCGTTATGCTTCAACGATCGAAGAAGCTTGCAGGTTGCTTGAAAGAGGTTTCATGCTGATCGCTGGGGGCACTGAGATAAATCTCAAGCATAGAGCAGAAAGGCTTGTTGATATAAATGGGCTTGGTCTTGACTATGTTGAGGATAGAGGAGATAGGATAGCCATAGGATCAACAGCAAGGATAGCGCAGATAGAAGCTTCTGAGCTTTTAGAAGAGGACAAAGCTCTGAAGATGGCGGCAATGCGTTTTACGCCATCGATCAAACATTTAGCCACAATAGGGGGGAACATAGCGGAGAGCATACCCTCGGCTGATACCGCACCACCTTTGCTCGTGTTTGATGCCGAAGCGGTCATATCTTCATCAAATGGAGAGAGAGTTGTCTCTGTGGAAAGCATGTTCAAAGGTTTGAGGAAGAACTCTCTTAAGAGGGGAGAGATGATAAAGGAATTTCTGCTACCCCATTTTGAGGGTAGATCTATCTTCAGAAAGGTTGGAAGAACAGATGACGATCTAACTGTTACCAGCATGGCGATAAGCATTTCCAGAGACACAAAAATAGCTCTGGGTTCTGCCGCTGAAGTGCCTATGAGGGCAAGAAAAGCAGAAGAAGCTCTGGGCTATGGTATGGAAAGGGCATGCAGCGCTCTTCTCTCAGAGACAAAACCCAGGAGCAGCATAAGAGCCTCAATAGAATATAGAAAGAAGCTGGAGATTGAGCTCCTGAAGGGGTGCTTAAGGGAGGTAAATGCATGAAAATAGAGTTTGAGATAAATGGGAAACATGTCGCTGTAGATTGTGATCCCCAAAAGAGCCTTCTCCGTGTTATACGAGAAGATTTAGGACTCACAGGCACAAAGTACTGCTGTGGAAGCGGGGAATGCGGTGCATGCACAGTGCTGTTTGATGGAAAACCTGTTACATCATGCATAATGAAGGCAACACAGGCAAACGGGCACAGGATAGAGACTATAGAAGGCATAAGAAAGAAAGAGGAGTTTGAAGATATAGAAAGGGCTTTTATTGCAAAGGGCGCGCTGCAGTGTGGTTACTGCACTCCCGCATTTGTTCTGTATGCTTACTATATTCTTAACAAAAGCAAAAGCGAAAACAAAAGCAACAAAAAGAAAGAAAAAACCAGAGATGAAATACGAAAAGAGGTCTCTGGCGTCTATTGCAGGTGCGGTTCCTATCAAAAGGTCATAGATGCTATAGAAGCACTCTTGAGAGGAGAAGAGATAGATCTTCTCCCGGAGGGCTCAGATGTTGTTGGTAAAGGAGTTGAGCGCAAAGATTATAGAGAGAAAATAGAGGGCAGAGCGATCTATGCCTATGATCTAAAATCAATGATAAAGGGAAGAGGTGTTTTATACCTTAAATTTTTAAGGTGCCCTTATGCTTTTGCAAGGATAAAGAGGATAGACACCAGCAAGGTTAGGGGTGCAGAGCTCATACTGACCTGCGAGAATGTGCCGCAGATCTATTTCACAACAGCAGGGCAATCCTACCCAGAGGCTTCACCCTATGACACAAAGGTTCTGAACAACCCTGTGCGTTATGTGGGAGAGCCTGTTGCCATAGTTGCAGCAAATAGCGAAGAGCTGGCAGAAGAGGCTTTGAAGGATATATCTGTAGAGTATGAGGTTATGAAACCCATCCTTGACCCGGAGAAGTCTCTGAAGTTGAATGACGAAATAAAGATCCATCCAGAAAGCAATGTTGTGGGAGAAATGCATGAGGTTGTCGGAGATCCTGATGAGGGCTTCAAAGAAGCAGAGGTTATTCTGGAAAGAGAGTATGAAGTACAGATGCAGAAACACATTCATCTGGAGCCGTACGCAAGCTTTTCTTACTGGGATAAAAACACCTTAGTTGTGGAGACAGGAAGCCAGGTTGTCTACCATTGCAGAAGGACCATATCCAGAATCTTAAACCTTCCTGAGAACAGGATAAGGGTCCTCTCCCATACTATGGGCGGGGGTTTCGGTGATAGACAGGAGATGACCCTGGAGCACTATGTCTCCCTTGTTGCATACCTTACAGGAAAACCATGTTTTGCTTCCTTAACCAGAGAAGAGCAGTTTTTCCTATCGCGAAGAAGGCACAGAGCAAAGATAAGAATAAAGCTCGGAGCAAAGAGGGATGGAAAGCTTACAGCAATGAGTATGGAAGCTCTGAGCGATACTGGTGCTTATGGCTCCCATGGAGTCACTGTAACCACAAACATGGGCTCCATGACCCTGCCATTATACACAAAACACTGCAAGAACATAGGCTTTGACGCAACCATCGTCTACACAAACACACCCATAGCCGGAGCGTTTCGTGGCTATGGAACCGTGCAGGGTGGTTTTGCTCTGGAGAGCGCAATGGATGAGCTGGCAGAATCTCTTAGCATGGATCCCATAGATCTCAGGCTCGAAAATGTTATAGAGGGAGGAGCTATAGACCCACTATCTGAGGTTTTGAGTGAGGGAGGAGAAGCAATCCCCAGAAAAATAGAATCCTGTGGTATAGAGGAGGCTCTTAGAAAGGGCAGAGAGCTGTTCAACTGGGATGGGAAGAAAAAAGAGGCTATAGGTGTAGCATGCGGTATGAAGGGAAGTGGTGTTGCTGGCTTTGAGTTTGCCAATGCAACAGCAAGGCTGAATGAGGATGGAACCATAACAGTTTCCATAGGAGCTGCGGATATAGGGCAGGGTGCTGAGAGCGCTATGGCGCAGATAGCGGCACAGGCTTCAGGCATAAGCTTTAAAGACATAAAGGTTATATCTGCAGATACAGAGCGCTCTCCGTTTGATATGGGCACCTATGCTTCAAGTGTTACCTATGTTACTGGCATGGCTGTTAAAAGGGCAGCAGAGGATCTCAGAGAAAAGATATTGAAGAGAGTTGAACGAACATATGGCAGGAAGGCAAAATTGAAGGACAGCATGCTAGAAGATAAACCAATTAAGGAGTTTGCGATGGATTGCTTCTATGGAAATGATAAGGAAGAGCTGTGTGGCAAAGGAAGTGCCATAGATCTAACCAGTCCGCCACCATTTACGGCTCACTTTGTGGAGCTGGACGTCAATAAAGCAACGGGGGAAGTGAGAATAAAGAGATATCTGGCTATGAGCGATATAGGGGCTGTCATCAATCCGATAGCTGCAGAAGGGCAGATACAGGGCGGCATATTACAGGGCACTGGCTATGCGCTCTTTGAGGATATGCTCTTTGATGAAGAAGGAAAGCTTCTAAACCCTAACCTGACCAACTATAAGATACCGAGCGCTCTTGATGCTCCGGATATAGAGAGCCATTTCATAGAGAGCAATGAGCCCTCTGGCCCCTTTGGTGCGAAGAGCTGTGGCGAGATAGCTTTTGTGCCTGTTGCACCTGCGATAGCAAATGCGATATATAAAGCTACAGGTATAAGATTCAGAAAGCTTCCGATAACCAGGGAAAGGATGGCAATGAGCTAGTCTTACATAGCACTGAAAGTTCATAGCGAGAGCTTCAACAAAAAATTCTGCAACGGTTTCGGTTTATATAAATATAAAGTCGATGAGAGATATCTTTCAGGGATGTTTTTAGTATCTATGGGCATGTTAGTTGATCCTGCAAATATTTTACCGACACCCCCCGTGACACTGCTGGTATCTATTATTTCTATGGTAAAGCTCTTTGGAGGTTTTATTCCTACATACCTCTAAAACGCACAGACCAATAATACTATAACTGGAGGGATATACCTTCTGCCCAAGGGAGAAGTGGCGATGACAGTTGCAGGGTGTACTCTTATGGCAACGCTGGTTACTAGATTCACTAGTATGAAAAGTGAAAAAAATAAGCAATTAAAAAAAAGGAAAGGGGAGCTTAATAGCTCTTACGCAGCCAGAACCGCACCCTCTGCATTCACCTTGCCGTAACCGAAAGATTGATCCCAGCCATAACTCCCGAGATCTATAGCGGTGTCGCACAACATGTTTCTAACATCAACGTTGCTCAGGTATGGGCTCTGCGAAAAAACAAGACCCGCAACACCTGCTACATGGGGGCAAGCCATCGATGTTCCGCTCATGCTTACATACTGGTTTCCGGGATATGTTGAAAGGACACTGCTCCCGGGAGCGCAAACCTCTATTTCCGGTCCTACATTGGAGTAATAAGCCAGCTTATCATTGCTATCTATCGCGGATACAGCCATAACGCTATCATACTTTGCTGGATAGCTGACAGCACCACCGTAATCATTACCTGCAGCTGCCACCACAAGAACTCCGTTATTCCATGCATAATCGCAAGCATCTCTCATCACCTGGCTATCAGAAGGCCCACCAAGGCTCATAGAGATCACATTTGCACCATTATCCACTGCGTATCTTATCCCGCTGGAAATCCATGAATAATAGCCAGATCCCTGAGAGTCCAGAGCCTTGACAGCCATTATGCTTACCTGAGCTATCCCTGCTATGCCCACTCCATTATTGAGTGTTGCTCCTATTATGCCTGCGCAATGGGTTCCATGGCCCTGATCATCCATAGGGTCAGTATCGTTGTTTACATAGTCATAACCAGGGATAACCCTGCCATAGAGATCCTCATGGGTGTAATCTACACCCGTATCCACAACAGCAACCATTACGCCTTCCGAACCTGCCTGCACGTCCCATGCCTGTGGCGCTCTGATCGATTGAGGTCCATACTGCTGGGAGAACAACGGATCGTTTGGTGTGAAAAAGGCTGTAGCGACGTAATCCGGCTCCACATATCTGACCCCAGACATCCCGTAGAACTGCCCGGCAATGTCCTCAGGATAAGCCGCCTCGAAAACAGAGAAACCGAGCATTTCATCCTCGAAAACCTTGTATGCGCCCCTCACCTCGGGAAGTCTAACCCCTGGCTCATACCCCACAATCACCCTGTTTTGAGGCAGAGATTGCTCATACCTCACCGGTTCTTCCTCAGCTCCAGCTGGCAGAAAGCAGAGCAAAAGCCCTACCAGCATTATTGTCCATATTTTACTCATAAAGATACAATAGCCAATCCATACTTAAAGATGGTTGTCATATGACTACTCATATGAGAACCTGTATCTCGATATAATACCTGCAGCGAAGGATAGGATGACAGTGAGGAGATAAGCTATAGAGACTACCAGTGCTACGCTTCTGTTTTCAACCCTCATCCTTGTGCTTAGAAAATCCGATCCTCCCCTTGACAACAGGGTAATATCTATTTCATAAGTACCATAGATCAGTCCTTTAACATTCTCTATTCTCATCCTAACAGGAATATCAAAAAATGTTCTTCCACCCTCTGACTTGAGGTTCAGGTACTCAAATTCAAAGTTTGAACGCACAAATGCGATGTCATTAGAATAGAGAGTTAGGGTAACATTTCTAAGACCGCTCATACCATAGGGTATGAAGATCTTCAGCGTTGCTTCCATCATACCTCCATAATCGATGAGCGGCTCCGGTTCGATAACTATATCAAATGCAGAAGAGCTCCCCCTTACGAACTCTCTCCTATCAACAAAATAATCTGAGGTTGGTATTAAAAAGGGCGCTATTATTAGCGCAAAGATAACAAGAGCGTATGCTCTCCTGTTTCTGGCGATGTTGTGCCCGAAGATGTCCTGAACTTTACAAAAGATTATGCATGAGGATACAAAAAGTAGCGCTGAGAGCGCTAACAGGAACAATATTGAGTTAATATAAGAAGAGCATGCTATATGGTTTATCAAAAATGGGGAGGAGCTGTAACTCCATATATCAAGAGCATCCCCCATAACTACAATCGGTGAAGCTCTGAGTAAAACAAGGTTTGTAGAGAAATATAGAGCGCCCGGATAGAGAGAATATGCCAGATAAAAGAGGATGGAAAGAAAAGAAGAAATAGCCATGGGAAGGAATGACGCCCTTTTTGTGAGCAGGGAGATGAAAACACCGAGGGATGTTATGAAGAAAAATATCAGAAGGGAACATAACACTGAAATGGAGAAAAGATAGAAGGAGCCAGAGATAAAACAATGAGCTACAGATATTGGCAGTGAGATGAGGATGTAGATTATGCCCAGGATATACCATTGCAAAAATTTTGTTAGGACATAATCCATTTTTGAGATTGGTGTTGTAAAAAAATTTCTTATCGTGCCTCTCTGGCGATCCAGAGTAATTGTTGTTGACATGAATGGAAGGAAAAATAGTGGGCCAACAGAATATACGTGGAGAAAGTACATATAAGGATCATCAAAAAGGGAAGCTATCAGGGGCACAGAGGCTGAGAAGATAACAAAGAGATACCACCATTTGCTTTTAAACAATAACCTGATGTCTACAGCAAGCATTGAAAGATTCATTGTCCCATCATAAGCGCTATCAAACTTTTTTCAAAGTCGCCTTTTTCTATGGCAAGATCCTTGGGTGATCCACAGAATGCAATTTTTCCATCCGATATCACAGCCACTTCGTTACAGAGCTCAGATACCTCCTGGAGATCATGAGATGTTAGAAAGATCGTCACCCCTTCTTCTATGGAAACACCTTCCAGAAAAGCCCATATTCTTTTCTTTTCCACAATATCTAGCCCCCTGGTTGGCTCATCCAGCAGAAGAACCCGTGGATAGGACAACAGCGCTCTGCATATTTCCACCTTTCTTACGACCTCCTCGCTCAGAGATGATAATTTTTTGTGCCTGTATTTTACCATATCAAAGGTCTCAAAGAGCGCCTCTTCGCGCTCAATTATAACAGGTCTCTGAAGGGCTGAGAGCTCTCCATAGTAATATAGATAATGTAAAGGCGCCATATCCCCGGGCACATAAAAGTTCTCAAATACAGCACCTATTCTTTTCCTCACTTCTATAGCTTCTTTTACTGTATCATATCCACAGACCCTTGCATTACCATTAGTCGGGGTGGTTAGCGTAGAGAGTATATCTATTATTGTGCTCTTACCGGAGCCGTTTCTACCGAGACACCCAAAGATCTCGCCCTCATCTGCATCAAAGCTTATTCCGTTTAGAACGGGGATGTTTCTGAAACCCCATTTGAGATCTTTAACTTCAAGGCATTTACCCATATCATATCATTTCTTTATTGAAGATATCAAAATAAAACAACCCTTTCGGTGTTGCTTTATAAAATTTCACATTTGTCATATATCCACTCATCCTTACGCTCTCTTCCACCAGGCCCAGAGCAATCAGAGAGTCCTCTCCCCTGTATCTTGGCTTCGACCCGTGAATAACGCCTCCTGCATCACCAAGGTTACAATGTAGTTTCAGAGCGATCTGAGAGGCGCAGAGCGGTTCGGGATGCGCTTCTGCGAGAGCGAACAAAACCTCTCTTCTTATTCTGCTCTTTTTAAGTCTCAGCAGGATCTCCCCATCGGCACAAATGAGATTTTCCATAAGCCTCATTAACAATATAAAACTTAATCTATTTATATTTTTTTATCATTTTTATCCTTATTGGGCTTAATCTGAAATCTGGGGCTTGATCTGAGATCCTCCACATCAAAGGAAGCATGAATTTATCCAGCAAAAAATCTTAAATAGAAATAAGAGCATAAAAAGCATGCTTGTAAGAGACGCTGCTATACTCGTAGCTTTTTTTTTGGTAGGCTCTGTGTTTTTGAGTTTTGCCAGTAGCGACAGTAAGCCTGAGGCTATAGGCCACGTTACAGGTTTTTATGCTACAGAGGGGGGTGTTATGTTCAACTGCACCAATGCAAAGGTGCTCATTGAACTCATAGCACCGGATCTTGTGAGGGTAAAACTTGGACCGCAGGGCATCTTTCTTGAAGATTATTCGTGGGCCGTATCCAAGGGCGATTGGCCAAACTTTGAATGGGAGGTTAAGGAGCTGCAGGATTTCATCAGTATAAACACACCTGAGCTTAGCATATTTGTGCAGAAAAAGCCATTCATGATCTCATTTATGGATAAAAGCGGAAACATGATAAACAGGGATATTGCCCCTATGGAGTGGAGTGAAAATGGGATAAAATGCACAAAAAAGATGCCACTGGATGAACATTATTATGGTTTTGGGGAGAAAACAGGAATGCTCGATAAGAGAAGGAGCAATATGACGATGTGGAATACAGACGCTTATGGTTATGATAATAATACAGATCCCTTATACCAATCAATTCCCTTTTTCATAGGACTGAAAGAGGAGGCCTATGGCATATTCTTTGATAACACATACAAAAGCTATTTTGACATGGGTGCAACCTCTGAGGATCGCTATTTCTTTGGTTCTGATGGAGGAGAGATGGACTATTATTTCTTCTTTGGCCCAAACATAAAGAAGGTAGTGGAAAGGTACACCGAGCTAACAGGAAAACCATTCATGCCCCCATTATGGGCTTTGGGGCACCAGATCTCAAGGTATAGCTACTACCCTCAGGAAAGAATAATGGAGATAGCAGAGCGATTCAGAGAAGAGGAAATACCAACGGATACGATCTATCTTGATATACACTACCATGAGGATTACAAGCCATTTACATGGGATAGAGAAAAGTTTCCTGATCCAAAAGCTATGATAGATGAGCTTCATAATATGGGCTTCAGGGTTATAACCATTGTTGACCCTGCTATAAAGGTTGAGCATGGGTATGAGCCATATGAAGAGGGTACTATCAACAACTATTTCTTAATGCTGGAGAATGGCTCAGTTTACAGGGATTACATGTGGCCAGGTTTATGTGTATGGCCTGATTTCACCAGAGAAGAGGTTAGAGCCTGGTGGGGAGAGCTCTATACAGAACTGATAGAGCAGGGTGTTGATGGAATATGGAATGACATGAACGAGCCCTCTGTATTTAATGAGACAAGAGAACCTAAAAAAACAATGGTTAACAACACAGTTTTCTTTGATCATGGGTTAAACACCACTCACAGGAAGAACCACAACGTTTATGCTTTGACCGAGCTTATGGGCACTTACGAAGGATTGAAAAATCTAATGGATGGTAAGAGACAATTTGTTCTTTCAAGGGCAGGTTTTGCTGGTATACAGCGCTATGCAGCTACGTGGACAGGGGATAATACGGCAAGCTGGGAGCATCTAGCGCTTCAGATACCAATGTTTTTGAACATGGGTCTCTCTGGTCTATCTTTCACAGGATCGGATATTGGGGGCTTCGTAGGTACTCCCTCTCCTGAGCTTCTTGTGCGATGGTATGAGGCAAGTGCCTTTGTGCCTCTATGCAGGGATCATACTGCCATTGAAACTTATGATCAGGAGCCTTGGGTCTATGGAGATTACTATGAATCGATAATAAGGGATTACCTGAACCTGAGATACAGCCTCCTGCCCTATATGTATGGGCTATGCTATGAATCTTCGGTGAAGGGATATCCAATCCTCAGACCTCTCATTTTTGAGTTTCAGAACGATGAGGAAGTATATACGATAGAGGACGAGTTCATGCTGGGTCCTAGCATACTTGTTGCTCCTGTGCTAAAGGAAGGAGCTGAGGAGAGACTTATTTACCTGCCTGAAGGAACATGGTGGGACTACTGGAGTGATGAGCCTCTGGAAGGACCATGCTGGATAAACTATCGTGCGCCACTGGATAAACTACCCATCTTCGTCAGGGGGGGCTCCATAATACCGGTGCAAAAGCCAGTTCAGCACACGGGAAGTTTTCAGGACATCACAGTAAATATATACCCTAATCTCTCCGGGGAATCATCATACTTCCTATACGAGGATGATGGAGAGAACGTGGATTCTCCTTTTTCTCTAATCAATTTCACCTTAGAGGAAGAGGGGAAAAAGATCTATTTTACGGCAAAAAAGGAGGGAAGCTATGATGCAGGGAGAGAGAACATGGAGCTAAAGTTCCATGGGCTGGATGTTGGTAAGCCTGACCTTACTGGCGTGAGGGTAAACGGGAAGCGTACTGAAGGGACATGGAGAGAGAACTGCCTCATTATAGATGTGCCCGACGAGAGCACTGTTGAGGTAACATTAACAGTGAGAGGTCTATAAAAAGAGTTTTGCGATAGCTTTACTCCTCATACTCTCCTGCTGCATCGAAGCACCAGGTGATAGGTAATGAGAACTCTGTTGCCTGCTCCCTGCCACTTTGCCTATTCAAGAACTATCTCATGGATAAAGAGTTCAGCACACTTGTTAAAACATCATGCATCAGAGATGGAGATCAAGGCTACAAGATGCATACTTGCAGGATACCAGAGCTGAGGGTTATGGTGCTCTGGTGCTTCCTGGCGGCAGGGCTCCAGAGAACCTGAGGCAAGAATAAGAACATAGTCCAAAGTCTCAATCCTTTCTTTGCAAATGCGCTGCAAAGCCACCACCACTCACCAGACCTATTAAGATGATGCTGTCTTTTTTGACGGTGATTGCACTGTGTTCAACAGGATCCCCTGAAGCCTGTGCCGGGTCAGTGTAAAGATCACAGAGATATTTGCCCTCGTCTAAAAAGTCTAGCGCTACATCGAGCGCTCTCGGCTTTTCATCAGTCATACCCCCCACAAACCAATTCTTTCCACTCCTTCTGGCTATGACAACATAATCGCCCACCTTTCCATCAACCAGGTGCGTTTCATCCCATGTGGTTGGAACTATCTCTAAAAAGGATAGAGCTTTTCTGTTTTTTTCATAAGCAGCAGGATAATCCACAAGCATCTGCAGGGAGCTCTCATACACAATATACATAGCAAGCTGACGCGCAACAGTGCCCTCTACATGGGACTTATCGCCGAACCACTCTTTAGCAACAGCTCCGGGAGTAAAGTCCATAGGGCCCACAAGCATTCTTGTGAATGGTATTGTCACCTCATGCTCTAAATTGCATTTGTCACTCCACTTTGAATACTCTAGGCCAAGCACAGCCTCTATGGTTAACACATTCGGGTAAACCTTTCTTAATCCCGCAGGTTTATAGGTTCCATGGAAATCAACTATCATTTTATAGTTAGCTGCCTTCTCTGCAATCTCATACAAGAAATCAACCCACTCCGGATCTTCTCTACCCCAGTCATCAACCTTTATACCTGCAACGCCCCATTCGGCATAGATCTTTAAAGCTTCATCGAGTTGCCTGGACAGGGTTGCACCGTGCACCCACAGCAAGATCCTCACGTTTTTCTTACTTCCATATCCTATGAGCTCACTCAGGTTTATATCCTTTGTAACATCCTGGTTTAAAGGATCACTCCATGCAACATCCTCAGGGCAATACCAGCCAGCATCGACCATAAGATAAGGTATCCTATGTTCAGAGGCAAAATCTACATAATTTTTGAATACTTCTATTTTTATTGCCTGTCCTGTCCACCATGGCCAAACTGCTTTCCCGGGCACTATCCATGAAGTATCTTTTATTTTGCATCTATCATTCAGATTTAAAACGATATCTGACTCTACGAGATCTGCAAGTTTCTCTCCGATCATTATCACCCTCCATGGTGTGGTAAACGGGGACCTACCCACGAGGGTATCGCTCGATTTAGCTATGCTCGTAACTAGATCTGCGCTTTCTTTTCTTATAAGATGAGCTCCTCCATAATCCTTCAACGAAGCCTCTGTGATGGCTGCATAAAAATCTTTTCCCTCCAAAAGCAGGGGCATTCCTATAAATGCATCCTTATCTATGCTCGATAGACTGGTCTTATTGTAATGATCCTCATAGGAATAGGCAACATACCCTGTTGGCGTTATGGTGGTGTTCAGCTTTAGAGCGTAAGCTCTATAATCGCAGGGAAAATTAAAATGAGTATATTCTTCTGTTATCTCTACGTTTTCTAAACCTGCGGGAAAATAGTACCTGAAGGCAGCTCCATCATTATACGCCCTGAATACCAGGTTATAAAGGATATCCGAGGCCTTTACAGTTATTATGCCCTCATTACAATAGTTCCTTGCTTTGTTTGACTTACCTATCGGCACATCATATACTTCATCTATAACTCTTGTTTCAGTTCCTGTAATCTCACAATTTTTGCCGATATCTACTCCATTCAACAGGATATCTAAAGAGGATCTTTTTATTATCTTCCGGTTTTTAAAATATACTTCATAATTGAGGTTGTTTTCTTCATCTAAAAAAGAGATGAGGGTAATATTATCATCAGGAGAGCTCAAAGATAGAAGCTCATCCCCGGGTATTGATGGCCTGTATTTATATTGATGTGGTGGCATAAAGGAAAGCGGCACCATCACCACCTTAGCATAAATTTATCCTTCTGCAAACAAAAAGGATTCATAAACACAATAATATAAATATTATATATGGATTGCTATTTATCTAAAACACTACCCTGAGCTTTGGA
>JAXHST010000116.1:42284-45670 GCA_034190325.1 Thermoplasmatota archaeon
GAGATAAGGACAAAGATTTTATAGACACGCATCCATTCTACCTATGGAATTCGGGGGGCTCGCACTTAAAAACGCAACAGTTGATCCAGATGATAGCTTTTATATAAGCTTTCTGAAGGATTTCTATGTAAGAACCGCTGATGGGCAGTATCTTTTTGCAACCGCGCAGAGCGGCAGGAGGCCCGATAGGGTCTTTTATATGGTGCCTGAGAATTACCTGCTCGGCAAAAAACAGAACCGCTTTGATCCTGAGATAGGAAAAAAGATATACAGCATAGCCTTTGATTACCTGGAGAGCGACATAAAAACAATAGCCCTCAGGGGGACACAGGGAGAGGGTAAGTTCGAAACGGGTTTGAGTTATGTACTCAGCGCAGAGATACCACACAGCGCTTATCTCACATGGATGGGAAAAGAGATGGTCTTTCCTCACAGAGATGGCCTGGAGCCCAGGGTCTTTAACTACTGCATACCTGAAGGGCTTCCGGAAGATGCTAAGGATAGAATAAAAGAGTTCTATCCACAGTATGATGAGCCCATGGTGCTGTTTGATCTGACAGAGATGGAGAGAGATATAAGAAAGGTTCTGGTAATAGGCTCGGATTACTTTGGTGAGGCTTTCAAGAAACCAAATCTGACAATGGTCTGGAACAGGGCTGAGGCTTTAAATTATATGTCATACCATGCTGGCTGCACAGATAAGAGAATATTGAAAGGGCTCAGCGGCACAGGAAAGACAACGCTGAGCGTTGGTGAGGACATAGAGCAGGATGATGCTGTTGTTGGTATGCCTGTGGGTAAAGAGAAGGTAGAGCTCTATGGATTAGAGGCTGCAAGCTTTGCTAAGAGTGAAGGTCTCACAGAGGAGAGCCCTGAATGGAAGGGGCTTATGAAGAGTAGAGAAAGAGCAATAGTTCTAGCAATGAACATAGATTGCGAGAATGTTGATTTTGTGTTCAAAGAGGCTAAGGGGCACAGGGTTAAGGTCCCTGTTACCAGAGAAGGAAAAAAACCAGGACACCTTTTATGCACCAGCTATGAGAAGAGTGGAACGAAAAATGGAAGGTTTGTCTTCCAATTCTCAGAGCTGAATAAAGATTGGGGAAAGAGAAAAAAAGAGCTAAAAGCTGAGGGGCTGACATTCAGAAGGTTTGATATAATGGAGCCCTTGATCATATCCCCTACACCCGAGATGGCTGTTGCACTGGATAGCGCATGTGAGAGCGTTATAACCAGCGCGGTTGCAGGCAAAAAAGAAGGAACAAGAACACGCAGTTATGCAGCAACCGACTTCATGGCCAGAGAAGAGAGCCAGCAGGCTCTGTTAAAACTAAGGGTCTACAGAGACCTTGGTGTTGGCCCTGAGGGCAAGCTTGTCTTTTTTGTTGTAAACACAGGTTATGTCGGAGCACGAGATGCAGATGGGAAGGAGACGGGTAGAGGAGAGAAGATAAGGATAGAGGATTCAAAGAAGCTGATATACCTTGCAGAGAACAGATTGATAAAAAGATGGCTGGTTAATCCGTTCTTTGGGTATATGATACCAGATCCAAAGGAGCTTGAAGAAGAGCATGGAATGAAGGATTTTGGAAAACGTTTTAACCCTCTTCGCTATTATTCCATAGAGGAGCTGATGAAAATAGCCGAAAGAGATAGAAAAGAAAGAACCGATTATCTAAAAGGGCTTTTCAGTGGAGAAAGCAAAGAAGAAGAGCTTAAAGATGTGATAAATGTTTGGGCATCAAAAAAAGCAAACAAAGAAGAGGCAAAGAGATTCTACGAGGGATACTATGAATGAAAAGCGAGAGGAAATAGAAGAGTTCTGCAAAGGTTATATGGACTTTGTGCAGAGGTGCAAAACGGAGAGAGAGTGCGTGAAGGAGATGAAGAGAATAGCTGAGAGCAGGAGCTTTGTTGATGTCCGAAGCAAAAGCTCTCTGAAGCCAGGGGATAAGGTATACGCCATAAACAGACAGAAGGCTATGATCCTGGCGGTTATAGGCAAAGAGGATAAAGCACGCATAATAGCATCACACATAGATTCACCGAGGCTTGATCTCAAGCAAAAGCCTGTCTATGAGGATGGAGAATGCAACCTTGGCATGCTGGAAACACACTACTATGGGGGCATACGCAAGTATCAGTGGTTGAACATACCCTTAGCTATGCATGGTGTTGTTGCTAAAAAGGATGGTAGCACAGTAGAGCTCTGTGTGGGAGAAGAGGACGGGAGCTTTGTCGTTGCCGATCTACCACCGCATCTCGCAAAGAAGCAGGAGGGTCTAAAGCTGAGCGAAGCAGTTAAGGGGGATGATCTAAACCTCATAGCGAGCAACACCTCTGAAGGAGAAAAAGAGGGCTTTAAAAATGTTATCCTGAAAGCGCTGGAGAGATACAATATAAAAGAGGAGGAGCTGATAAGTGCTGATCTGGAGGTTGTTCCTGCACTGAAGCCAGCATCTCTTGGATTTGATAAAAGCATGATTGGCGCATACGGGCAGGATGATAGAGCATGCGCATATACCTCCTTTAAAGCTATTCTTGATATAGACAGCACCGATGAGACAGTCATAGCTATATTCGCTGACAAAGAGGAGATAGGGAGCGATGGAAGCACAGGTATGAACTCCGTTTTCCTTGAAAACTTCGTGAAGGATCTGGTGGGTAATGAAAAAGCATATAGATTCCTTGAGCGCTCAAAAGCCATATCTGCTGATGTCACAACAGCTCTGCATCCCGATCACAAAGAAGTGCAGGATGTTAAGAATGCCGCAAAGCTTGGTTGTGGTATAGCCGTTGAAAAGTTCACGGGGTATGGCGGAAAGTATGGTGCGAGTGAGGCAACAGCAGAGTTTGTCGCTGAGATCATAAAGGTATTTGATAAGCATGATGTCTGCTGGCAGAGCGATGAGCTTAGCAAGGTAGATGAAGGGGGCGGCGGAACCGTAGCAAAGTTTTTGGCAAAGTATAACATGGATGTGATAGACACTGGACCTGCACTTCTGGGTATGCATAGCCCATTCGAGATCTCGAGCAAGGCTGACATATATGAGAGCTACAGAGCCTATCTTGCATTCTTCAGAGGATAGGCTCTTGAGATAGATTTTAGGGGGATAGTTCAGTATCGTCCAGAGATCTCTATACTGATGCAGATCCACCAAAACATAGTTCTATCCTCAAGCATCGGCGCTACTGATCGTTATGGAGCTTTAACGCTCCTCTACTCCATACCCTTCAAAGAGTCCTTTGTTTAGAGAAAAACGTTAGTTCTGTGTGTTCCAATGGGCACAATAGTAGTGTCCATCCATCTTACATATCTCTTCTATCATATCCGGAGTAACACTTTCTAGCCCCATGTAGCTCCCCTGTGCTCTTTATGTCCTGTG
>JAXHST010000117.1:0-4405 GCA_034190325.1 Thermoplasmatota archaeon
TTGAGCATATGAAAGAGAATGAGCTTTATGATGAGATAAGCAGATGGATAAAGAGCAGCAAGCCTCTATTGGGCATATGCCTGGGTATGCAGCTTCTCTTCGAAGGAAGCGATGAGAGCCCTGAGGCAGAGGGCTTTTCTCTCTTTAAAGGGAGATGCTCAAAACTCGATGCAAAAAAAGTTCCTTTGATTGGCTGGAGCTCCATAGATCTAAAGAGAGATTCGAAGCTCTTCAAGGACGTGTCCGACAGCTCTTTCTTTTATTTCCTTCATAGCTACTATGTGCCTTCTGTAGAGACAAATGCGCTGCTGGCAACAAATAGCTATGGGGTAGAGCACTGCTGCGCAGCTTTTAAAGGATCCATCTTTGGGGTTCAGTTTCACCCCGAGAAGAGTGGCGAGGTGGGTTTAAAAGTGCTAGGAAACTGGATGGAGGTGTAGATGGTAGCTATAAGAATAATACCCTGCCTGGACATCAAGGATGGCAGTGTGGTAAAAGGGAAAAGGTTTGTGGATCTAAGAGATGCTGGAGACCCTGTTGAGAGAGCATCAAAGTACTATAAAGAAGGGGCAGACGAGCTATTTTTCCGGGATATAAGCGCTACAGATGAGGGTAGAAAAACTATGCTGGAGGTTGTGAAAAAAATCTCAAGAAGGGTTTTCATTCCACTGACTGTTGGAGGTGGTATAGGCAGCGTTGATGACGTCAGGAATGCGCTTGCAGCGGGAGCAGATAAGGTTGCGATGACAACCGCAGCGCTGAAACCAGAGCTCATAAAGGACTGTGTCGAAACCTTTGGCTCACAGTGTACAACCGTTTCTATAGATGCTAAGAGAATTGATGGCTCATGGCATGCCTTCATAAATGGTGGCAAAGTAGACTCTGGCAGGGATGCTTTTGAGTGGGCGAAAGAGGCTGTATCTCTTGGTGCGGGGGAGCTTCTTTTAAACTCTATAGATATGGATGGAACACAGAAAGGGTATGATGTTGAGCTTACAAGAAAGGTCGCTGAGGCTGTGAGCGTTCCAGTTATAGCCTCTGGCGGAGCTGGCAACCCTGGTCATATACTGAAAGCAATCAAAGATGGCAGGGCTGATGGCGTGCTGATAGCATCTATACTGCACCATGGCACTTATACAACACCTCAGATAAAAGAGTATTTAAATGCAAATGGAGTGCTGGTGCGATCATAGTAGCTTCCATAGATGGGAGGAAAAGCTGAGTGCTTTCGAATGGTAGAGAAGCGATAGAAAAGGATGGAAGAATAAAATTGGTTGAGAGCATAGAGAGAGCAATAGAGCTTGCTAACAGGATAGCTCTTTCAGTCAAAGACTTTTTGAGGACATCCAATGTGCTGAAGGTAGCCCTTAATTGAGAGAGTAGAAAAAAGGTTAAATGAAGTAACATTATTGTAAATATGCAGCTCTCTGGCATAGATGAAGAGAAAGGAAGGGTAAGGGTCTGGCTTGGAAAAGAGTATGAGCTCTTTGATTTTCATCCCTACTTTTACATTCACGTGCAGAATAAAGGGGGGATAGAGGATCTCCTCAGAGATCAGGAAAATATTTTAAACACTGAGCCACAGAGAAAGAGGCTATTTGGAAAAGAGCTGGAGGTCTATAAAGTAACATTTGAGGATCAGAAAAGCATGAACTCTTGCAAAAGAGGGCTTTCAGATATTGAAATCTTCGAAGAGGATATACCATTAACAAGAAGATTTCTGGTAGATAACAAGCTTGTGCCGTACGGTGATGTTTCCCTGGGGAAAGAAGAGATAAGGACGGAAAAAGAGAGGAGCGATAGAGAGCTAAAGCTCTTTGCATTTGACATAGAGACGCACACAAGGAACACAATAGATTCCAAAAAGGACCCCATCATAGCGATATCGATAGCAACCAGCAGTGGCAGGAAAGATGTCATAATATCAAAGGATGAAAAAGAGATCATAGAAAAATTTGTGTCCGCATTCAATGAAGAGGATCCGGATATTGTTCTCACATACAATGGGGACTCCTTTGATTTTCCATATCTCGTAGAAAGAGCAAAAAAGAATAAGGTATCTTTAGCCCTTGGCAGGGATGGCAGTGCTGTTAATGCGAGAAGGGGCGGAGTAAGGGATACATACACTATCGCAGGCAGAGATACTGTAGATTTATACAGGATCGTTGAGAGAGATCTTCAGGAAGTGAAGGTAAAAACCCTGGACAATGTCGCGGAATACCTGGGTGTGATGCGGAGAGAGGATAGAGTGCTACTGGAGAATGATGAGCTATTTGATCTGTGGGAAAAGGGGGAGATAAAAAAGATAGAGGAATACACCCTGGATGATGTTGTATCAACCCTGGAGATAGGAAAAAAGCTTTTACCGATGCAGATAGAGCTCTGCAGGCTTGTGAAGCAGTTCTTGACAGATTGTTCAAGGATGGGGAGAGGAAGGCAGGTTGAGAGCTATCTCATGTATAAAGCTGCTGAGCGCAATGAGCTCATACCGCAGCGCAGGTATGTGCAGAGCGAGCACATGTATGAGGGTGGCTATGTGATGGAGCCTGAGCGGGGGCTTTTTGAAAATGTTGTTGTGCTCGATTTTGCCAGCATGTACCCAAACATAATGATAGCCTATAACATAAGCCCTGACACGTATGCAGAGGGTGGCGATGAGGAGCACTGCTATATAAGCCCCTCAAAGCATGCTTTTCTCAAGCAGCCTGATGGGTTCTTCAGGCAAATACTGAAAGAGTTGATAGAGGAGAGGAGAAGACTGAAGAAGAGCGCTAAGAGCTCTGTTGATATACTGAGGCAGCAGACAATAAAGATACTGACGAATTCTTTTTATGGCTATACGGGCTGGGGTGGGGCCAGATGGTATAAGCTTGAGTGCGCTGAAGCTACGGCTGCATGGGGGAGGTATACGATAAAAAAGGTCATAGAAGAAGCAAGGAAACGTGGGATAGAGGTGATATACTCAGATACTGACTCACTCTTCTGCGTTGAAAAGGGGGATATGGGAGCATTCGCTGAAGAGATGAACTCCCAGCTTCCTCTGGAGCTGGAGATGAGGGAGCGCTACAAAAGGATATTCTTTGCCGGAAAAAAGAGGTATGCAGGTCTTCAGGATGATGGCACCATCGCTGTGAGAGGGCTTGAGGTTAGAAGGGGAGACTGGTGTGAGCTCGCAAAGAAGCTTCAAGAAGAGGTAATAAACACTATACTGAGAGAAGGGGATGTGGAAAAAGCTAGAAACATGGTTATTGAAGCTATAGACAGAGTAAAAAGCGGAAAAGCAAATGTAGAAGAGCTAACCATATTCAAATCAATAACGAGAAGCATTGATTCCTACGAGACCGCTCAGGCTCACGTCGCGGCGTTGAAGAGAGCTATTGCGGAACAGCAGGATATAGAGTTCAGCAACAAGATCGGCTACGTTGTTCTTGAGGGCAAGGGAAAGATAAGCGATAGAACAAAGATCTCCAGCACTCTGAGCGATAAGGATAGGATCGATAAGGATTATTACATAGAGAATCAGATAATACCTGTATCACTGCGCATTCTCGAGCATTTCGGCATAGCTAAGGAAGAGCTCATGGGTAAAAAACAGCAAAATCTGGAGAAATGGTTCTCTTCACAGTGTTAAAAGATAGACCGCAAAGGTTGCAAGCCAGTGCTCTCCCTCATAGTGGCCACTCATGATATAGGGCAAAGAAGCTTCAGCATGCTCAGCAGCAGACTTAATGATCTCTGAGGGGGCTGCTTTAGCGATCTCAAGCATGCACCATGCCCTGCTCAGGTTTAAGCCATCCAGATGAACCATATAGGGATCGGAGCGATCCGGGATGATAACTGGCTTGAAAGAGATCACAGGTAAAAATCTATGCAGCCATTCTGAGAATTCTGCATATGGTAAAACGCGCTGCATCAGCGCTGCTTCTATCAGGGATGGAGAGAGGAAATCATCTCCATCAGGCTCCCATGATGCAGGGCAATTCTCATCCTTACCAAAATAGGTCAGGCTTCTCTCTATCAGCATGTCCTCAAGCTCTTTGTTGCGCAGTTTTTTAGCGTAGTCCAGCGCAAATGCTATGCCGAAGGCAGTGTTTTGATGCTTGCCACAGCGTACAGGGTATTTCTGCTCTGGCATAAAATCCAGATAGAGACCAGCGATCTCATCAGCCAGTGGCTTAAGGTTTTTTTGCCACTGTTTTTGTTTTCCATTCTCAAATCCTGAGAGCTCCTCATAAAGCTTCAGCAGCCATGCCCAGCCATAGGTCCTCTCAAAAGATGGGTGCTTTTTAAAATACTCTGCTTCCTTCTCCAGGTTTTCAGAGCTGAGCGTATCGTCCAGAGCGCTATGGATCTCTGGTAGCAAATCAGGAAAGAGCCTTAAAATACGGACAAGCATCCAGTGCGT
>JAXHST010000118.1:0-7491 GCA_034190325.1 Thermoplasmatota archaeon
TCTATATGATAGATCTAAGTGCATATGGAATAGACATGAAATTAGATGAAGAAACTATGGAGCTCGCAGGATTTAATGGGAAAAGGGACATAAGAAAATTTGATGAGATAAAAGATCTTTTTCTTCAACCAGATAGTGAAATGCGTGATCTCTATTACATGTTCAGGGGCGTCGATCTATTCGATACAATAAAGATAAGGTATGACATAACAGCGCTTCTCCCGGGAACTGTGGGGGAGGAGTACATAAAGACGAAAGGGCACTATCATCCTGATGCTTACCCTGAGGTCTATGAGGTCATGAAGGGCAAAGCGTTCTACCTTTTACAGAGATCTGAGGACTTTGAGACGGTGGATGATATCATACTTGTTGAGGCAAAAGAAGGGGATATAGTTGTTATACCGCCCCATTACGGACATGTCACTGTTAACAGGGGTGATGATATTCTTATAATGAACAATCTTGTATCAACCGAGTTCTCTTCCATCTATGAGCCTTACGAAAAAAAGAAGGGAGCTGCATACTATATAACTGTCAATGGGGTTATAAAAAACAGAAACTATGAACCTCTCCCTCCAATTCAAAGGGCAAAACCTAAAGCGTCTGGTGCGAAAAAAAATAGACCCCTGCACACAGCAATAAAAGAGAATGGCGAAGCTTTTGGATATCTGAACGGAGGCAAATATGATTTCTCAGAGGTTTTTGAGTTTGAGTAATGAGCCTGCAATAAGCTCTGAGACCGTGTAATCGCTGAACCTGCTGGGTATAGTATCTGAGGCATGCACAGGACTGAAGTTCAGGGACTTTAAGAACAGCCCGTGAACGCAAGCAACCTCTATTCTCTCAGCATCCTTCAGAGCACTGCATGCCTTCTCTATTGTTGTGCCTGTCGATATGATGTCATCAACCAGAAGGATCTTTTTACCCCTGACATCCTCATCAAAGGTGCTCACAACCTCTGTGGCGCTTATTCGCTTCTTATCAAAGTGGGCTGCATTTACCCCAAGCTCTTCGGCAACACCCTCAGCAAGGTAGAAGGATCCTGCATCTGGGCTAATCACAATATCCGCATCCCTGCACACATCTGCCATCTCTTTAAATGGTATGAGATTCTCTACCGTAACTTTGAAGTACTGCTTTATGTAATCCTTGTGAAGATCAACCGTTATAATGCGCTTTGAATTTATCTCAAGGATGCTCGCCATAGCTTTTGCGGCTATACACTCTCCATCCAAAAACCTTCTGTCCTGCCTGGCATAGCCATAGTACGGGATCACCGTTATAACATCCGCGCTCTCTGAAGCAAGGTCCTTGAGAAGCAAAAGCTCGATCAACGAATCATTCGGATAGGTGTTCCCTATAACAACAACTTCGTCGCTAAGTGGGGAGAGAGCCCTGACATATATCTCACCATCTGGAAAGACCTTTTTCTCAACCTCCACAAGCTCAGCTCCAATTATCTGGGCGACTTTGGCAGCCAGAGCTTTTGATCCTTCTGAGGAAACAACGAGCATTAATGAAAAATGACATCATGGAATAAATTTCTATTGTTCCGTGATCTCCTGCTTTCAAGCAGCTCTTTATCCCTGAGCTTATAAACCCCCTGCGTCAGGGCTTATATCCTTTATACCCTTCCTTGCGACACCCTGGGATAAGATTCCCTACCTTTTTCACCCATATTTTTCATCTCCTGTTTGTCTCTCTGTTTATCTGAATACAATAGCTCACGTACCAAATTCATACCTCTGCAGATACTCCAGCTGTGCCTCGCTCAGCTCATCTATTGCTATTCCCATGGAGGCTAACTTGAGTTTTGCAACGAGTTCATCAAGCTCTGCTGGATAGGGATAGACTCTGGGCTCAAGCTTTGATTCCAAAAGGTATTTCACAGCTAAAGCCTGGAGAGAAAAGCTCAGGTCCATTATCTCTACAGGATGACCATCAGCGCACACGAGATTAACAAGTCTCCCATCGCCAAGAAGATAGACCTTTTTTCCATCCACATCATATCTATCAACGCACGGCTTTACCTCCTCTTTCCTGTACCCTTTTATTCTCCTATCAACCTCAACATCGAAATGCCCTGCATTAGCTAGAATAGCACCAGCCCTCATCATCCTTATGTTCTCTATGGAGATGACATCTATATCACCGGTGGCAGTAACGAATATCTCCCCAACCCTGCAAGCCCTATCTATTGGCATAACGCTAAAGCCCTCCATGGAAGCTTCAAGGGCTCTTATGGGGTCAACCTCTGATACAATCACATGAGCTCCCATGCCCCGAGCTCTCTCAGCTATCCCCTTTCCCACATCCCCGAAACCAGCAACAACAAACTGCTTGCCAGCGATGCTAACATTTGTGCTCCTCATTATGCCTTCAAGCGCGGACTGCCCTGTGCCAAATCGGTTATCAAATAGATGCTTGCACTTTGCACCATTCGTGTCTATGACAGGAAAATAGAGCTCCCCTGCTGATTCAAGAGACCTGTATCTTCTCACTCCTGTTGTTGTCTCCTCGCTCACTCCATTTACCCTCAGGCCCCTTCTGTGCGCTTCTATGCCAAGATCCCCACCATCATCTACTATAACCTCAGGCTTCTCATCCAGCACCTTATTCAAGCCTTCTCTGTATTCTTCATCGCTCTCATTAGCTCTCGCATACACCTCAACACCTGCATCCCTGAGAGCAGACACCGCGCTCTCCTTTGTGGATAAAGGGTTGCTAGCGCACATAAAAACCTGCGCACCTGCTTTATGGAGAGCCATAGCCAGGCATGCAGTCTTTGGCTCAATGTGAAGGCACATCCCTATCCTTGCGGATAGCTCTAGCTTCTTTGATATAGCTTCCAGAACCTTCATTTTCTCTCTAACAAACTCCATAGTTTTTTCAGTTTTTTCAACCATCATTCCACCTCTATATCTTTAAGATCCTTGTTCTTGTTCTTAATCACATTCATCTTTTTCATCATTTTCATCTTCTTCATCTTTTTACCCCCCTGAAACCGGAGGGAAAAAAGCAACCTCGTCACCATCCTCGAGAGGCTCATTTACCTCGGCGCTCTCAAAGTTCTTTGCGATAAAAACGTCTCCTTCCTCTATTCTTTTCAACAGGCCTAAGAGCTCAGCCAGCTCTGCAATCCTTGCTCCCTTTTCGAGTCCAACCATTCGCTCTGGGCCAAACTCCTCCCTCAAAAGAGAGAAGAACTTCACCTTAATCCTTATCCTGCTTTTTTCTTCATTTTGCTTCATCTCTAGCAGCCTCCTCTATCTTTTTCCGCACAATATCGCTGAGCGTTTTACCATCTACCTTACCCCTGAGCTCCCTCATAGCCTCTCCCATTATCGCCCTGAATGCACCTCTGCCCTTCTTTTCTATAAGCGCTCTTTCTTTCTCCACTATTCTGCTCACAACAGCCTCTACCTCCTCTTGCTCTGCAGTCTTGAACGGCGCTACAGCCTCTTCAAAGCTCTTGCGCTCGCATATCCTCTTCAGTATCTCTTCTATAGCTTCCCTAGTGTATAACCCTTTTGTGTAACCATCCATGAGCTTTCTCAGGATCTCTATGTCTATCACGCTCGTATCCATCCCTTCTCTCTCCAGCTCAACCAGCGTATTGTTCAGGATCCTGAGAACAACCTGGGGCTCACCGGATTCCTTAACAAGGTTTTCAAAGAGCTCTTCGTAACCGCTCTTCATGAGCTCATAGCACTGCTGCTCGTTAGCACCCAGAGCTATCAGCTCCTTTTTCCTCTCCTCCAAGGTGGGAGGTATCTCTATGTTGCTGGTATCAGCGTGCATGTAAGGCACATCGGTCTCAGGGTACATTCGCTCACTACCCGGCATAGGGCGCATATACTCTGTGTATAGGCCTGCAGCCCTCCTAACCTCAGCAGGCACACCATCAAAGCACTCAAGAGCCCTTTTGAATATGAGCTCTAAAGCTTTTTTTGCCCTCTCATGTCTTTCTAAGACAATAACAAAACTGTCGTCTTTTCCCACATCAAGTAGCTTTTTAACCTCTTCAACCTCTTTTGCGCTTATACCATAGCCTGGCAGCTCATCACCATGCAGAATGCCTTTTAAACCGGAATGGGAGACAAGCTCTTTCGCAACCCTGAGCTCTCCACCCATTGATAGCAGCCCCCTGAAACCAGATAACTTTATCCCGTACACTCCTGGAGCCTTCAGTATCAGATTTGATCGCGTCTCTTTAAAGACGTCCGATAGATCCTTTACCTCTGGCATCTCTTTTCTATCTGCTCTCTCAGCAAGGATCTCTCTTATAGCATACAGGTTCTTCTGCCTCTCAATCTCATTTTTAATAACCCCCTCTATATCGCTGAGCCTCTGAACCCCCTTTATCTCAACCCTGTTCGCTTTTATGCCTGTTTCAGGATCAACCGATATGTTGAGATCCTGCCTTATTGTTCCCAGACCTCTCTTTACCTTTGCCCTCCTCAGGTTCATCCCCAGCTCATATGCGACCCTCTGAGCCTCTTCAGCGCTCTCAATTGTTGGCTCTGTCGCTATCTCAACAAGAGGCACTCCAAGACGGTCAAGGTTGTAATATGCCCTGTTCCCTTCTTCCCTGACCTTCCTTGCAGAGTCCTCTTCCAGACAGATGGTAGCTATGCCCGTGTTTTCAAGCTTCCCATCACAGGCTATGAGCGCTGTGCGCTGGAAACCAGAGGTGTTGGAGCCATCTATAACTATCTTCCTCATAAAACATATGACGTCAAATATCCTTGCTTCCAGCATCTTTGATATCTGAAGTGCTATGCGCAGCGCTTCCCTGTTGACCTCATGCGGGGGCTCTTCATCCAGCTCAACAAGGCAGGAGGCTTCTGCGGGAGAAGCGTACATGTGCTCCCTCGCTCTCTCAGACTCAAAGAGAGCTGCTCTGTCTATAGCTCCGAGCTCGCTCTCAGCCAGCCTGAGCTTTCTCATAACCTTAAATTCTTTGCTTTCCACAAGCTTTGAAGGACAGGCACAAAAAAGCTTGCCCGTATCTAACTGCTGGTGTATCTCCAGCCCTATCTTAACCTTCATACACCCTCCTACCATCAATCTCCCCTGCGATGTTCCTCTGCATCAGCTCCTTTATCTCTTCAGGCTCATGTGTGTGCCCGAGAACCCACATGAGCTTCACATAAGCTGTCTCAGGCAGCATGTCCGCGCAGGGTATAACCCCTGCGGCAAGAAGCTTTCTGCCTGTCGCGTAGACATTCAGATTTACACCACCATTTAAACACTGCGACACCATGCAAACAGGTTTATTGCAACTTTTTATAGACTCAACGAGAGCCTCAGATACATGCCCCAGCCCTGTGCCTGCGATAACTATGCCGGAGCTCTTCTCCGCAACGCTCTCAAAGAGCTCTGCGCTCATGCCGGGATAAAAATAGAGCAGGGCAACATGCTCATCCATTCCTGTATCTATAACCGTTTCCTCCCCTTTTTTACGATAGCCCTCTACATTTATGCTATCGTCATAAACATAGCCCAGAGGCTTAGAGCTCTGAAAAGCGCCTCTAGCACTCGTGTGCATCTTCCTGGTCCTTGTAGCTCTGTGGACAGCTATCGCATCATCAGAAGGACCTGCATGCATGGCTATAACAACCTCACCTATGTCTGTTAGAGCGAGTTTCACGGAAGATAGAAGATTGAGAAAGCCGTCAGAGGAGGGTCTATCTGTTGATCTCTGGGCTCCTGTAAAAATGACCGGACCGCTGAGCTCTGGGAGCATAAATGCTAGAGCGCTTGCCGTGTAGCACATTGTATCTGTTCCATGGGCTATGACAACGCCCTTAGCACCTGAGTCCAGCTCTTCCTTGACCTCATGCGCTATCCGCTTCCATTGTTGATAGCCCATATTCTCGCTAAAGGCGGAAAAGAGAACTCTCGCTTTTACTATTCCTCCCAGCTCCGGCAGAAATCGCAGAAGCTCTGATGTGCTTCTGGCAGGGTAAACCGCACCAGTGGAGTAATCGACATAGCTCGCTATAGTTCCTCCTGTGCCGAGGATGGAGACCTCATAATTAATCTGTTTGGGCTCTTCTTTTATCTCTGCCTTCGGGCTCTTTTCACCTTCACCGATCCTTCCTATCTCTACATCCTCTCTCATAAAGCCCACGTTGTAGCCATTCTTCAGCTTTATCACAACAATGGAGGGATCGTAGGAAGGGACCTCCAATCCTTCATAGATCTTTTCTCCCTTCTTTATTCTGAGCACACAAATAAATGGTATCTCCATTTATCACACTTTTCATAGCGCATCGCTTATATATCCAGATATACATATGGTAGAGCATGTCCTCTGCAAATGAATCAAAGGTGTCCCAGGGCGCAGAGGTTATAGAGGAGATCTCCGGAAGATTGAAGATCTCAGATAATACCGTAGAAGAGGCAAAAGAGATATTTTCAAAGGCTTTAAGAGACAAAAATCTGAGGAAAAGGTGCTGCAACGATCTGGCAAAAGCATCTCTATATCTTGCTTGCAGACTGCACGATGAGCCCATACCATTCAACTCCGTCGGAGGGCTCTACATGGAAGAGAGGAGAAAGGTGTCCAGAACGTACAAAAGCCTGAAAAAAACTTTAAACATATCATTAACACCCGCTGAGGATTGTGACCTGCTCAGAAGCCCAGTGATAGAGCTGCCAGAGGATGTCAGAGAAGTAGCTGAGGAACTATTGAAGAGATCCAAAGATGATGGGAGAAGCCCCCAGACCAGGGTGCTAGCATCCATACTTCTAGCCTCATCCATCTCTGGATACAGGATCTCTCTCAAAAAGATGCATGAAGCAACCGGATCAAACATAAGCATTGTCAGGGATGCTGCCAGGGATATGGCTGAAGAGCTCGGGATAGACCTTTTCAGTGAGCTGACAGAAAAGCTTTGCGCTAAGCTATCGCCATCTGAACCAGAGATGAAAGAAAAAGCGATGAGCGTTCTGAATGAAGCTAGAGAAAGGTCACCTGACATTGTTAGAAGACCTGCAAATGGTCTTGCTGCGGGAGTTGTCTATTTTACAGCGAAGCTTCTGGGTATGAGAGTTTCTCTGAAAAGAGTGGCAAATCTCGCAGGAGCAAATAAGCAGACAGTTGAGAGGACATTTTATGATCTGAAAAAGATCCTTGAAGATCCTCAATACCCAATCGAATAAGATAGATATGTAAGAAATTATAAAAAGAAAAAGAGACATTAAATAAGGCAGAAAGGTGGCTAGGCGGGGGGATAGGGGTCCCCTGAACCAGAAACCCCCTATATGCTGGGCCGAATACCTGCGCGAGGCGTCTACGCGCTCAGGCGGCGCAGTCTCTCTCGATGATTCCCTGCCTCTCCTGATCGGGGGTGGTGGTTGAGCGGCTGGAGGGCCGTTTCACTGTCTTTACCACGGGCAACGGGCCAGGCCCGGAAGGGAGCAGCCCTACCGTGGACCTTTGGTGTTGGAGAGATCACAGGGAAGAGCTGGGAGGCTGTTTAA
>JAXHST010000118.1:7591-28474 GCA_034190325.1 Thermoplasmatota archaeon
GGATTATCTATGATATGTCTGATGGGTATTATTGGTTCGATATCCGCCCTTGCCAGCGGCTGCATTATGCTACTCAGATTCACCCTGTCGTATATCATGGGACTGATCAGCATATCCATCAACTATGGCTGGGCATTCGCCTACCAGTGTCTTGACATAATCTTCTAGAAGTGTATTGACGCATACTTATAGACTGCTGCTTGTCTGAATGAACTATGATGAAATATCTACCTTTTTAAACTTTAATCCGTGTCACTTGCCAGAGGCCTCTTATCTATTTAATCGGTAATGTCCTAATCTACGATAGTTTATTACATCTCTAAAGACACTCCCTCCTGGTGGATCTATATGGCACGTCCAGGAGGAGAAATCAATGTTGTTTGTCAGAACCCCAGATGTCGTTACTACCTAAAGGAGGGGGGAAAGGATATTATTAAAAGCGGGAATTGTACCGGTCATCAGAGGTATTACTGTAAACATCGTAAGACCTATTTCATGGAAACTAAAGGTACACTACTCCATCGAAAACGATTATCTGAGGATGAAATAATCAACATATGCAAGCATCTGGTTGAAAAGAACGAGATGTGAAGCATCGAACGCCTCACCGGGCACCACAGAGACACGATAGGTGGATTATTGGAAGATCTGGCAGAGCACGCAGAACGGGTGAATGACTATCTCATAAGGAACCTGGATCTTACACCATTTGAATGTGATGAGTTCTGGAGCGTGGTTAAAAAAACAGAAAAATGTTGAGCGTATTAGCCCAACTCGGTTTGAGGAAGGTGATGCATGGATATACACCTGCATAAAAAGAAATACCTACTTTTTTGTAGCATTTGCAGTTGGGAAATCGTTCTTTAGAACGATTGTAAATGGACTGAAGAAACATGCAAGGCAATGATAGAGAAACTATTTGAAAGAACAGAAAACAGAACTACCATTTCCAGATAAAAAGATAGAGGCATACTCTGATGAATGATGATTACGCCTATGTCTTACCATGGTATTATGCTGATACCTGTATCAATCATGGTAGCATATAAAGACCAGAGAAAAAGGAAGAGTTGTTGGCAAAGAGAAAAGAATAATCTACGGGAAACCAGATCTCAATGATATAGAAACAACCGACGTTGAGAACTCCAATGGGATTTGGAGAAAATTGGCAGATTGGTTCGAAAGACAAAGTGTAAAATATAAAAGGAAATCAGCATGTGCACTCCAATCGTCCCAATTCTATTGGGATTTCATAAATGAGTTCAAGAGAGGAACTTCGTCAGCAATGTTAGAAGGATTAACAGATCATCCAGGGATGTGGCATGAATTTTTTATTTCTCAATTAACTATTCTTAACTGGGACACTACCATTTAATCTGTCAGGTTCCCGGCATAATGTGACGTGAGAAGCTGAAAGAAACGGACCGCATATTGTGCGAACTCTCTGTCACGCGCTCATTCAGGAATCAATAACGTTTATAATCCAGACACGCCTGCCGAGGAGTTATGAAAAAACGCATCAAAAAACATCCAAGAACACGGGTAAAAATAAGAATAAAAACAAAAAAAGAGAGGAAGGGGAGGTCTACGGGTACAGCTGCAGCGCAGTTGCATCGTAGGCATAGCCCACAGGCACAGTGCAGTCAATACTCGCCGCCATGCCCACTTCCGGCGTTGTTCTCACAGTGAACCTTGTGCCCGGGGTTATTTTCAGACTCGACACATCCAGAACGACCTCAGCAACGTCTCCGATCCTGTTGAGTGCGTGCATGTTCTCTATGGAACCATCATCATCCATGATCGTTCTTATCTCTGAATACTGTATTGAGCTTTCGGTTTCGCCCCCACTGTAGGTCTGCATGTCCCTTGGAGTCAGCACCGTTAGGGTGAGCTTGTCAAGACCTATGGGCTGGGAACCCGCCCTCAGCTGAAGGGTTACCGTTATAGTCCCCACGTATTCAGAGGGAGAAGAAAAAAGGTCACCTAGAACCGGAGTCGACGTTCCTAGACTCCCAAGGCTACTCCCCAAACCAGCTGGCAGCCCACCTAACGGGTTCTCTCTGGCCCTCTCCATGGTCACGAGCCTGACGTCAACGCCGCTGGATACCCTCTGGGTCGCCTCCAGTCCTGTGTTGTAGGCATTACCCTGCAACCTGTTCATCACTTCGATAATAACGGTCGCGGCAACGACGGCAACGACGATCATAGCAATAAATATTATCATCGTCCCTATGCCGAAGTCGCCTCCTTCATCCTTGGCCAATCTATTCGCCTTCATCTTTTCACCTATTATTTATTATGTAATTAATTCTATAAATAATTATCGCTCCGATTAAGCCCAGAGTCTGCAGAATTTACTGCAAACAATCCGCGGGAACCTTTTTTGCAAGGTAAACCTCCCTGCCAGCCCTGTAGATCTCTCCCACCATCTTCTCAGCCTCTATCGTTAAGATAATGGGGCTCTCATTCTTCACCATCCCCGCTTCCATGGCCTTTTCTCTGGTGCCGCTTAAGTGCACATACGTTTGCCCCATAGGGGTTATTCCGCGCTCTAAAAGCATCGGCGCCTCTTCCTCCGATGCAGGGTAGTAGAGCAATTCTGGGATATTATCCTCTGGCAGATCGCTAAGGTCCACATCTATCGTATGAGCATACGTTGCCCTTATCATTCCATCCTCTATCTGGTACCTTCCCTTATCATCTGTCTCAGCTAGTGCTATCACATGCTCCTCCTTCAGCCAGCCAAAGCTCCTGTTCCTGCTCTTTATGGACTCAACAAGCTCATTTATTGAAACAAAACCATGCTCATCCAGAATAACACCGAAGCGATCTGGAAAGTGCCTCAGTATCCCGGTTATTATTCTACCAACCCTATCAAGCTCCTTATCGCTCATGAGGAACTTCCCCTTCTTATCGCATATGGGACATAGCTCTGCTCTGTAATAACCGTGCTCGTCGCACTTCGCAAGCATGGTTATGAAATGCGCTTTGTATAGAAGTATTTTGCTACGGATTCATCATTTAAAATCACACCAACCTCTCTATTCTCAAAAAGGCTATTATCGCTGAGATTTATGCTTGATACAATAACTGTTTCGTTGTCAACTATAATGCCCTTGTTGTGTATGTTTTCCCTCAATATAATCTCAGCTCCCGCTACATCCAGCTCGCCCCTATCATCTAACACTATCCTGACTCCAACGCCGCGCTTAACAGCTCTCTCAAGAGCTTTTATGATATCCCTGTTCTTTACATATAACTGCTCCATATATATGCTCTTTTGGGCGGAGTTTATCAAATTCATGATCTCCAGAAAGGAGTTGTCCGGTGTCAAAAGAAGCTTGGCCCCTTTAATTGATCCCGCAGCAGCAAAGCCGGGATTAAAGGACATAAGCGCTCCAGAAGCATTGTTCCAGTCAAGAGCAAAAAGGTTGTAGAGATCTATATCGCTCCCCTCAAAGAGGATCCACCAGCCCCTATTGCCCTCCGCTACAGGCAACCCATTCTCATCGAAGTTCTCTGAACTAACGAGAGAGAGATCATCGATTATGGCGTATTTTGCATGGTTGAGGGGCTTTCCTGCTATAACGTGGGGTATCTTTAGATCTATGGGGCTTTCCTGCCCCATGATAAGTTTCACATCCACACCTTTTTCCTGCAGATCCAGAAGCGCATAGTAAACTGGTAGCGAAGAAAACTTATATGTGCTTATATAGACCCATTCTTCAGCACCTTCCAGAAGAGACATAACTCTGTCAAAACTATCATCTGGAGAGAGAAATGGCTCAGCTCTATCGTATGAGAACTCCTTTCTTATCTCTATATCATTGGGCATCCCTCTTGTAGCCCTCGCTACCCTGTAAGATCCGTTTATAAGCGCTATTGACTCCCCCTCAGCACACACAACATTCAGCGTAGAGAAGCCCGGGGGCAAGGGATCTACATACCTTGAGCTTCCATAAGCGATGAAGTCAACAACTCTCCCAAAATCATCTACAAGCGTGAGATCATCGCCCGTATCGATCAGCACAGCCTTATCATAAAGGGAGAAGAGGTCTATGAGCTTAAGCCCTGAGATCTCCCCGCTCAGAGTTATGTTGAAATAATCCCTGTCCGTTATATACCACCCATCCAGGGGCACAGGCTCAGAGCTTTTCAGCTCTATCCATTCTTTGCCCACATACATCACTTCATTTATTCTTACATCGTTAGTCTCAGTATTTATTTGAGTGATCTCATTATTCTTTATTATGAAAGGTATGCTTTTTTCTCTGTATTCTAAATAGTAGCTTCCCGGGGGTAGAGAGATCCTGAAATAACCTCTGCCCTCAAAATCATATACAGGATTCTGCTCTGAGAGCGCCATCGCAAAGAGCTCATTGCCCTTATAGACCCTTATCTCTTCGTTTTCTAAAGGTTTGCCCCCCAGCTCCGCATACCCCTCGAGCAAGCCTCCAGCAACCTTTACCTCCTTCTCTATCCAATCCGTGCTTTTATTATTAACTCTGAACCTTATGCGCAGAGATTTTACAGAATCTAAGGCACTGTCGGAATAGGGATAGAACCTGACGAATATCTTTTCAGAGATATTGGGCATCTCTGCCCAGAGGGCATCGGAGTGCGCCCATTTCTCTCCATTCCATATCCTTGAGCACGTTCTCTCTCCGTTAAACAGCGCTGCCCTCACCTTTGTGTCCTGAGCAAAGATCTCTGTATTGAGAATGATAATAAAAGGCTCAGAGCCTATGAAGGATGGAGAAAATACAATGGGCTCGGATTCAGATGGTGCTGCATGCAGAGAAGAAAGAAACATCGCTGATATGATGAAAATAAAGAGGCGCATAAAAGCTAGAAGAGAGGTCGTTAAAAAACTTTTTTCTTCTGGCTCTCAATCAAAAGCCATAGCGCAATAGCCAACAACCTCTCTCATTGGCTCTACGTCTCCGGAGCTTCCGTACTTCAGGAGCTCCCCTCTCTCAGCACCTCTCAAGGAAGCAAAGGTCATCATAGCAATAGCACACCCGTAACCGCACATAGTTATGTCGTTTTCCACAACAGTATTGTAGAGCCCTTCTGCATCCATCCTCTTCATGTTTTCTATAGCCATCGAATCTTTTTTTTCAGCAATTTCTTTAGGCACGTAGTGCGACATATCAGAGCTGGCTATGACAAGAGATCCCTCAGGCAGAGCCTCATGAAGCTTTTTACCGAGAGAAGTAGCAGTATCATACCTCTGGTCCATCATCGTTATCGCAATAAGACAAAAATCTTTTCGCATAACCTGCAAAAATGGAAGCTGAACCTCTATGGAGTGCTCGAAGCGATGCGATAGGTTATCAATGCTATCTATTTTTTTTACACCCTCCCCATAGCACTTTACAGTTCCCAGAGGTGTCATGAAATCCTCATCAGAGACCCCAACTGGCTCACCATAGCCTGTGTGGTTTGGACCTATTATCGCAACAACCTCCGGCACCTCAATCCTTGAATATGCAAACCCGGCTATTCTACCGGAGTAAACATAACCCGCATGCGGCACCAAGATGCCTTTTGCCCCTACCTTTTCACATGAAAAAAGAAAGGATTCAACCATCTCTCTAAGCTTTTCACCATCGGCAGGATAGAACTGCCCGGCAACACAGGGTTTCCTCATAGTGGGGCTTCAAACTCCTCTACCTTTTTTGTGTACTCCTCATCACTCTTTATTATTCCTCTAGCCTTCAGAACTTCTCTTGTTAAAAGCCAGTAGATAAATGCCAGGCTGCTGCGCCCTTTATTGTTCGTCGGTATTATGAGATCGACATACTTCGTCTCATTGTTTGCATCACACAGAGCAACTATAGGTATGCCGCACAGGATAGCTTCTCTCATGGACTGTGTATCGCCCATAGGATCGGTGACCAACAAAATTTCAGGCTCCATATAGTTCGACGCATCAGGATTTGTCAGCGTTCCTGGCATGAACCTTCCAGCTATGACGTTTGCACCTATAGTTTTTGCAAAAACTGTTGCCGGAAACTGCCCGTATTGCCTTGCAGAAACCACAAGAATTGACTCCGGTGCATAGCGGGATAGCATGTTAGCTGCTACCCTTATGCGCTCATCAGTTTTCCTTATATCTATAATATAAAGACCATCATTCCTGACCTTATAGAAAAATGGCTCCATATCGAGGCTCTTCTGTCTTGTGCCTATGTGCACACCGCTCAGCAAATATTGATCCTCTTCAACCAGTGGCTTTACCTCAAAGGTTCCGCTATCAGTGCTCATAGCTCTTCCTCCAATCTTATAAGCTCATTCAGCTTTGCTATTCTCTCTCCACCGACGGCCCCGCATTTTATACCTGCGCTGGAAAAAGCTATAGCGAGGTGCGCTATAGTGCTGTCCTCGGTCTCCCCGCTCCTGTGGGACACAACCGTATAGTAACCATTCTTCCTTGCAAGATCCACGGTATCTGCGGTATCGCTCAGAGTGCCGACCTGATTGGGCTTTATAAGAACGCAGTTTGCTGCTTTAAGCTCTATCCCTTTCACAACCCTTGCCCTGTTGGTTACAAACAGATCATCGCCGCAGACCAGAGCTTTACCACCAACCTGCGCTGTTAGCTGCGCGAATCCATCAAAATCATTCTCCTCTAAAGGATCCTCAACATAGTATAGACCGTATTTATCAACCAGCTCAGCAACAAAAGATATCTGCTCCTCCTTTGTCCTCTTCTTTTCCTTATATCTGTAGTGCGTGCCGTCAAAGAGCTCTGAAGCGGCAATATCCAATCCTGCCCTTACAGAAAAGCCCATGGAATCACTAACAGCGTCACAAGCCTCCTTTACCAGCTGCAAAGCCTCTTCATTACCTAGCTTTGCGACCCACGCGCCTTCATCTCCTTTTCCTATGGCTTCTTCCGGAAAGCGCTTCTGCAAAAGCTCTTTTACCTTTTTGTGAACGGCCGCATTACCAAAGGCTCTATCTACAAACCTTGGCGCAGTGGATATTACAAGATATTCCTGTATATCTGTGCCTCCGACGGCATGCTTTCCTCCCCCAAGGACATTTCCCAGGGGCAAAGGAAGTGATGTAGCAAATCTGCCTCCAAGATAGAGGTAAAGGGGCACAGAAAGGGTGTTTGCGGCGCACCTTGCACACGCTATAGATAGAGCTGTTGCAACATTGCCTCCAATGAAGGAGAAATTATCTGTGCCATCCATTTCATGCAGCCTTGCATCAAAGCCCTTTTGATCAAAAACGCTAAGCCCTATCAGCTTTTCCTCATCAAAGTTCTCTATGCTCTTATCAACACTCCCGGCAAATGAGACCACTTCGTGCTCCCCTGTGCTCGCTCCGCTGGCACATGAAAAACGCCCTGCAGCGACATCAGTGTAAACCTCAGCTTCTACTGTAGCGTTTCCCCTGCTATCAAGTATCTTTCTTAGCTCAACATCCTCTATCATTTTTTCCTCCTCACAGTTATTGGTATAGCCCCCTCCTCAAATTCAAGCTCTGCTATCTTCACAGGATCTGTGGCGCCCTCCGGCAGATCGATAAGCACTGGCGCACCCATCGATATCTGCAGGGCTCTAGCACCGATTATTCTTGCCTTCTCAAACCTAGTATACTTCAAGGGAATCGTAAAGAGAATAGACATAGGCTTATATAAACGTTTATCTTGCAGGACCCAAAATAACAAAAAGTATTAAGGAAAAAGATAAATGCGCCTATGGATCCTATCCTTTACGGAGCCGTTCTGGCATATCTCATATTCATGTTTCTTATAGGGGTGCTCTCAAGCAGGAGGATAAAGAGCGCTGAAGATTTTCTCCTTGCCGGCAGAAGATTAGGGGTACTGCTCCTCACATTCACCCTTGCAGCCACGCACTTCGGAGGGGGCATGGTTATGGGGGAGATAGAGTATGGCATGCTGCATGGAACTTTAGGGGGAATGTGGTACGGTATCTCGTGCGCTATAGGGCTTCTGGCTCTCTCTTTCATAGCTCCCAGGCTTAGAGAGCTCTCTCTCTTCACAGCTCCAGAGTACCTTGAAAGAAGGTATGGTGGCAGATTCCTGAGACCCTATACGGCGCTTCTTTCACTGGCATCTATGATAGGGATACTGGCTGCGCAGATAATAGCCACAGAGGAGCTGCTCTCCCTCTTCGGTGTTCCGCCAAGGATAGCTGGCGCTATAGCCACCATAATTTTTATTCTATACACGGTCTTCGGTGGCATGTGGGCCGTTACACTCACAGATTTTATCCAGCTAACAATTGCAGCAGGTGCTACTATCACAATAGCCCTTGTTGCCCCGGTACCGCAAATAGCAAACACCTATGAGCCTCTCACAGCCCTGGGCATAATGGGGATAGTTGTGCCAACAGTGATGTACACGCTCATAGGGCAGGATTTTTACCAGAGATTTTTATCCGCAAAGAATGCAGAAACCGCAAGAAAGAGCTCCATTCTTGCGGCGCTGATACTCATCGTAGTCAGCTTTTTTCCTGCATTTCTAGGCTCAAAGCTCTCTTCATCCCTCTCATCTCTTCTCTCATACATCCCTGGTTTTCTGGGCATCCTGTTTATTGTCAGCGTTCTTGGAGCCATAATGTCAACGGCGGATTCACTGCTCAGCGCTGCTGCATCACACATAACTGTAGATCTCTTTGCCCAGGTAACAGAAGATGATAGAAAGAGATTGCTCTACTCAAGGGTTTCTGTGCTTCTGGTTGGTCTGTTTGCGCTGGCTATATCCTTCGTTATGCCCACGATAATAGACGCAATCGTCTTTGCCTACACAATATACACCGCCGCGGTATTTTTTCCTTTAGTTCTCGGGCTTGTATGGAAAAAAGGAAAGAGAGCAGCAGCAGAGGTAAGCATGGTATGCTCCACAATCTTTGTTATAGCCTCTTTTGTCTACGCACCCGAAGGAATCCCGCTGGAGATCACGGGCGCGGTGATCTCACTGATACTTTTCGTGATAATATCTGTGATCCCGAAGCATATACGAGAATAATAACATAAGCTTTTTCTGCCCAGCAGCGAAACTGAAGAATCAGCTTTGCAGGGTTCGTAGATTCTTGGGCAGTGAGTTGATGGTCTCTCGCAATAACAGATACTTTTAAACGTTCGCAACCCATTTCGCCCGATATGTCCTGGATTGAGATCATTGTTGCTATCATTGCCGGCTGGGGCGCTGGCGTTGTTACAGGCTTCGTTGGTGCCAGTGCTGCAGTAACTGTGGTCCCCATGCTGGCTATTTTTCTTGGTGTTAGCCCATATGTAGCAATAGGTGTGAGTTTGGGCACGGATGTTGTTTGCTCTCTTGTCAGCACCATAGGCTATGCACGCCACAGGAATGTGGATTACATGGAGGGGCTCATCATGGCAGCAGCAACAATGAGCGCGTCCCAGATAGGAAGCTATCTATCCTCTGGTATACCGGCTCAAGGGCTCGGTAGGGCTACAGGGATAATAATCCTCGTTATGGGGATAAGCTTCATGAGAAAGCCCATAAGCACCAGGGTTCTGGATCTAAAAGAGAGGATAAATCTCAGCTATTTCGAGCAGAACAGAAGATTCTGGGGTATTGTTATGGGGCTCATTATAGGGCTCATAAGCGGGTTCACCGGGGCTGGCGGCGGCGAAGCCATGTTCATCATAATGGTTTTCATACTGGGTTATCAGGTTCATATAGCTGTAGGAACATCTGTTATGATAATGACTTTTACTGCGCTTTCCGGGCTCATAGGTCATGCGCTCTATGCTCCAGTCCCAATAGGGCTTTTGATATTCTCCTGGGTCGGTGGCGCCACTGGTGCTGCTATGGCTGCGACCTACGCAAACAGGGTGAGTGAAGACCAGCTATCAAAGGTAGCTGGAGCCTGCTTTGTGGTTCTGGGTGCCCTTATGACCATAGATCAGCTGATAACCGGAGGACTGATCTGAGCTGAAGCATTACTTATCCTTCTCAAGCTCTGCTATCCTTTTCTTAAGGTCAGCATTATCCTTCTCAAGCTCATATGTCCTTTTCTCAAGGCTAAGATTATCATTCTCAAGCTCTTCTATCTTTTTCCCAAGGATAAGAATATCATTCTCAAGCTCATATATCCTTTTCTCAAGGTCAGCATTATTATTCTCAAGCTCTTCTATCCTTTTCTCTAGCTCTTTGCTCTCTGCCCGCATAGCCTCCAGCTTTTCCTCCATCTCTGCGCTCTCTCTCTCAACAACTTTTTCCATGTGCCCTATGATGTATCCATTGACATATCCATTGATATATCCACTGAGGGCGCTCTCATTGGATGAGGTGAGGTTGAAGTTGTAGTCTCTATACTCCCAGGAGCCGTCAGCGTAACCTGCTTCAAAGCCCTCACGGTAGCCCTCGCCTTCAAACGGCATAAGGGCTGGCATCCCTTTCGCTAAAAGGTATCCTCTATTGTAGCCTGAAACAAATTCCTGAGAGGCTTTTGAGCTGAGATTGAAGTTGTAGTCTCTATACTCCCAGGAACCGTCAGCGTAACCTGCTTTAAAGCCTGCCTCAAACTCTGCCGCAAACTCCGAGTTCTGAGCAAGGACAGGGAGGAACAGCAGAGATCCTAAAAGCACCACAAATGCTTTCATACACCATAAACAGAGAACAACTATTTAAACTTGAAGAATAAATTCACATGTGCAACTCAAAGAGTTCATATCACTGGATGCAAATGCAAAGCACTATGGAATTAACCCCTTCAGCCTTATGGAGAGCGCGGGCAAAGGCGCTGCAGAAGAGCTTTTCAGGTTCCACGGCAAAAAAATTTTATTCATATGCGGCTCCGGTAACAATGGGGGGGATGGCTTCGTAGCAGCAAGGGAGCTCCATTCCAAGGGAGAGAAGGCAAGGGTCTTCTGCGTCTCAAAACCAAAAGCACTGGAGGCAAGGAGAGCATTCGGTCTGCTACCTGAGGAATGCCTTTGCTCGGACAGAGATCTTAGCTCGGAGTTAAAGAGCTGCGATGTGATAGTTGACTGCATGCTCGGCGTCGGCGTTAATGGTGAGCCTCGTGAGCCGTACAGCTCTATCATAGATGAGATAAACGGTGCAAACAAAATGGTTGTTGCTATGGATGTTCCCTCCGGCATCGGTACAAAAAAGTCAGTGAACGCTAACCTCACTGTGACCTTTCATAAAATAAAAGAGGGATTGGATAAGAATACGATTGTAAAGGACATAGGAATACCTGAAGAGATAGAACATCTCTGTGGCCCGGGGGATGTCAGAGGTTTTTTCCCTAAAAACAGGAAGGAATCGCACAAAGGAGAGAATGGAAGGGTTGCCGTCGTCGGTGGTGGCCCATATACGGGTGCGCCAATGATAAGCGCAATGGCTGCTCTCAGGAGCGGTGCAGATCTTGTCTATCTGTGTGTTCCTGAGAGAATAATGAGCATAGAAGCTTCATTCGAGCCCTCTTTGATAGTTAAGAGGATAGATGATATTCCGAAGGTTGACTCCATTCTTATAGGCCCTGGCTTAGGGGATGAGGACATAGAATTGGCAAAAAGAATTCTTGATAGCTCTCTAAAGGAGGGCAGGAATATAGTCTGTGATGCAACAATTCTGAAAAGCCTTGGAGAGCTAAATGAAAAATGCATAGTAACCCCGCATATGGGTGAATTCAAAGTGATCGAGGGAAAAGAGAGAGATGAAGAGGAGGTGAAAAGGATAGCGAAGAAGCTCGGATGCACTGTTCTTCTCAAAGGGAGCACAGATCTGATATCCGATGGATATAGATTCAAGAAGAACCCTGTCGGGCATCCAAGTATGACCAGGGGGGGAACGGGTGATGCGCTCTCTGGCTTATGCGCAGGGTTGAGCTCGAGAGCCTCTGATGCTTTTGAATGCGCCTGTATGGCGGCCTACATAAATGGTAGATGCGGTGAGATCGCTTTTAAAAGGTATTCTTATGGTTACACGACCATGGAGCTTGTTGATCTCATACCTGAAGCTCTCAGGGGGTGCTTTGAATGAGGCTTGTCCTGCTGATAGCTATCTCTCTACCAGTGGCTTTAGGGGGCATGATAACCCTCAATGGAGAGTTCAGTGACGCTGTTATATATGGAGCAAACGGTATCTTGAGCGGAAATATAACAATCGCTCCTATAAACACCATGGTTGACGAAGTGACGATCATAGATTGCAGGATAAATGCCGGGAACACAACAATAAACGCTAAAGAGCAGAGAGCTTTTATAACGCTGGGGGATGGCGAGATAGCTATGGATACAGAAGATGGACTATCCATCATCGCAGGGATAAAAGACAGAGAGATAGAGCTCAACGGCGTGATTGAAGTTGATGGTTTAAGGTTATCTTCTGATAATCTCACTTTAAGCTTAAGAGCAGAGGGGTGCACATTTACCGGCAGCTGCCGCAAAATAGAGTTTGGGGATGCTGACCCTCTCAGGATAACAATGGACGGCGCAGACCTGCTCTCCGGTGTATGGATGGATGGCAGCTATAAGCAGGCAAGGAGCGCCCTGATAGAGAATGAAAACATAAACATAGTAGAATATAGCGCACCGGCAGCTGATCGGTTTCTCAGCCTTGCAGCCAAGCTATGGATAGCTGCTCTGATACTGTTATTATTTTCAGCTCACATATCGCGGCGCTTTGAAACTGATAGAAAAGCTGGAAGAGTTGCAAAGATCATAGCACTTCTGGTTATAATATGCTCTCTTTACTTCTTTGATCGCTCTTTCTCATCAAAATTCGTTACCACCAGAAGCCTTGAATCTGCGCTCATAGAGTGCTTTGCTTTCTGTGCAATTTTCGTTCTATTGAGCTTGCCCCTTCATTACTGCACAAGATCTCTGGCAAAGATATTTGGCTTCAGGAGAAGCGCTCCAGCTATCGGACTCATAATCGCTTTCTCTTTCCTTGCCTACCTCTCCATACACACAGAGGCTATAGAAGCCATCACCATATCCCTCGGGAGAGAGCTCATAGGTAGACTACCCTTGCTTGTGTGAGTGGAGCCTATGCGTTTCTCTCAACTACATCCCAGAAGATGGAGGCAAGGATAATTATGGAAAGGATCGTGCCAACAGGCAAATTTATCAAGCCTGCTATCGCTGCAGCTATACCGAAGGGCGTTGCCCAGTCTCTTCCCTTCCCTGCACCATACGCACATAGAATATCAAGAACGGAAATGGCAAAGAAGGAGAGGGCAATCACACGCAGAGCAAATGCAATTGCACCGGGGGTTATTATGCCCCAGGCCTCAGCGAATATTGACTCGTTTGCCATGAGCTCAAGCAAGGACATTATGTGCCATATGTAAGGCGCTATAAGAAAAAAGATTGCTGCTATTATATTCAGCACCGCGGCTATCCAGTACAGAAGAGCGAGCGTTTCATTTGCTCTGACCACCAATCCTTCATCCATAGTTTACCTTTATGCATTGAACATTTAAATTATTTTATATCAGGAATGCTCAGATCACTCCACATAATAGTATTCCCCCCTGCTCTTCTGCTCCCTATCAAGCTTTGATTCTGGCTTGTTAACCCTTGGCCTATTGGTTTCTTCATCCCTGCGGAACGTTAGACCTAACTGGGAGAAAAACAGGTTCATGCCATCTCTCATAGAGGTGGGCTTAGAGGCTTTACCGAACTTTGCGGGTATGCCTTCAAAGACCATGAGCTTGTCAGCAAGCATGTCTATGAAGTATATGTCATGATCAACGACATAAGCGCTCTTACCGCTGCTCTCAACAACCCTCTTTATCACCTTTGCCACCTCCATTCTCTGAGATGAGTCCATGTATGCTGATGGCTCATCTATGAGATAGAGGTCCGCATCCCTGCCAAGACAGAGGGCTACCGCAACCCTCTGGAGCTCACCGCCAGAGAGAGCATTTAGCCCCCTGTTGAACAGGGGTTTCAACCCCAGAGGCTCAACGACCATGGCGCTGTAATAGGGGGATAGCAGAGTTCTTGCCACCTTTGAGAAGAGCTCATACACTGTTGCATCGCTCTCTGCTCTCAAATATTGGGGCTTGTAGCTGACCTTTACCCTTCTATCAACCTCCCCGCTATCTGGCTCAATTACCCCTGCAAGCATCATTATGAATGTTGTCTTTCCTATCGCATTAGGACCTACAACGCCCACAACCTCCCCGCTATAGAGCTCTCCACCTTCAACATCTAAGCGGAAGCGCTCATACTTCTTCATCAAAGGCCCGAATGATATAATAGCTTTTCTTTCCGCTGCCTCTCTCGGCGGATGCTTCTCAAATGTTATCTCTCTGTCTCTAAACCTTATGTTCTCTTTTGGCAGAAAGCCTTTTAGATATATGTTTATCGCATTCCTTACGCGATAGGGCTGGGTAACAATACCATAGGCTCCCTCACTTCCGTATATGAGGTGCACCTCGTCAGCGAGATAGTCAAGAACTGCGAGATCGTGCTCAACAACCACAACGCTCTTATCCTCTGCCAGCTTTCTTATAGCTCCCGCTACCTTAAGCCTCTGATAGATATCCAGGTATGAAGAGGGCTCATCAAACAGGTAAACATCCGCATCCTTCATCATGGCTTTCGCTATCGCAACCCTCTGGAGCTCACCGCCAGAGATCTCATCAAGCTTTTTTTCTTTAAGCTCCAGGAGATCCATCTCTTTCATAAGCTCATACCCTCCTTCCAGGAGATCTCCTATTTTACCTTCATAAGCCTCAGGTAGCGTGTCAACATACTGGGGCTTCAGAGAGCACTTCAGCTCACCATCCGCAAGGCTTTTAAGATATGTCCCCATCTCCGTGCCTTCAAAATGCTCAATAACCCTGCTCCAATCCGGCGCTTTATCCAGCTGCCCGAGGTTAGGTATCAGTTGCCCCCCGAGGATGTTCAACGCCGTCGTTTTTCCCACTCCATTCTGGCCCAGTATTCCGATGATTTCACCCTTCCTGGGCTGCGGCAGATTGAAGAGTCTGAAACCGTTTTCGCCGTAGCGGTGGATGGCTGTGCTCTCCAGCTCTTCAGGTAGACCTATTATCTTTATTGCATCAAAAGGGCACTTGTTTACGCATATACCGCATGCTATGCAGAGCTCTTCGCTCACAAGAGGCTTGCCATCCTCACCCATCTTTATGGTGTCAACTACCCCTGCCCTCACTCTGGGGCAGAATCTTATGCATACCTCCTGACATTTGTCTGGATGGCATCTTTCCTTTATGATCACCGCAATCTTCATCTCTATCACAGATAGCGCAGCAAAAATTTAAGTATTGCTGAGCCCCTCTCTTCAGCGTGAAGATCTTTGCGGTAATCGTCGCATTAACTATTCTTGCAGCTCAGAGCCTGGTGGGTGCTCAGGATCAGGAAAAGGAGATCATAATAATAGGCACCGCCCATGTATTCGATATCGGTGAAAAAGTCGAGGAAAAGATACTTGAGCTCAAGCCTGAAGCCGTAGCTGTTGAGTTAGATAGTGATAGGTTAAACTCCTTACTATCCTCAGGTGGGGTTGATAATGCGGTTGTCGGGGAGGTAAAGGAGCCTGAGGTTGCTGAGCTCGATGAAAGCGAGGTGCAAATGCTAATAATATTGTCTACTATTCAGGAGCAGATGGCCGGAGCTTTTCAGGCAGAGAGCGGAGCGGATATGCTTGCAGGTATAAAGGCAGCGATAGAGCTTGGGGTGCCTGTCTACCCCATAGATAAACACATAACAACAACGATAGAAGGAATGGCCCGCGGCTATAGCGGAACATTTAGTGATATTACCTCTCAGAGTTACAGAGAGCTTTTTTTGATGCTCTTTTCCTTCCTCAGAGCCGTTGTCGAGATATTGGTGGGCATTGCTCTTTCATTTATCACCAGCCCTATAGTTTCTCTAAAATTTAGCCTCAGTTCCCTAGTTGATACGTTAAGCGCGAGCTCCTTAACAGAACCGCTGATAAGCTTTCTTACGCTATCATGCTCATCCCTTCCAGTATGTCTAACTTTAGCCATAGGCTCAAAAATGGGCATTGAGGGCTTAAGAGAGTTCTATTCCTTTATGCCAGAGCTTTACGACTCCCTGCTGGCAGATAGAGAGGAATACATGGCTGATAGAATAGCTGAGATCCCTGAAAGCAGGATCGTTGTTGTCACCGGAGCAGCGCACACAACAGGGCTTGCTACCGAGCTCGAAGAGAGGATGCCAGGAGCAAAAATAGAGGTTATGACCTTTCTTGATCTCTTCTAGCTCTCTATCTCTTTCAGCTTTTCATCCACAGCAACAAAATCTCTATAAGAGCGGGCTGCATACGCTGCCTTTGCTTTTTTGAAGTAGTCTATCGCCCTCTCTTTATCGCCCTGTAGCAGGTATATTGAACCTGCTGCCTCCTCCATCTTGGCCATGTTATACCTATCATTTATCTGTCTGAACAGGAAGATAGCAAGGCCGTAGCTCTGCAAAGCCTCTGCATACTTTCTTTCCTTCTCATGGATCCTCCCTCTAAGGGCATAGCTTTCGCCTTCGTATTTCTTTGAGTTTATAGCCTTTGCCTTTTCGTAAGCGATCTGCATGTATTCCTTGGCCTCCTCCAGAGAATTTCGCTCCACCGCAAGATGCCCCATCGAAAGGTATATCCTTGCTAAGAGTTCTTCATCCTTCGTCTTTGTACCGAACTCAAGGGCTTTTTCAAAGTTTTCTGCTGCGTTTTCAAAATTGCGCTCCTGTAAAAATATCTGGCCCAGATTCCAGTAGCAGTCTGCTCTCAACCTTGTTCTCTCATATTCATCTATAACCTCTAAAGCTTTTATGCACTCATTAAAGAACTCTTTTGCGGTCTCTAAATCACCCAACCTCCTGCAGCACTCCCCGAGGTTTAGCTCACTTATGGCTATTCCTCTCTCATTTTTGAGAGCGCTGTCAGCTTCAAGAGCTTTTGTGAACAGTTCCCTTGCCTGCTGGTACTCTCCTGTGTCCAGCAACACAATAGCAATGTTGTTATAACCGGTGCTCTCAAGAAACTTATCCCCAAGCTCCAGCGCAGTTTCTAACACATCGGTAAAGCGCTCTATAGCGTCACCATAAAGGCTTTTCTTCCACATTGACTTACCATGCTCATTCTCCACAAGACATCTCTGCCTTCTGTCGAGATCCATTTTCTTGAGAGCTTTCTCACACTCCTCCGCTCTTTCAAGGTCTCCAAGGATAACACAGAGCCTCTGTCTATTGTAGAGAACATAAAAGTTTTCTTCATCAATTCTCTCTACAATTCTCAGAGCAGCTCCAGCATCTCCGCCAAGCTCCAGAAGCAGGGCATGGATTAGATCCTTGAGCCAGGGTTCAACGTTTAGATCTCTCAATGCTTCTCTCACTTCCTCCTGCTCAAGATCGTCGAAGAAAGATCCCAGCTCCTCAGGGACAAGACCTGTGTTGATCAGATAATTCCATGGATACTGCATCAAGGGTCATTCCTTTTTGTATATAAATAATTAACCCGGATCATTTTGTAAACTGTTTTCTTGAAAGAAGCTGTACAAAATAATGGAAAAGATCGTGCTCTATTCATTCCCTTACTCAATCATGGAAAAGCGCGGATGGCTATTGGTTGATGGCCATAATATTTCAGTTTTGATCTCTCACAGGGAAAAGAGCGAATTATGGAAGATTTCATAATTGGCGTATCACGTATCTTAATACACATCACAAGTTTGTAGCAGTCATATATGTGTTATTACTGGCCTTTACTCTTCCTCTACGCATTTTTTCACGTACCCTTAGATCGCGCATCTGAGAAAAGAAAAAAGCAGAAATAATATATACTATTATAGAAATGGGGGGTAGATGTCATCTAGAGCAGAGGAGGCTGTGTTCGATGAGATAGATGCTTTAATAACCTCAAAGGAGAACAATAGAGGCATAAAGGACCTTTATGCCGCTGTCAGAGAGATCTCTGTATCCCCTATGTGCCTCAGTGCTGCAAAGGAGATTTTAGAGGCAAAAGGCTCTGCTTTCATAGTCACAGGTTTCCCTGTTGTTCTTGATGAAGGGGGCGTTGTTGGAGAGACCGATGGGCCTCTGGGCACTGCAAGACTGGTTTATGGTCTTTCCATTCTGGGCAAAGATTGTTGCGTGATAACTGATCAAGCCTATTCGAAACCCATATCGGATCTTCTCAATGCACTTGGGGTTAACGCAAAGATAGCTGTTATTAAAAGAGAAAAGGAAATTAAGAAAGAGCTTAGCAGACTGCTGAAAGATTACAAACCAGACATCATCATAACAATAGAGCTCCCTGGTAGAGGGTATGACAATAGATACAGAGACATGAATGGCAGGGATATAACGCAATATGTGGTGCCCCTGGACCAGATCATTGACCTCGCAAAAGAAGAGGAAATAAGAACTATAGGCATAGGGGATGGGGGTAATGAAGCGGGAATGGGCTGGATAATGGACGCTGTAAAGAGGGTGGTGAAAAATGGTGAAGTTATTGCCTCAAAAGTAAAAACGGATCAACTCATCGTAGGCAGCACTTCAAACTGGGGGGCTTATGGGCTTCTTGCTACTCTTGGAAAACTGAACAATAGGCCTCTGCTCTGCAATAGCGATACAGAAGAGAGGCTTTTTACTGCAGCCTCGGGCCTGGTGGACGGAAGGTTAAAGGTAAAAGCGCCAAGCGTAGATGGCTTTTCAAAGGATGAAAGTGTGGAGATCGTAAGCAAACTGATAGGGTTAATACACTACGATGAGCTTGCCTGCGAAGACTGAAAAAGAAAGATAGAGATAAATATCAGCAAAACACTAATCTCTGAGGGTGCTAAATATGACAATAATAGGTGTACCTAAGGAGATAAAGGAGGAAGAGTACAGGGTTGCAATGACTCCCGCTGGAGCTCTTGAGTTAACAAACAGGGGGCATGAAGTGCTTGTTGAGCATAACGCAGGCATTGGCAGCGGTTTCACAGATGGAGAGTATATAGAAAGCGGCGCAAAAATCATCGATAGCGCTGATGAGCTTTTTGAGAAGGCAGAGATGATAGTTAAGGTAAAAGAGCCTTTAGAGAGCGAGTACAATAAAATAAAAGGAAATCACACCGTGTTCACCTATTTTCACTTCGCTGCTGATAAAAGATTGACTGAAGCTATGGTGGGCTCTGGCGCCACATGCATAGCGTATGAGACTGTCCAGAGAGGGGACTGCTCTCTACCGCTGTTAGCACCGATGAGCGAGATTGCCGGAAGGGTCGCCCCTATCATGGGTGCAAGATTTCTTGCGAAATTTGAGGGCGGTAAGGGGGTTCTCATCACAGGAGCAAGCGGCATAGTACCTCCAAAGGTAGTGGTCCTCGGTGGTGGGTTTGTGGGTGCAAATGCTGCGCTCATAGCAAGCGGGCTGAACGCCAGGGTAACGATATTGGAGATAAACATAGACAGGATAAGGAAGCTGAACGAAATTATGCCAAAAAATGTAAACGTTGCCTACTCCAATGAGTACACTTTAAGAAAAGAGATAAAAAATGCGGATATTGTCATTGGTGCTGTGCTCATTCCCGGAAAGGCTGCACCGAAGCTCTTAAAGAGGGATATGCTCAGAGAGATGGAAGCTGGTTCTGTTATAGTTGATGTAGCAATAGATCAGGGCGGTTGCACAGAGACTTCAAGGCCAACAACACACAAAAATCCTGTATACTTTGAAGAGAACGTAGTCCATTACTGCGTTGCAAACATTCCTGGAGCATACCCGAGAACATCAACAATAGCTCTGACGAACTCTACGTTAAGCTACGTAATAGAAATAGCTGATCTGGGATGGAAAGAGGCTGCCAGAAGAAACAGGGCTTTAAAGGAAGGGCTGAACATAGTTGATGGAGAGATTGTAAACAAAGCTGTTGCCGAGAGCCATGGTATGGATTGCTCAGAAGTGAGGTTATGATATAAAATGATAAAAGATCCTAAAGAAATGAAAAAGAAAATAGAGGAGCTCAGAAGAATAATAGAGTCTGAAGCAAACGACGATGTTAAGATCGTAGAGCTCAAAAAGAAGATAGAGGAGCTGGAGAGAGACATATAAATGAACGTTGAAATAGTCAGGATAGATAGGGGAAAAGATCTTGCTGATGAAATAAAGAGAACAACAGAAGAAAGAGAGCTTTATAACTCGTGGATCCTCGGAGGCGTGGGGGCTGTTGAGGATGCAGAGCTTGGCGTGTATAACTGGGGCGAGGAGCGATACGAAAAGTTCCTGATAAAAGAGCCCATGGAGCTTATCTCTATGCAGGGTAATGTTTCAGAGGAGGGCATAGCCCACATACATTGCTCTCTGAGCAACGGCGAAAAAGTAGCAGCGGGACACTTCTTTAATGCTAAGGTGCATATTTTTGTAGAGATCGCTTTTATAAAAACAGATAAGAAGCTCAGGAGAGTCAGGGCGATAAAGGCGGGCTTGAAGGCACTGGATGTTGAAGGCTGAGGAAGTAGTAATAGAACTTCAAAAGAGATACAGGAGAAGAGAGCGTAAAGAGGATCCTTTCTATACGCTTATCTTTACCATCCTTTCGCAGAGGACAAGAGATGAACAAACAGAGAAGGCTGCAGAAAAGTTATTCAACCGCTACAGTAACGCTGAAGAGCTTGCTGATGCAGATGTTAAAGAGATAGAAGAGCTTATTCGAGGTGTGGGGTTTTATAGAGAAAAAGCGAAGAGGGTAAAGGAGGTTGTTCTCAGGATAAAGAGCCTTGGAGGTGTACCAGACACCATTGAAGATCTTTTGAAGCTCCCTGGTGTTGGCAGAAAAACAGCCAATTGCGTCCTGCTCTATGGTTATGGTATCAATGCTCTGCCTGTAGATACGCATGTCCACAGGATATCAAACCGTCTGGGGCTTGTTAGCACAACAAAACCGGAAGAAACAGAGGAGG
>JAXHST010000119.1:0-3121 GCA_034190325.1 Thermoplasmatota archaeon
CCGGAAGAGATCGCTGTGAGCATGGGAATACCTCGACAAACAATTTCACGCCGACTGAAAGAAACCATTGCTCAAACTTCCGCAAACGGAAAAATGGGCATGCCGTATGATTATACCCTCATAACAACATGAGTTCGGAAAAGGACACAGTGTCCTTTTCCGGAAACGGGCATTGTGTCCGTTTCCAGCATTTTTGGAGAACGACACAGTGTCGTTCTCCAGAGAAGTGCACAATGCAGGTAAGCATCGCTCATGGTCACAGTGTGACCATGACTGTGTCGTTCTCCAGCATTTTCGGAGAAGTGCACAGTGCGTTTCTCGGGATCCCGAGAACGAAATTATTTCGTTTTCCAACAAGAGATAAAATAACCCAAACAGGCCCCTACAACGCTCATAGCAGCACGATAATACATGTTGCCATATAATTGTACCACCCTGGGACCATGTGCTTTTTCTCACGCTCATAATATGCTGTTTTTTTATCAATCAATGCATGTTTTGGGTGCTATCATCATTCTCCATTGAAGAGATCCAGTCAGTTGGTGAATTTTCACCAACTGAAGCTTCAGAGTGCTATCTTCATTCTCCATTCAAGAGATCCCTTTCCACTCTCTCCTTAACCTTTTTAGCCCTTATACTCCCTATACCAAACTCGTTCATAATTGCAGTAGGGTCCACAAACCGCCTTTGCTTGTATTCTTTAATGTATGGCTCCGGGTTTGCTCTTATCATCTCTTCAACTTCATCCAGATCTATCTCCTTTTTCTGGCTGCTGGCTATGGTCTCTTTGGTGTTCTCCTTGAGAGCTCTTGTGTAGTTCTTTTTCTTCTTTTCATAAGCCTTAATGAGCTTATCAGATGGTTTGTAGATGTTAACTCTGCTTATGGTTATGGTCCTCCCATCTTTAACATGCTTTGGATAGTGATAATAGATCTTATTCAGTCTTGGGTTGTCTTGGATCAATAGCCACTTCAAGCGCACATACCCCGCATTGTAGTTAATAAACTGGGTCTCAAAATAGCTATGGAACAGCTTTCTTGCCTGAACATCAATGAAGCTAAAGCTTGGAGTTGTGAAGATAACCCCTAGGTTCTCATGTCTGAAGGTCTGGAGTACATAATCAATTGCTTTATTTGAGATTGAATACCACTCCCTGGCTGGTAATCCAACCCCAGCCTCATCCCAGATTATGATGTTACCACTCTTCAACCTGGTATCAAGAACGCTCATAAAATCCTCTGGAGTATATATTACCCTGTTAACATTGAAGGATGGATCGCACATCTCGGCCATCTTCAAAGCAGAATAGGACTTACCAGAGCCAGTCTCTCCACATACAACAGCCAACCAGTTCTTATTCTGCTTGAATATCCGGTTGTTGTAGTAAGTCTCAATGAAGGAAGCCATCTATACCGCCTCAGGGATTGCCCTTTCGTTTAAAGCTCTCCTGTACTATTTTAGAGCTCAATACAAAGCTAATTATTTTGTCTGCTTTCGTTGCTTCTATCCCTTCCTTACATTTTCTATTGTTCATCTTCCTTGCAGCCCATGCTTCACCATCATCCAGCTCGTAATTTTTGAGCTCTTTTTTTACCGTCTCTTCATATTGTTTTGTCAGCTGCTCTGTTTCATGCTCTATCTCTGCGTTTGCTTCCTTCCATTTTACAAAGTCCTCTTTATACTCTTCTTGATGGAGCATTATCTCTATTGTCCTAAACAGCCTATCTGCATTTTCGCCTGTAGGCGCCTCTATTGCCCTATCAATATTCTTCCAAAGGATGTTATCGTAGTCATAAGCTGGTGTGTATATCCTTTCTCCTTTATTTTCTTCATATCTTGTGCTCATTTTATCTCATCTCCTCGGTCTCATCAAACGCCATCAACAGCCCCTTTCTGCCCATAAGTTCAATGCACGCTGTGTAAAAGCGTTCCCAATATGCTATTTTTTCATCATCCCTCAAAACCCTGTCTTCTTTTTCCCTGATATCTGAATATTCCTTGTCCAGTTTTTCCAGAGCAGCTGTAAACTCTTCATCATGAACAGGCTTTAAGAGAATGCTCAAATCCCTTATAGCGGATGCAAAGCAGTTAAAGGTAAAAACGCCGTTGGTGAGGTCGCCATTACCTCTTATATTGATCCTCTCTATCTGCCTGAATAAGAGTTGCTGGTAATCGAGGGGCTGTCTTATTCTTTCGTATTCCGATCTTTCATCTTCCATAACCCTATTCTTTCTGTCCATATACATAAGGATTTCTTTTTTGAATTGATATTCTCTTTCTTTTTTCAATCATTTTTCAACACACCAATACAGTTAGATTTAATTAAATGAAAAGGGTGGTATCGCTATATATCTATATACTATCTATGCCGCATTGCTTTGTTTATTCATATCCTGCAGATAGCCCTCCAACACATTCTTAACTCTCTTATGGTTGGTGCCAATCCTCCTTATCCTATGATGGCAGTTGGGACAGCTAACCCATAATATCATTGTTCCCCTTTCATGGGTTGGATATTCAACAGAGCTTATATTTAGCTCCCTCAAGCTAAAGGACCTCTTGCAGTGTTTGCAATAATGGTGCTTCCTATCCAGGAGCTCACTTTCCTTCATTGCTCCCTCTCTCTCTGGCTCGTTCTTCAAGCTTCCTTTTGAACCTAACTGTTCCTTCAAAGCTAATCCTTTCTATGGGAAAGATATACTCCATTTCATCCAGAACGATGTTTCCTTCACGAAACCGCAGAATACGGACCTTTACCAGCTTTCCTTTTTCTGAAAGCTCTATCCCATACTTTTTAAGCCAGTATGCAACCTGTTTCTTTCTTTCTTCAGGATCTTCATAAGGATCACTGGTGCATATTGATATTGGAGAGCCCCAGGGATGGACTATCTCTCCTCTCTTGATCTTATCCTTGTTCATTTTGTTGCCTCCTTTCTTACCCTCTCAATATGCGCTTCTATTTGCTCCAACTCTGAAATAAGCCATGCTTTACTATTACCCTCATTGGTTTCTTTCGGTAACCTTAAGGTTACCTGCCTGTTCTCTATACAGCTAAAGTATTCGGTAAGGATTACTTCCAGTGTTCTGCTTTTTGTCTTGATCTTGTGCTGATTTTGGAATT
>JAXHST010000012.1:0-2337 GCA_034190325.1 Thermoplasmatota archaeon
AGAAGCAGAAGTGCTATGAGTGCTGCCAAACCTTTCATAAACGGATATGGGTGGGCTCTATTATAGGACTTACTATATATAATATATATAATCACAACCTCTTTAGTTTAGATTTATTCGCTTTTATTTAATTTTTGCAGGATTTCTATATAACAAAAAATATGTATGGCAAGGATCATATCCTATTTTATGGAGCATAGGGAATACGACGAATGGTATAAGAAATCCATAGAGAGCAGAGATGAGTTCTGGGACAAGATAGCCAGAGAGCTGGACTGGTTTGAGCTGTGGGATAAGGTTTGGGAATGGAATGAACCCTTTGCAAGGTGGTTTGTTGGAGCCAAATGTAACATAGCTTATAACATACTCGAGAGAAATGCGACCACATGGCGAAAGAATAAGCTAGCCATAATATGGGAGGGAGAAAATGGAGAGATCAGAACACTGAGTTATTATCAACTTGCTCAGGAGTGTGAGAAGCTTGCGGCAGTGCTCAAGAGCTTTGGCATCCGAAAGGGAGATAGGGTAACCATATACCTACCAAGGATACCTGAGCAGATAATCTCGATGCTTACCTGTGCAAAGATAGGGGCTGTGCAAAACTTCGTTTACTGTGGGTTAAGCTTAGAGGCTCTGAGCGAGAGAATAAGCGACTCACAGTCAAAGATACTCATCACAACGGATGGAAGTTACATGCACGGAAGAACCGTAGAGCTCAAAAAGATAGCGGATGAAGCTCTTAGCCGATCTCCAACTATAGAAGCTTGTATAGTGGTAAGGAGGATAGGAGAAAAGATGATTGTTAACATGGAGCCTGGGAGGGATTACTGGTACCATGAGCTCATGGCCCTGAGGCTTGCTAATGAAGTAAAAACCGAGGTTATGGATGCTGAAGACCCCCTTTTCATACTATACACCTCTGGCACCACAGGAAAGCCCAAGGGGGTTGTTCATGCTCATGGCGGATACATGATTGGAACATACATTACAACAAAGGTTGATTTTGATCTCAAAGAAGAGGATACATATTGGTGTACCGGTGATGCAGGCTGGATAACAGGGCATAGCTATGTGGTATATGGTCCTCTGCTTAACGGCGCCACGGAGATAATATATGAGGGAGCTGTTAACCACCCCTATCCTGACAGGTGGTGGTCTATAATTGAGAGATATGGCGTATCGATCTTCTATACTACCCCCACTGCTATAAGGGGTCTCATGCGCTTCGGCGATGCTTGGCCAAGGAGGCATAACCTAAGCTCCCTCAGAATTCTTGGGACCGTTGGAGAGCCAATAAACCCTGCAGCATGGGACTGGCTATATGCTGTTGTGGGGGGTGGCAGATGCCCTATAGTTGATACATACTGGCAGACAGAGACGGGTATGCACACCATAACGACTATCCCGGGAATGAAGATGAAACCTGGTTGGGCAGGGAAGCCATTCTTTGGTATAGAACCTTTGGTTGTCGATGATAAAGGGAAAACTGTGAGGGCTCAGGAGATAGGGCATCTGGTACTTAAACCTTCATGGCCTTCTATGCTTAGAGGCCTTTATAATGATCCAGAGAGATACAGGGAGAAGTACTGGACAACAATTCCAGGCTATTATTACACCGGTGATGCCGCAAAGATTGATGAAGAGGGCTACATGCAGATAATAGGGAGAGAGGATGATGTGATAAAGGTCTCAGGCTACAGGTTGGGATCTGCGGAGATAGAGAGTGCTATAGCGAGTCATCCTGAAGTGACTGAGGCGGCAGTGATACCAAAACCTGATGAATTAAAGGGTAACGTAATAAAGGCGTTTGTCACTCTCAAGCAGGGCGTTGAGCCTTCTAATGAGCTCAAGCAGGAAATAATAGAACACGTGGCACATGAGCTAGGATCCATAGCAAAGCCTTCAGAGATAGAGTTTGTTGAATCTTTGCCGAAAACGAGAAGTGGAAAGATTATGAGAAGGTTGCTAAGAGCAAAGGAGGCGGGCACCGAAGCTGGTGACCTATCAACGCTGGAGCAATAGCCTAAGGCATCCAATCTTTAAAAAAAGGTGCGCTGTGGTCTAAGGTCAAAGAATTCAAGGCTAGTCTGTGCCAGAAAGTGGGTTATGAAGGGGGTGCGATGCGCTACGATTCATTATCTGCTCAGGAGATACCTATAGTAACTCTGCAGTGAGCGTATGTAGGTAGGTGAGCAGGATCTCTGAATCTGTGCTGAAGTCTGTTATGGAAATCTTTTTCTTTGAGTAAAGCCTCTTCACTCTATGGTTTTTTTTACTGCCGGAGATAAAGAGATTATTGATGGTGAAACTACAGATATTTACTTTGTTAACACTCTC
>JAXHST010000013.1:0-16848 GCA_034190325.1 Thermoplasmatota archaeon
CTCTACGAAGGGTTTGGTTTCAGGATAGTTGATACGCTTAAAAAGTACTACAGAGATGGGAATGACGGTTATCTGATGTATCTGGATCTCTGAACCGGTTTAGAGCGGGGTTACAGCTGCTGCGCCTCCAGCTGCCGCAGCACCACCTGCCGCTCCAGCAGTAAAGCTTCCGAGAGAAGCAAGAAGGGGTGCTATGGTATCAATGATCCCGCTTCCTTCGGTTGCAGACTCTATAGCCTCACCTGAGACCTTCGCAGATGTTTGCATAGCCTCTGCTAGTCTATCTATCGTGGGCTTCAGTACAGCAGAGAACATGCTCCCTATCGGATCCAGAACCAATAGTTTGCCTATCGTTGTCACTACATATATGACAGCCATTGCTGAGGAGACAAGGATAGATCCAAGCATCCATATAGATGAAAGGCTACCGACGATCCATGAGAACGGAGGTATTATTGATAGTAACCCGAGCACTAAGGATGCCACCACAGGGAGAACGAAGAAAACTCCTATTATCCCCAGGATAATAAGTCCCACAAAGCCGCCACAAACCACTGTGGGAAACTGAGCTATAGATCCTAAAACCATCCAGGCACAACCAAATGCAAAGTTTATCGAAAAGAGCGCTGACATTATACCGCTGAGCATCGGGCCAAGAAGCTCTGAAGGCATCCTCCTCAGAGCGCCCATCATGTTCTGCGCTGTTGGGACTATGCTTTCTACGGTCCTAGATATCGCGGGTATGATTATGCCGGGCTCAAAGTACATCATCATCGGCGCTCCCGCCATAAAAGCGGCTGCTATGCCCGTTGTGTACATTGGCCAGAGAGCAAATAACCCTGTGAGAATCTTTGGTATCTCTATCGGCAATACCCTCACAACTAACTCTGGCAGCATTATGAAGGTAGCCATAAACATGAGCATCAGGAAAGCAGGAATCGCCAGAAAAACAGCGGGTAAAGCCCGGGCTGCTGCAGGGATTGACTGAAGAAGGATTACTGTGGCATTGAGCAGTATATCCCCCGCTTTCGGTATTGCATCAGGTAGACTACCAAGCATCTCCGGCATGATCTCCATAAGTGCTGGGGCAACCGATAGCATCAGTATAGCAATATCAATAACAGCCTGATTTATCCCTTTGAGCATGTTTGGCAAGCGCATCCATACGCTGGGATAGAGACTCAGCATCCTCTTTGGTTCGGTCTCTATTATCAATGGAAGCATACTGACAAGCGCAGGTATGAGCTTGAAGAGCTCTTTGAAAACATCAACCATGTACCTGGTCCCAACAACCGCTCCAACAGGGTCAACCCAGTACTTCGGGAATTTGCTTATGAGCTGTGGGAGATCTTTAACTATCTGCGTCCAGTTCTTTATCGCAAAAAGATCGCCATAGCCAAGTCTTGTCGTCTTCCCATAGAAAACAAAGTTGTTGTACCACCAGGCAAGCCAGGCATAGACGTCCTGAGTGACATTGCCTGTTAGCTGCGGAGGCATTGGCAAAGCCTCTTCTATCTCTCTTTCAAGCTCTTCCGGGGTCATTGGGGTTGAGATCTTGTTTTGCACAGAGACTTTTACTTCATTGGCTCCAGCGTCATCCTCTCCTTTATCTTTATATGCCACAAAAGTAAAAGATTGTGATTTGTAAGGATCTCCACTAACCCAGATTGTGAAGGGGCCTGCTTTTCCCGCACTATTTGTCGTTTTTGTCTCTATTATATTGTTGGGATGCTTAGGCTCCCTATAGCCAACGGTTGCGCCCTTAACAGGCTTACTGTTCGTGTCCTTTACCTCTACGTAAAATTCTTTTCCCTCCGGGACTGAATAAGATTGCGCAAATGAAGAGGTAGATGAACCGACTATATTATCATTAGTATCGACAAAACTAAGTTTATACATATGACCGACGTACACATACCCTGCGAACCCAAGATCGTAAGTGTTTGGCTCTTCCACCAGATTACCTACAGCGACTGTAAGATTTTCTCCCGGCCTGAGGTCTTTACTTATGCTGAATGGCCCCGCTATCCCTTCCCCATCTACTTTTTTTATTTCTCTGAAAGGATGATAGTCTCCATTTCCATCGCAATCAAGAGCGATGTACTCCCCCCCATTAGGGGTTACCTTAACGAAGAACCCTCCATCAGGATATACTAGATGGTATTCTAGCTCCTCTCGGTAACCTTCACTTGTTTCCCGATATAATTCTATAGAGTAATTTTCTAATATTTCGAGTTTTTGCCCCCCCGCTTCTTGCGCTCTAACTGCATCTACAAAGACCATTGAAAAAAGCAAAAGCGAAACAATCAGTGCTATTTTTCCTTTCATGATTAATGATTTATGTTACTAATATTATATATTACTTTTCATAAGTTTCCGATCTGTCCTGGTGTGTTACCTTGTTATATCCTTATTGAACAACAATTCAGATTTCAGTTAAAATGAAACTTTCTGAGTAGGGGTATGCCTGATTAAATGGTGGCTAAAGAAAAAACACGAATAAAAATAAATAAGAGCATGCCCATATTTCCTTATGGGAAGTGGTTACGGCTTTGGAAAAACCATACTCTTCAACGAGCACTTTGTTGTTTACGGGATACCGGCGATAGCCTCTGCGATAAACTATAAAACCATTGCCAGGGTTGAGAGAGGCGAAAAGGATGCTTTTGAGGATCGTCGCAAGGGGACAGCGGGCTATTCGCAGGCAAAGATGGCACAGCAGATGGAGGCCATAAGCATAATAAAGAGAGAGCTCTCCATAAATGATGGGCTGCACATAGTTCTTGAGGGCGACCTTCCTGCCTTCAGTGGCATCGGAGCAAGCGCTGCGAACTCTGTTGCTATAGCCAGAGCAATGGTTGATGAGTATAAATTGAATCTGAGCGATGAAGAAATTAACAAAATAGCCTATAAGGCGGAAAAAGCTTTTGCTGGAACGCCTTCCGGCATTGATAACACCGTTGCTACCTATGGTGGTTTAATATGGTTCAGGCGCTCTGCCGATCCTTACTCCGATGAGCTGCCTCTGGTTGAAAGGATAAGGACAAAACCATTTGATATGCTCCTGGCAAATAGTGGTGTTGTGGCTGATACAAAAAAGGTCATAGAAGGAGTTAGAGAGAGGAGAGAGAAAGATAGGGAAGCATATGATAAGATATTCGCGCAAGCAGAGAGCATAGCGCATGAAGCGAGGAAAGCTCTGGAGACGAATGATCTCGAGAAGGCGGGAAGGCTTATGAATGAGGATCACAGGCTTCTGCAGCAAATAGGAGTCTCTTCTGATGTTCTGGACAATATGGTTGAGCTGGCGCTTAAAGCCGGTGCTCCTGGAGCAAAGCTCACAGGTGGAGGTGTTGGAGGATGCATGATCGCTCTTACCCCTGGAAATCAGCAAAAGGTTGAGGAGGTTTTCAAGAACGCCGGATTTGAGACTCTCAGGATAACGGTAGGAGGTGAGTAAATGTACTTCAGAGATTTTGTAAAAAAACTTGAGGAAAACGGGCTTTTGACAAGGATAAAGAGAGAGGTAAGCACGGAGTATGAGATATCAACGCTCATGCGGATGCTCGATGGCAGAGCACTATTATTTGAGAAGGTCAGGGGCTATGATATGCCCGTTGTCGCCAATGTCTGCTCAACAAGAGAGATGATATCTCTGGGCATGGGAATAAAAAAGGAGGAGATAACAAAAAAGATCACACATGCCATAGACAACCCTTCAAAACCTGCCATGGGAAAAGGTGAGGACATTGAAGAAGCCCTTCCAGACCTGAGTAAGATCCCGATTTTAAAGTACTATCCCCAGGATGGCGGGCCATACATTGCCTCAGCAATAGTCGTCGCAGAGCTCAGTGATCCCGGCACAAATGTCTCTTACCATAGAATGATGGTGATAGATAAAGACAGGATAGCGCTCCGTATTTTACCCAGACATTTTGATGAATTCATAAAGAGAGGCTTGAACAGGTTTGCTATATGCATAGGAGCGCCAGTTCAGGTTCTTGTTGCAGGAGCGATATCCGCAGAGTTTGGTAAGAGCGAGCTGGACATTGCTAACACTCTTGAGCCCTATGAACTGGTAGATATCGATGGTTTTAAAGTCCCAAAGAGCGAGATAGTTATGATAGCCAGCTTTACAGGTGAGATGCATGAAGAGGGGCCCTTTGTCGATCTGACACAAACAAAGGATATAGAAAGGAAGCAGAGAGTTGCAAAAATAGAGAAGATCTTTATGCGGAAAGGGGCGCTGTATCATGCGCTCTTGCCCGGGGGCCTTGAGCACAAGGAGCTCATGGGCATGCCCAAAGAGCCAACGATATTCAGAGAGGTGAACAGAGTGTGTGAGTGCAAGGACGTCTACATAACCCCTGGGGGTTGCTCATGGCTCCATGGTGTCGTCAGTATAAAGAAAAAGAGTGCGGATGATGGCATAAAAGCTATAGAGGCAGCATTCCAGGGCCATAAATCCATGAAGCACGTGTTCATAGTGGATGAGGACATAGATGTGCACGATCCTTCAGAAGTTGAGTGGGCTATGGCCACCAGATTTCAGGATGGGCTTGTTATAAAAAGAAAGCAGACAGGCTCTTCCCTTGATCCCTCTGCAGATCCTGAGACAAGGGAGACAACAAAGATAGGCTTTGATTTCACAAGGCCCCTGGATAAGCCTGAAGAAGCTTTTAAAAAGGTGGAGCTGCCGCTGAAGCTGAACCTCGAGGATTATCTTTAGCCATCTCAGTTAAGTGATCGCCAGACAGATCCATCGATAGCTGTTGGGTATACGGGCTGCTCAGATTCTACATGACTACTCAATTGATAACAAGAGGTATATACCGGAAGATTTATGATGATGTATGTACAGAAAATTTTTGGCCGCAGCGCTCTTTTTGGCGCTGCTGCTCCCATTGGTGAGCAGCGAGATAGCAGATAGTGAAGGAGACCTGAGAAACTATCTGAGCGAAGAACAGTACAGGCATATGGAACTGCTGGGCTATAGAACAGTTGAGCAGTTTACGGCACTGGCGCACACAAATCCCGATGCTCTGTGCTACGAGCTTGGCATAGATTATGGAGAGATGGACACAATCCTTTCGAGGATGCCAGAGACCAGGTATTTCGAGCCAGTATACCCGGAGGAGCAACCTATGGGTCTATTGCTTGAGGAGGAGCCGAGGATAGTAACCTATGAGGAGCTACTCTATCAACAGCCCGAGTATGTGGGCATGAGCACCACGAATCTTATCCCATACCTTAATCCGATAAGGGATCAGGGACAGAGGGGCACATGCGCATCATTCTCCGGTACCGCTTTCCTGGAGTCTGAATTATCAGAACGGGATCTCAGTGAACAATACTTCTTTTATGCCTGTAAACAGAGGGATGGAAGCCCGTACAGTGATGGAACGACAATGACGGCTGTGAGAGATGCTATCAAATATGACGGCGCGTGCTATGAAGAGACATGGCCCTACAACCCATATCCTACTGACGATCCTGCTCAGGGACCTGCGCCTGCAGGAGCTGCAGCAGAGGCAAAGAACTTTGTATACCCTAACGTGCAGTACTGGGGTTATTTCTTCAGTCCCAGCATAGAAGCGCTGAAGAGCAAGCTGGATAACGGACACATGATATCTTTCGGCGTCCCTGTATATGACTCATGGTACTCATCCCCAGAGACCAAAAGGACAGGAGTGATAACAATGCCTCTGAGCAACGATCAGACTGTTGGTGGGCATGCTATGGACATAGTCGGATACGTAGATAACGCTAACTATGCCGGTGGAGGCTACTTCCTGATAAGAAATTCATGGGGAACAGATTGGGCATATGAAAGTGTAACAGGATACCCGGGCTATGGAATAATGCCATACGCGTACATAACAAACTACTGGCAGGGCGGCTTATCAGCCGCCTGAGCCTCCTTTTTTTCTTTTTTTTATCATATTGTTGGACTATAATGCTACCATATGTAATATGGATTGGTCTCACCACAGAGAATACAATACCATATAGATCTGTTTCATACTGTATAACCATTCTAAAAGGCTGCTCAGATTCTATAATACGTGACTACTCAATTGATAACAAGAGGTATATACCGGAAGATTTATGATGATGTATGTACAGAAAATTTTTGGCCGCAGCGCTCTTTTTGGCGCTGCTGCTCCCATTGGTGAGCAGCGAGATAGCAGATAGTGAAGGAGACCTGAGAAACTATCTGAGCGAAGAACAGTACAGGCATATGGAACTGCTGGGCTATAGAACAGTTGAGCAGTTTACGGCACTGGCGCACACAAATCCCGATGCTCTGTGCTACGAGCTTGGCATAGATTATGGAGAGATGGACACAATCCTTTCGAGGATGCCACAGACCAGGTATTTCGAGCCAGTATACCCTGAGGAGCAACCTATGGGCCTATTGCTTGAGGAGGAGCCGAGGATAGTAACCTATGAGGAGCTACTCTATCAGCAGCCCGATTATGTGGGCATGAGCACCACGAATCTTATCCCACAGCTTAATCCGATAAGGGATCAGGGACAGAGGGGCACATGCGCAGCATTCTCCGGTACCGCTTTCCTGGAGTCTGAATTATCAGAACAGGATCTCAGTGAGCAATACTTCTTTTATGCCTGTAAACAGAGGGATGGAAGCCCGTACAGTGATGGAACGACGATGACTGCTGTGAGAGACGTTATTCAATATGACGGTGCGTGCTACGAAGAGACATGGCCCTACAATTCATATCCTACTAGCAATCCTGCCCAGGGGCCTGCTCCTGCAGGAGCTGCAGCAGAGGCAAAGAACTTTGTATATCCTTATGTGCAGTATTGGGATTCTTCTCTCTTCAGTCCCAGTATAGAAATGCTGAAAGACAGGCTTGATAACGGGCACATAATATCTTTCGGCGTCCCTGTATATGACTCATGGTACTCATCCTCAGAGACCAAAAGGACAGGAGTGATAACGATGCCTCTGAGCTACGATATGTTTGTTGGTGGGCATGCTATGAACATAGTTGGATACGTTGATGATGCAAGCTATACCGGTGGAGGCTACTTCCTGATAAGAAATTCATGGGGAACAGATTGGGCATATGAAAGTGTAACAGGATACCCGGGCTATGGAATAATGCCATACGCGTACATAACAGAGTACTGGCAGGGTGGCGTATCCAGCCGCCTGGACCCTTGAGCCCTTTTTTTCCTTTTTTATCATATTTTTATTGTTATTTTATTGCCCCTGTAATTCCTGAGCTATAACATTTTTTCCATTCTCGAATAGTATAACGCCGGCGGTAGCTATAACCATACCTGCAGCCATAAGGGCTGTTATGGGCTCTTTAAATATTAAAAACGCAAGCAGGCATGCGAGCAAAGGGTATAAACTCTTTAATGTTTGTGCTCTGGTAGCACTTATGTATCTCATAGAGTGTATGAGCGCAACCATGCCTATGATCCCATCTAGAAGAGCTGCTATGAAAAGATTGCCTGTGTCTGCAGCACTTATATAGAAATTCCCTCTGATCACCGTGATGAAGGATAGAGCAGCTATGGCTGTGAGGTAATGGATGATCAGCCCTGTATCTGAAGAAGCTCCATGCTCGAGACCCATCTTCCACAGGACCGCTCCAGAACCCCAGCCTGCAGCAGCTATGAGAGCAAAGCCAAAACCGATGATAGGATTGCTCACAGCAGAATTGTAGGCTTGAGAGTAGGCAAGTGTAGCAAGTCCTGCAAAGATCACTATTACCCCCCCATAGGCTTTTTTTGACAGCCTCTCGTTCAGAAGTAAGAACGAAAGGAGGGCAGTGAATATCACCTGGCTCTGTATAACGGGTAGGGCAACGCTTATCCCATATCTCAGAGATTGCATAAAACTCACAGAGCCTACGATCTCACTTATAAAGCCGGAGGCTATAAAGTATGCAGAGCCTTTCAGATTAAAACCCTCTTTTAGGGAGAATAAAAAAACGAAAACACAGATTATAATGCATTTTATCAGCGTAGCAAGAAAAGGATCCGTCTCTATGACAGCAACTCTATCGAAGAGGTCTGAGATTGAAAACGCAAGGATTGAGATGAATATGAACAATTCACCGCTTTTCTTCACGCTTTCCGTAGAGCTCTACGAGCTTTAATCATTTTCTTCTTTTTGTGCACTACTGCTCTACTCTAATGGCTTCTGCGACGCTTATCCTAAGACCATTTACCAGCAGATATCCTTCTTCATCCATCCCTGCGATCCCTTCAATTGACCCTTCTTCAAGCTTCACCTTTACTCTCTTTCCGAGCATCCTGCATCTTTTTTTATATTCTTTTATGACCTCTTCCTCTGGGCTCAAAAGATTTTTTTCGATGTTTGATACCAGAGAATCCAGCACTTCATCGATCGCAGGTTCTTTTCCTGTGACCTCCTTTATGGATGTTGCGCACTCTAAAGAAACTTTGTTGTTGACATTAATTCCTATACCAGCGATATCAAAATCTCTGCAACCTTCGCACAGTATGCCACAGACCTTTCTTCCCCTTACCATTATATCGTTGGGCCACTTGATCTCAACATCCATCTCTCTCAATCCTGCCTCGTCTACATAGCGCTCAACGGTTTTTGCGGCGCTGATAGCCGCAATAAAGGGGAGCAACCTCTTCTTTTCCAGTATAAAAGAGGAGTACAACCCCCCTGCATCGGAAAACCATGATCTCCCATTCCTCCCCCTTCCTTTTCTCTGCTCTCTGGCAACAACCACAGCATCTCTTTCTCCCTTCTCTCCAAACGCCCTTGCAACATCGTTTGTGGATTCTGCGCTATCCAGAAATATCTTTCTCATTTCCCAAACCTATCAATCCAGGCTTATGTAGATGAGCCATCATTCAAGTGAAGCATGCCTGGCGGTCATTCGATCTTCATTCTCCCCCATCCTATCCAGGAGCTCAGAGATTATACAATCAAAGAACACCAGAGATCCATCCTCGAAAAGAGTTCCAAGTGGAGCAAGCTTTGGGTTCTTATCTTTCTGAACATCCAGGGCTATTGTGAGATCTGCCAGGTCTGCCAGTGGCGAATTTTTTTCAGCTGTTATCACAACAATTTTAGCTCTAACCTCCTTCGATAATTGAGCTATCTTCACAACACTGTTTGTCCTGCCAGAACCTGAAACCAGGATCACGAGATCCCCCTCGTTGACTGGAGGTGAAACTGTCTCCCCCATAACATATATCTTAAAGCCAAGGTGCATGAGCCTCATCGCAAAACCCTTGCTAGCCAGGCCACTCCTCCCTACCCCATAGATGAACATTTTATCGCACTCAAAAAATGATTCAACCATATCATTTATCGCACATTCATCCAGCTTATCCAGATCCTCCTTTATTTTCTGCGTCAGGTAAGCAACGCAATCTTTGAATATCATCTTTCCGCCTTTGCATAGACCTTCTCTTTTACTCTGTCAAGTATTATCTTCATATACTGTGCGTCGTGCTCAAGAACAGGAGACTCGCAGATCACTCTTGCATCATATTTGTGCTTGAGAAGCACCTGTGCGAGATGCTCAAATTTTGGTGAATCCCTCTTTATCGGCAGGTGATATCTTTCACCAGATTCATCAAAATAAACGCTGGAGAAGTGAATGTAATACTCCTTAACCTTTAGAGGCGCAACCGCCTTGAAAACTTTCTCAAAATCCTCTGCCGTCTGGAGACCTCCAGTCGTTCTTGCATGTATGTGCGCAAAGTCGAGAACTGGTATGGTATTCTTAACCTTTTTGCACAACTGTATGACATCTTCCAGGCTACCAACAACATCCTTCCTTCCCGTCGTCTCTATCCCTATCTTCAGGGCAATACCATTCTCTAAGAAGTATTCATTGACCTCTTTGAAGGCATCGATTGCGTCATTTAATGAGCCGTCAGAGGAGTAAAAACCTCCATACGTGACAAGCACGTCAGCTCCCAGCAGCTTTGCTGCCTCCCCGGAATTGATTATCTTTTCTATGCTCGTATCTCTCTCCTCTTCACTGAAATCTATGTAGCTGGGCGCATGAGCTGAAAGCTGAACACCATGGAATCTTGTGGTCTCATCCACCTCCCTCAAATCCTCTTCTTCCAGCCCCAGATCCTTGAACATTCTCACCTCCATTGCATCAAGGTTCAGCTGTTTGACAAAGGTCACACCCTCCTTCAAAGATCTCCACTTGCATGAGAGTGGAATTCCCGCTACACCGAATTTAATCATACTATGATATTTGTATCTCTGAGCTAATAAAACTTTTTATTCAAAACACAGATTTAGAAACCTATTTCATTTATTGAATGTACTGTAGGTATATGGAAGCAATAGAATGCATAATGACAAGAAGAAGTGTAAGGCGATATAAGGATGAACCGGTTAAAGATCTCAGAACAATGCTCAAATGCGCCTGCTTAGCACCAAGTGGGCATAATAGACAGCCATGGGAATTCTTTGTAACAGAGAACAGAGAAAAGCTGGAAAAACTTAGCGAGGTTTGTACCAATGGAAAATTTCTGAAAAGAGCTTACTGCTGCATTGTTGTCACAGGAGACACAAGCGTAACGGATCATGTGGTTGAGGATTGCTCTGCAGCCACAGAGAACATATTGCTGGCAGCACATGCTTTGGGCTATGGAGGCTGCTGGATCGCCGGGTGGAGTAGGAGCTATGAGAGAGACGTTTTTGAGATCATGGGTATTGAAGAGAACCTGAGGCTTGTTTCGCTGGTGGCGCTAGGGGTGCCAGAGGACACAACACCAAAGATTAAAAAAACAAGGGAGGGATGCATTCATTTTGTGGATTAGCTTTTTTTATCTCTTTATTATTATATCTGTTTGCTCTTCACAGTATGCAGGGCTCTCAAGTGGTCGTGGTGGTATGACAGAGAGGATAACTCACAGGAGAGCAAATCAGGCAACATCAGGCTAAAATGGCTCTCGACTATAACTTTATTTTATCAGCCATATAGGATTATGAAAAAAATTAAAATACAGACACTGCATTTAACCCTTAATGGCAATATGGATGAGAAGATCTCTCAGAAAACCTTCGGGCGGCAGGATAAGGAGACATGCAGGAAAGAAGAGAAGGGAGATCTCTAGAGAGATAATACCCCTCGTGGTAGGTGAGAAAAGAATAAAGAGAATAAGAACCTTCGGAGGGAACGAGAAAACAAGAGTGTTCAAAGCGGATACAATAAATGTCTCGGATCCTGAAAGTGGGAAAACTGTGGTAGCAAAGATAAAAACCGTGGTTGAGAACCCTGCAAATCCACACTACGTTAGAAGGAACATAATCACCCACGGAGCCCTTGTTCAAACAGATATGGGGGATGTGAGGGTAACATCACGCCCCGGCCAGGATGGCACACTCAATGGCGTGCTTGTCAAGTGAATTCAATGGGCGTGATAATATATCCAGAGTATTTTGATGCCCAGCTTACCAAGGGCAAATGCAGGAGAGTTAGTAAAGCGGCCGCTATCCAGAACCCCACGGTGGAGAATATCGCTAGAGTAGCCAGATCTCTTGGTTATAAAGCTTCCATTGAAGAGAAGCATCACCCCGCTTTTTGGTATAGGAAGAGGGGCAGAGTTGTTATCGAAAAAAGAGGCAATGAAAAGGAAAATAAGAACGGAATTATAAAGAAGATAGCTGAAGCGAGCAGGAAATGATCCTACAGATCCTCGGTTTAGCAAACATCTCTCTTCTTTTGATCGCATTACTGGTGATCTTTGTTTCAATATTCTATGGCTTTACCCGGGGTAGGGCATCACTAGCAATGCTCCTTGCATGCGTCATAGTCTTTTTTCTTCAGATGATAAGCGCTGCTGTAGGGAGTTCCATTGTGCTCTGGAGTGATGATCTAACACTTGCTCTTTCACGTCCTGTCTGGATGATCCTCCAGACCGATCTAGCAGAGGATCCTTTCTTTTTTCTCGGTAGTTTATTTGCCCCTTTAACCAGCATATTTCTCCATGGGGGTTTTTCTCACATCTTTTTCAATATGATCTTCCTTTTCTTCATCGGTTTGCCCCTGGAGCAGAGGATTGGAAACAAAAATTTCATGTGGATCTACCTTATCAGCGGTCTTGTGGGCAGCTTCTGCCAGTACGCTACAGGGATCCCGGGCATAGGGGCTAGCGGAGCCTTGATGGGGCTCTTCGGGGCTTTTGCCTATCTATATCCCCATGAGCGCTTTGTGGTATTCCCTTTTTTCATCCCCATTCCTGCAACGCTTTTGCTTCTATTGCTTGTCGGTATAGATGCAATGTATGGGATCATAGGCGCACAAACAGGAATAGCGCATTTAGCACATCTCGGTGGGGTTTTCGGGGGCATAGCCGTTGCTTACTTTCTAAAAAAGCAGAAAGACAAAATCGGAACAACAGGAGCAAGAATCAGAACAATAAGAAAAAAGAAAAAGCTCAATGTTTATGGGCTGTACACAATAACCCCGGATCTGGAGCTCATACAGGATGCAGCTAGAGAAGAGATACCGGAGGTAAAAAAGGTTAAGATTGAGAGCATCGTTGCTAGGGGTATATGCCCGCAATGTGGCTCAAAACCGGAAATAAAAGGGAACACCGTTGTGTGCAGGAGTTGCGGCTATAGCTTCAGTCTTTATGAATAGCTTTCTCTAGCCAGAGCAGTAAATTCTTTAAAAGAGTACTCTAATGATAAGTGTGGATATAATACCATATCTGAGAGAATTAGATCGGAGTGAGAGCTCTCTTATTGCAGCTCTGCAAAAGACGCAGAAGGTGTTTGGCTATCTGCCTGAAGACGCTTTGGAAGAGATAGCGGAATATCTCAACGTTCCTTTAAGCAGGATCTATGGTATAGTAACATTCTATTCTTTCTTTAATCTCAACCCTCCCGGAAAGCACACAATAAGTGTGTGTTTAGGGACATCATGCCATGTCAAAGGCGGAGACGAGATCTTAGAAGAGCTCAGAGATGTGTTAGGTGTAGATGTGGGGGGCACTACGGAGGACAGGCTTTTCTCCCTAAAAACCGTCAGATGTCTCGGCTGCTGCGGTATCTCCCCGGTCATAGATATCGATGGAAAAACTTTCGCAAGAGTCAAAAAATCGAGAGTAAAGAACATACTCGAAGCTTATAGGGAGGGAAAAGAATGAGGGTAAAAGAGCTAAAGGACCTTGAGCAGATAGCGACAGAGGGTGAGAAGAAGATCAACCCGGAAAAGCCTCTGATAGTGTTCGGTGCGGGAACATGTGGTATCGCTTCAGGTTGCGGTGAACTCATAGATCTCGCTAAGGGCCTCATAAAGGATGATGTTTTATCCATGTCTGTGGGCTGTAATGGGCTGTGCTATGCAGAGCCCATCGTTGACGTAAAGCTCCCTGGTAAGGTGAGAGTCACCTATTCTTCTGTAGACGCAGAGAAGCTTAAGATAATCATAGAAAAGCACCTTTTGGGGGGCAAACCTGTGGGAGAGTTTGCATTTGCGCAGCTCACAAAGGATCCATCCCCCTTGCCCTATGGTAGGATAGATAAGGGTGAAGCTTATGGAGGGATACCCTCCTACAACGATCTCCCTTTTCTCTCAGGCCAGCTCAAGCTAGTCCTCCGCAACTGTGGTATAATTGATCCGGAGGATATAGAGCAATACATAGCGAGAGGAGGTTATAGAGCAGCATTCAAGGCTCTGCATGAGATGGGTCCTGAAGCTGTCATCGCTGAGGTAAAGGCATCCGGCTTGAGGGGGCGAGGAGGCGCAGGCTTTCCGACAGGATTGAAATGGGAGCTTTGTCGCAAAGCTAGAGGAGAAGAGAGATACATAATATGCAATGCCGATGAAGGCGATCCTGGGGCATACATGAACAGAGCTGAGATAGAGGGAGATCCTCATTCGTTGCTGGAGGGCATGATCATAGGGGCATATGCTATGGGCGCCAGTCATGGATTCATATATATAAGAGCGGAGTACCCATTGGCTATCGCAAGATTGAAGAAGGCAATAGCGCAAGCGAGAGAGTATGGTCTCCTGGGTAAAAATATAATGGGCACGGACTTTTCCCTTGATATAAACATAGTGGAGGGATCAGGTGCATTTGTCTGTGGGGAAGAGACAGCTCTCATGGCCTCGATAGAGGGCGGAAGAGGAGTGCCAAGACCAAGACCACCATTTCCGGCACAGAGCGGTATACGGGGCAAACCCTCAAACATAAACAATGTTGAGACCTGGTTCAATGTCCCTGTCATAATAAACATGGGTGCCAGGTGGTTCTCTTCCATAGGGAGTGAGAAGAGCAAAGGAACAAAGGTATTCTCCCTTGTCGGCAAGGTCAATCGTTCCGGATTGGTTGAAATACCCTTCGGCACAAAACTGAAGGACGTCATATACAGGATAGGTGGCGACGTACAGAACGGGAGAAAATTTAAAGCGGTCCAGACGGGCGGCCCCTCAGGGGGCTGTATACCAATGGACAGGCTTGACGTCCCTGTAGATTATGAATCAATTAAAGAAACGGGAGCAATAATGGGCTCCGGTGGCATGGTAATCATGGATGAAGAGACATGCATGGTTGACATTGCAAAGTTCTTTTTAGATTTTGTGGTAAAAGAATCCTGTGGGAAATGCACCCTTTGCAGGCTTGGAACAAAGAGGATGCTTGACATACTCAATGCAATAACCAGCGGACATGGAAAGGAGGAGGATCTACAGGAGCTAAAGGAGCTTGCCTTTGCTGTCAGGTATGGTTCTCTCTGCGGTCTGGGGCAAACAGCACCGAACCCTATACTGACCACTCTCAGGTATTTTGAAGAGGAGTATGAAGAGCACATAAACAAAAAGATGTGCAGAGCCTCCGTGTGTGCCTCGCTCTTCAGAGCACCATGTGAAAATCGTTGTCCTGCAGGCACAAATGTGTATGGATACACACAGCTGATAAAGGAAGGGAGATATGAAGAGGCTTATCTCCTCAACAGAGAAGATAATCCCATTCCGGCAACTTTAGGGAGGATCTGCGAACATCCATGCGAATATGTGTGCAACAGAGGCAAACTTGACGAGGCTATAGCGATAAGAGAGCTAAAGAGATACTGCGCCGATAGGACTCTGGAGAAAGGCATGAGTGTAACCTTGAAGAAACTTGAGGACATAGACAAAAAGGTAGCGATTGTGGGCAGTGGACCCTCAGGGCTTTCAGCTGCATACTTCCTCAAGAGAATGGGATATGCTGTCACAATATTTGAGGCTATGCCGGATCCGGGTGGGCTACTGAGGTATGCGATCCCTGGCTATAGATTACCCAAAGATGTATTGAAACAGGAGATAGATAGCATCATTGCTGCTGGCATTCACATAAAAACAAATTGCAGGGTTGGAAAAGATGTAACGATAGACGGACTTGTTGAGTACTATGATGCAGTTTATATCGCGATAGGGTGTATGAAAAATAGAGCCGTAGGCATAGAGGGAGAGGAGCTGCCAAATGTCTATTCCGGCTTAAGCATGCTAGAGATGATAAACATGAACAGGCCTCTGCCCGTGGGTAAAGAAGTAGTAGTCATAGGTGGAGGCAATGTGGCCATAGATTGCGCAAGGGTTTTGAGAAGGCTCGGTCGCAATGTTACCATTGTGTATCGCAGGATCGAAGAAGAAATGCCGGCATACAAAGATGAGATCGAGGCGGCAAAGGAAGAAGGGGTTGTGTTTAAGTTCCTTCTTGCCCCAGAGAGGATAGTTGGTGAGAATGGTAAAGCCGAGGGCGTGATCTGCAGGAAGATGAAACCTGGGGAATACACCAATGACGGCAGAATCTCTGTGACACCCACTGAGTCAACAGTAGAGGTAAGGTGCGATAGTGTTGTTGCTGCCATAGGCCAGGAGCTTGACATAACACCAGCGTTTGCTGAAAAGGGGGTAATAGGCAAAAACAAGCTCATAGAGGTTGATACAAATCAGAACTGTCACTTCAGTCCAAAGGTGTTTGCTGGTGGCGAGTGTGTCACAGGACCCAAAAGCGCCATAGAAGCGATAGCGCAGGGTAAAGAGGCAGCAAAAAGCATAGATCTTATGCTCAGCGGCGGGGAACGTTTTGAAAGGCTACAGCAGTTCAGGGATGAGATAAGATATGGAATGGAAGAACCACACAATGAAGAAGAGATGAAGAGAGAAAAACCTGAAGAGCTACCTGTATCACAGAGAGAGGACAATTTTATAGAGGTGATAAAAACGTTTGATGATGAAAAAGCTATGCGCGAGGCTATGCGCTGTCTCAGGTGTGATCTTACCGGAGGGGAACAGTGACCAAAGTGCGGATAAGGGTAGAATGCATGAGGTGCGGGAGATGCTACGAGGCTTGCAAGTTTGATGCGATAGAGATAAAGGACCTGGGAGCTGAGCGGGATGGTTAAGTCAATTATAGATAAAAAAGAAGTGGAGGTGAAAGAGGGGACAACAATACTGGAGGCAGCTAAAAAGTTGGGGATAGAAATTCCGCATATTTGTTATGATGAAAGGCTTGAGCCCACAGGCTCATGCAGGCTCTGCTTGGTCGAAGCAAATGGCATTCCTGTGACCTCCTGCACTTATCCTGTAAGGGAGGGGATGGAGGTAGTAACAGAGAATGAAAGAATAAACGCAGCACGCAGAAAAGCGATAGAGCTCATGCTTTCAGATCATGATGTAGAGTGCATCACATGTGAAAAGAGTGGCAGTTGCCTGCTTGAAAAATATGCATATGAGCTTGGTGTCAAACCAGCGCATAAAGAAAAACATGTTTACCCTATCTTTAAAAATGAGCTTTTCTCTCTCGATAAGAACAGGTGTATACTGTGTGGTAAATGCGTTCAGGTGTGCAAAGATATCCAGC
>JAXHST010000014.1:0-2121 GCA_034190325.1 Thermoplasmatota archaeon
CGCATTTCTTCTCTTCTGGGGCCTGGAATTCTTCTTTACTCTATGCACGATGTCAGGAATACCCTGCTGCGGATGGTGCATAGGTCCAATAGGCCTTTGTTGCGTTAGCATTGTTGGGGGTGGCATAATCGGATTTGGCTCTGACTTCGTATACTACGTCGAGAGTTGCTGCTCAGCGCTTCCTTTCTTCTGAGGTAGAAAAAACGGAAATAACCATGCAAACGCAAAGCGCAAAGCATGTAAAAAGACTCGCAGCTTAGAGGAGTGAAACTACGTTTCCTCCCTCTAACCTCTTTCCCTTTATTTTGGTATCTTTTTTCTTTGGGGATAAAACACCTTTTTTTCAGGGATTCTTCTTCTCATTGTAGCAGTAGGGGGTATTGCAGACTGTATTGCCACCTGTTGTTCGGTATGCGCGGGCGTAGGAGATCATCCTATGAGAATCACTTCTTGTCGGGCTTGTCGGCTTATTCCTTTTTGATCTGTGGCATCTGCGCTCTTGAAGCTCCTGCCAGTATCGTACTTTGTCTCTTCGGTGTACTCCTATTGGTGCTCGGAGGACTTTTAGCCCTGACAGGGTTCGGTCTTCCTCTCGGGATACCCATGTTAATCTTCGGGATCATAATGATGCTCACTGGTTTTTGGCCCGGCATTCCTACATGCTTCGTCGGTTTAAGTGGCGTTCTCCTCAGTGTAGTCCTCTTTGTGGTCGGGATAGTCTTCATTGTGGCCGGGCTAATCGCCATACTCTATGGGGGGTGGATAGAGATAATCATTGGGCTTATGGTGATGTGCAGCTCTTTTATTCTCTTCCTCTCTACATGCTGTCATACCTGCATGGTTCAGCTTCCTATCTACAGAACATCTGTGCAGCTTGGCTTATGCTGGCTCTGGTGGTGCTGGTGGCTCTGGCACTTCTTCCTCAGGAACAACCTTGAAGAAGTCAGAGAGATCACCGATGACCGGTATGCGCGCACAGATCTCTGCCAGTCTCTCTATTATCGAACCTGCGTTTCTGTACAGAGCCTGCCAGAGCGGTGTCAATGCAAAGTACACTCTTGACAGCGCACCTCCAATTGAGCCAGAGATCCCGGTGGCGTTATCTAACCTTACTGTAGCCATTACCCCTATAAAAAACCCGCCATACAGTATGATCACAAGCACAAAAATGTCCCACATCATACCGGTTATAGGGGCAAGGGGTAGGGTTAGCACGATAACAATAAGAGCTATAAACGTCGAAAGAATTGCGGCAAAAATCATGCCGGCAATCAGCTCCACCGCCATGGCCACGGTGGTGAAAAGATCGATCGCATCTTCCTCGCTCAGAGTTACCGCAAGCAGAGCCTCAATGAGATCAGAGGTAGCATCTAAAATAAATTGTATTTCCTCTATCATAGATGTAAATCTACTGAATACCTCGCTCACCATAGAAGACGCCTCAGCGCTCTCAACTGCACCCGTTTTCAAAGGCTCTTCAGCACTCACTTTCGGGATAAACGTCATCGCCATAAAGAGAGCAATTGTTATGAGAACAGTCATCCATGGCTTCCTGCTTTGCATCCACATTTAATTACTTAATCCTTTATTAGCTTGTTTATATTAAACTTTTGTGTATAATGCCCAGCATCGCCGAAATTCTGGATCTCTATGCTGGTCTGGGGTTGGGCTGTTGTCCACATTTATCCTGACCAGATGCGGAGCACTGCATTGAAGGATCCCCGTCTCTATAAGAGCATATAGCTATAAGAGCATGCAGCGCTCTCTCAGAATCCTCTTTGAGATCCTTAATTCTTTTTCTGTATTTGTTTAGATATAAAGTAAATGCGAAATTACCAGGCGCAGCATTATGCGTAAACACACTTCCAGCATCGAGAAGCGGGGGTGCGTAAATTCAATCTCTATTTTATCTATTTTAATTTTCATGGTTTTATATGAAACCAGGAGTATGTAAAGAAAAACAGCAGCCAAATGCGAATTAAATGGAAACTAAACAAGATCCTTTTTCTTATCCATGGTAGCAGGTAAAGGTCTTCAGTCCCTCACAGAATAAATGTAAATGCAAGCCCTTTGAGTCCCCAGAGCTATAGAATAAAGACAGCACAGCTGAGCTGCGGTAGA